>NZ_CP025815.1:926505-1235340 GCF_003352045.1 Sulfitobacter sp. JL08
AGGACAGGGTGGCCTGCTATTTTCACACCGGTGGCACCACCGGCATGCCCAAAGTGGCGCAGCACAAGTATTCCGGCCTGATCTATAACGGCTGGCTTGGCCATACGCTGCTGTTTTCCGAACAGGATAACATCATGTGCCCGCTGCCGTTGTTCCACGTTTTTGCCTGCCACGTCATCCTGATGGCAGCGGTGTCCAGCGGTGCGCACGTGGTATTCCCGACACCCCAGGGCTATCGCGGCGAAGGCGTGTTCGATAACTTCTGGAAACTTGTCGAACGCTGGAAAATCACTTTTATCATCACGGTGCCCACCGCGATTTCCGCCAAAATGCAGCGCCCGGTGAATGCGGATGTCAGCACGGTTAAAACCGCGTTTTCCGGATCGGCGCCTTTGCCGCTGGAACTGTTCCGCCGCTTCGAAGAAGCGACCGGCGTCACCATCGTCGAAGGCTATGGCCTGACCGAAGCAACCTGTCTTGTGTCTTGCAATCCGACCGATGGATTGAAGAAAGTCGGATCGATCGGGATCCCGCTGCCCTACACGGACGTGAAGATCATCAAAGGCACGCCCAACGGGCTGCTTGAGGCCGATGTCGATGAAATCGGCGAGATCTGCATTTCCAACCCCGGAGTTTTTGCACGACATACATATACCGAGGCGGAAAAGAACATTGATCTGTTTTACGGTGACAAATATCTGCGCACAGGCGATCTGGGGCGGGTGGACGAAGACGGTTATCTTTGGATAACCGGGCGCGCCAAGGATCTGATCATTCGCGGCGGCCACAACATTGATCCGGCCGAGATCGAAGAGGCCCTGTTGGGCCATTCTGCGGTCGCCTTTGCCGGTGCCATCGGACAACCAGATGCCCATTCCGGCGAATTGCCTTGTGCCTTTGTCGAACTGGTTGGCGGCGCCAGCGTGACCCCGGAAGAGTTGATGCAGCATTGCAAAGTGCATGTTCACGAACGCGCGGCACAGCCAAAACACATCACCATTCTGGATGAATTGCCCAAAACCGCCGTTGGCAAGGTGTTCAAGCCGGACCTGCGCAAGAACGCGATCACCCGTATCTACAACGAAGCGTTGGAAAAGGCCGGTGTTTCGGCGCGTGTCGTGTCAGTCATTGACGACAAGAAACGCGGACTGGTTGCACAGATCGACAAATCCGCCAGCGCGGAAGAAGCCGAGATTAACACCGTTCTGGGGGCATTTACGCGACCCTGGGAATGGGCAGCCTGATCCACGCAAAGGGCGGGCGGTTATGCGCCCGCCACCGATTGTGTTATTTCAGAAACGGTTTGGCCTTCATGGTGTCGGGCACAGGTGCGCCCAGCCGCCGAAGAATCGTGGGGGCCAGCTGCAACTGATCGATAACAGTACTTTTGTTTGGCCCTTCGGCATCGCCAAAATAGTAAAGAGCCGATTCCTGCTGTAGCGCGGATCGCCCGCCATGGTGGCCACGTTCGTCCTGACCATGATCGGCGGTCACGATCACTTCATATCCTGCATCACGCCATTTCGGAATGAACGGCGCCAGCATTTCATCCATCATAAAACACGCATGATCCATTTCATCGCATTCGTGATGAAACCGGTGCCCCATGGAATCCAGCGTGCAGGTGTGCAGCATGCCATAGGTCAGATCAAACCGCTGGCACAGATTGGTCAGGCTGGCAAAAAGGTCCAGATCGCAGGGGGTCATCTGGTTGTCATGGCCATAGCCCGTCATGGTGTGGAACCGCCCGTGATTGATGGTTGCACTGTCCGGTTCGTCATATTCCACGTCGCGCACGTGATCGAACGGGTGGCGGTTGAAGAACTCGGACCAGAACGAATGTGCGACAGCGCCGGTTGTGCCGCCAGCGGCGCGCACCTGACTGAAAATATCGGGCTGTTTCAGGCGGAACACGTTGCCATTGCCTGTACACCCATGCACTTGCGGGGATACGCCGGTGTGGATCGACGCATAGCAACTGGCCGATGTGGATGGTAAAACGGCGCGATGCGTCCACACGCGGGCATCGCCGCTGTCGACCCAGCCTTCCAGATTGCCAAACAGACGCCGCCAGTTGCGATAGGGCACTCCGTCGATGATGATCAGCAATAGTTTTGTGGTCATGGCGCTCTCCGGTCTGGTGTTGCGCCGGACCCTGCCGCATCTTTACAAGCTTGCCAATGTAAAAAGGCGGGCGGGATCGCCCGCCCTGTAACCCCTAGTTTCCCGCGCTTTCCATCTTGCGATGTTCGATCACTTCTTCCAGCCAGCCCAGTTTCATTTCGGGGACCGATGTGAGCAAAAGATCAGTGTAATCGTCAAACGGCGGTGACAGCACCTTGGATTTGGTTCCGTAGCGCTGCACATGCCCTTGATACATCACGGCAATCGAATCCGCGATGGCGCGGACAGTGGCCAGATCATGGGTGATGAACAGATAGGCCACATCTTCGATCTTTTGCAGGTTCAGCAGCAATTTCAGAATGCCGTCCGCCACCAGCGGATCCAGCGCCGATGTCACCTCGTCACAGATGATCAGTTTGGGTTTGGCCGCCAGCGCGCGCGCGATGCACACCCGTTGCTTTTGCCCGCCGGACAATTCTGCGGGATAGCGATCCTGAAATCCTTGCCCCAGTTCAATTTCGTCCAGCAATTCCTGTATGCGCTTCTGCTTTTCCGCGCCTTTCAGCCCAAAGTAGAACTCCAGCGGACGCCCGATGATCGTTCCGACCGTCTGGCGCGGGTTCATCGCCGTGTCCGCCATCTGATAGATCATCTGCAATTCGCGCAGGTCTTCCTTGGTGCGACTGCGCAGATCAGGGCTTAGCGTTCGGCCGGAAAACTCAATGGTGCCTTCGCGGGGCGGCAGCAGGCCGGTGATCACACGGGCAAGGGTGGATTTGCCCGATCCGCTTTCGCCGACAACGGCCAGGGTCTGGCCGGGATCAAGATCAACCGTGACGTTGTGCAGAACATCAAAGGGCGTTCCGCGATAGCGCGCGGTGATCCCGGTCACGCTCAACACCGGATCGCCACTGGGTTTCTTTTCCTCGTGTTCGATCGAACGCACCGATACCAGCGCTTTGGTATAGTCTTCTTTCGGCGCGTTGATGATCTGGTCGGTGGTGCCGTATTCCACCATATCGCCCATTTGCAGCACCATGATATGGTCGCTGACCTGCGCCACGACGGCCAGATCGTGGGTGATGTACAGCGCGGCAACGCCGGTGTCCTTGATCGCCTCTTTGATGGCTTTCAGAACGTCGATCTGGGTGGTCACATCCAGCGCGGTGGTGGGTTCGTCAAACACCACCAGATCGGGTTCGGGGCACAGCGCCAGCGCTGTCATGCAGCGCTGCAACTGCCCGCCGGAAACCTGATGCGGATAGCGGTTGCCGATGTGTTCGGGATCCGGCAGACCCAGCTTGCGAAACAGTTCGACAGCGCGTTCCTCGGCTTCTTTCTTGCCGAACTTGCCCTGACTGATCGCGGCCTCTGTGACCTGTTCCATGATCTGCTTGGCCGGATTGAACGACGCGGCGGCAGATTGCGAAACATAGGTCACTTCCGACCCGCGCAGTTTGCGCACATCGCGAATGCCGGATTTCAGGATATCGCGCCCGTTCACGAACACTTCGCCACCGGTGATTTCCACACCACCCCGCCCATAGGCCATCGTGGCCAGACCGATGGTGGATTTGCCGGCACCGGATTCGCCGATTAGCCCCAGAACCTTGCCCGCTTCCAGATCGAAATCGACGCCATGCACGATTTCGATGTCCCGCGGTTTTTCCCCTGGGGGATAGATCGTGGCGCCGATTTTCAGGCCTCGGACTTTTACGAGTGGCTCGGTCATCCGCGGCCC
The DNA here is from genome assembly GCF_003352045.1 of Sulfitobacter sp. JL08. Taxonomy (NCBI): domain Bacteria; kingdom Pseudomonadati; phylum Pseudomonadota; class Alphaproteobacteria; order Rhodobacterales; family Roseobacteraceae; genus Sulfitobacter; species Sulfitobacter sp. JL08. The sequence goes on from NZ_CP025815.1 coordinate 930,371, forward strand.
CCTTTCAGGCTGGTGGTCCGGTTCAGAATCCAGTCGGCCACAAGGTTGACCGAGATGGCCAGCGTGGCAATCGCAACCGCAGGATAAAGCGCCGCGCCAATGCCAAAGTTGATCCCTTCCTTGTTCTCTTTCACGATACCGCCCCAATCGGCCGCAGGGGGTTGCACCCCGATGCCCAAGAACGACAGTGTCGAGATGAACAGTACCATAAAGATGAACCGCAGCCCCATTTCCGCCACCAGCGGTGACAGGGCATTGGGCAGGATTTCACGAAAGATGATCCACATCAGTTTTTCGCCACGCAGGCGCGCGGCCTCGACATAATCCATAACGGTGATATCCACGGCGACAGCGCGCGCCAGCCGGAACACCCGAGTGGAATCCAGAAGCCCCATGATCAGGATCAGTACCAGCACGGTGGTGTCGATGACCGACAGCACCACAAGGGCAAAGATCAGCGACGGAATGGACATGATCAGATCGACAAAGCGCGACAGCACCTGATCGATCCAGCCGCCGTTCACCGCCGCGATAAAGCCCAGTACCGATCCTGTGACAAAGCTAAGGATAGTGGCCATCGTGGCGATCCAGATGGTTGTGCGCCCGCCATAGATCATACGGCTTAGCAGATCGCGGCCGATCTGGTCGGTGCCCAGCAAATGTTCGGCCGAAGACGGCTCCCAGACATCGCCGACAACTTCGGCAAGGCCATAGGGCGCGATCAGCGGCGCGAAAATCGCCATGAGGAAGTAAAGACCGGTGAAAAACAGACCGATGATAGCGGCAAGAGGTATATTCTTCATTTCGGATGCCTCAGACGTGGATTGGCAAGGATCGAAACGATATCGGCAATCATGTTCAGCCCGATATAGACCGCGGCAAAGATCAACCCGCCGGCCTGCACAACAGGCACGTCGCGTTTGGAAACGTGATCCACCAGATACTGCCCCATGCCTGGATAGGCGAACACCACCTCGACCACGACAACGCCGACAACCAGATAGGCAAGGTTGATCATCACCACGTTGACAATGGGGGCGACAGCATTGGGAAACGCATGGCGGCGGATCACTTCAAAGGCCGACAGACCTTTGAGTTCGGCGGTTTCGATATAGGCCGACTGCATCACGTTCAGGATGGCGGCGCGGGTCATGCGCATCATGTGTGCCAGCACCACCAGCGTCAGCGTGGCAATGGGCAGGGAAATGGCATGAAGTTTTTCAAGCAGGCCCATACTGTCCGATATCAGCGCGACAGACGGCGCCCAGCCCAGTTTCACGCCGATAAAAAAGGCTAGGATATAGCCGATCATGAATTCGGGTATGGAAATGGATGTCAGCGTAATGCTGGAAATCAACTTGTCTGGCCAGCGGTCCTTGTAGCGGACCGCGATCAGGCCCAGCAAAATCGCCAGTGGCACCGCGATAATGGCGGCCCAGAATGCCAGAAACAATGTCTTGCTCAGCCGTTCACCCATGGCGGTGGCGATATCAAGACCATTGGTCAGGGCCGTTCCCAGATCGCCCTGCAACACCCCGCCCAGCCAAGCAAAATAACGGGTCAATGGCGGGTCGTTCAGGCCCAGTTCTTCGCGCAGGTTGGCAAGGCTCTCAGGGGTTGCCGACTGACCAAGGATTTGTTGCGCCACATCGCCGGGTAGAATGGTTGTTCCGGCAAATATCAGAACCGATGCGGCAAGTAATAGGAGGACGCTCAGCGCAAGGCGCTGAGCTACCAGTTTCAAGATGGGATGCATCTATCGAAGCCCTTATGCTTTCCAGGTCTTCTTGCACCCGTACCAGTTCATCATCGGGCCGTTGGGATCGGGTTCCCAGCCCTGAACGTCGTTGGACACCGCGTCGATGAAGTCGTTGAACATCGGCAGGATCAAACCGCCTTCTTCGTTCATCATGCGGCCCATTTTGGAATAGATTTCCTTGCGCTTGGCCTTGTCCAACTCGGCGCGTGCGGAAAGCAGCATCTCGTCGAAATCGGGCCGTTTCCAGCGCGTGTCATTCCAGTCTGCGGTCGACAGATAGGCCGTCGTGTACATCTGGTCCTGTACAGGGCGTCCGCCCCAGTAAGACGCACAGAACGGTTGCACGTTCCACACTTCGGACCAGTACCCATCATTGGGTTCGCGCTTGATTTCCAGCGGAATTCCTGCGGCTTGTGCAGATTGCTGGAACAACGCCGCGGCATCCACAGCGCCCGGAAACGCGCCATCTGCGGTGCGCAGGATGATCGGCGATCCGTCATGGCCCGATTTCTTGTAGTGCTCGGCCGCTTTCGCCAGATCGAATGCACGCTGCGGAATGGTTTCGTCAAACAGCGGATAGGCTGCGTTGATCGGCATATCGTTCCCGATGCCGCCATAGCCCTGCAGGATCTTGTCGACCAGTTCCTGACGGTTGATCGCGTGTTTCAATGCAAGGCGCAGTTCGTTTTCATCAAACGGGGCCGTGTCGACATGCATGATGAACACATAGTGGCCGCGGCCGGAAACGTTGCGCACCGCCAGATTGGGCGCGCGATCCAGCAGTTTGGCAATCTTTGGTTCTACACGGTTGATCGCATCCACCTGACCCGATTGCAGCGCCGCGGTGCGGGCCGTTGCATCGTTCAGAACGATCACTTCGGCGGCTTCATAGTGCGCAACCGCATCGCCACCCCAATAATTCGGATTGCGCGAGAATGTCATGCGCACGCCGGGCTCGTCGGTTTCCAGATTGTAGGGGCCAGTACCAATTGCCGCTGTCGGATCGTCAAATCCGCCATCGGGCTGGATTTTCAGGTGATAGTCGGCCATCAGGTACGGCATGTCGGCGTTGCCGACACCCAGTGTCAGTTCGAACACATCGCCGTCAACGCGCATGGATTCGATGCCCTGTACGATACCCAGCGCACCGGATTTGGAATCTTCGTTTGTATGGCGCTCCATCGTGCGCATGACGTCTTCGGCGGTAACGGATTTCCCGTTCGAGAATTCGATGCCCTGACGCACCTTGAAGCGCCACGTTTTAGCGTCCGCGGATCCTTCAAAGCTTTCGGCGACCAGATTTTCGATTTCGCCATCCGGTCCAACCTCGACCAGAGTCTCGCCCCAGTGGTTGCCGCCGGCGATTGGCACATCGGATGCCCAAAGTGCCGGATCCTGGCTGTTGGTGGATTCGCCGCCCTGCACACCGATGCGGAATGTTCCGCCTTTGACAGGTCCGGCCGCTTTGACGGCATTTGCAAACATGGTGCTTGCTGCAACGGCGCTTACACCCATTGCGGCTGCTTTGCCCATAAATTCACGGCGTGACATGAGGCCCTTTACGGCGCGCGTGGATAGATACTTTAGTTCGTCGTTCATGGAGTACTCCCGGTTGATAGGTCCGCCGTTTTTGGCGGTTTTTATTGAGTGATGAATCAAGTTTGCCGATTTTGTCGCATCCCGCAAGGTTTATTGGCAGGTTTCGATACAGCCTAAACTACATTTGATCGCGTGGAATCTGGTCTTCGATATCGCGTTCATAGATTTTTTCGTTGCCCTCAAAGGCAATCAGACGCGCGGTAAGGTAAAAATTCGATTCATCGGACCACATTTCAGAATAGGTTTCGGTGCGCAATTTTATGTCGCCGCGCTCCATTTCATCGCTCCAGTGCAGGCTGGCGCGGGCCGAAAGCGGATCACCGGGGTGAATCGTCCAGCGTTCGCGCGCGATCGATCCGGCGATCATGCCATGCTCGGCATCTTCGACCTTGCCAAAGTCATCTTCTACCACAAGATGCACTTCTCCGGTCTGGTGATCGATTTCGCTGCGCCGGATGTGGCTTTCATCGCGCAGGGTCCGGTATTGCCACGGGGCATCCGCATCTGCAGGGGGAAACCCCCATTCATCCTTGTCACCGGACGGGCGCAACGGCAGATCGATGTGCCCCTTGGACAGCGTTAAGGTGGCGGTTTGCGGCGATGGCCAGATCAGCGGCCAATAGGCCGACGACACCGCCACGCGGATGCGATGCCCGGCCGGCACGCGATAGGCGATATGATCCAGATCGAGTGCGATGGTGTAGGGCGTGCCCGGTTTCAACGCGGTCGGTTGTGCATGGCTTTCGCGATGGCTCAGGTTCAGCACACCATAGGTGATGCGGGTGCTGGCCCCGTCAGGATGGATGTGGTTCAGGCGGACCGCGATCTGTGCCTGCGGCCTGTCCGCATTTAACGTCAGGTGAACGCGCGGCGCACCGACAATGTCCTGATCCGCGCCAAGCGGGGCGGAGGTGAAACACGCCGACAGCGCATCGTCCGCGCGTTGATCCCCAGGCAGTTCGGGCCCCAGCCAGATCGCACAGTATTCCCCCGCCGATCCGCCGCAATGATGCGGTGAGGCCACAACGGCATTCAATGGGCCTTCGCTTTGGGACAGCCCGGTATCCGTCAGGTGATAGGCAGCCGTATTCAGATGCGATGTTGCACCCTTGTCTTCTGCAATCCAGTGTCCGGGGCGATGATCATACCATGTTTTCGGGCGCACCCCGTCCATCAGATAGGCGCGGTAATCAGGATCGTTCTGCACGTCGGTGTCGATGCCCTTAAGCCATTTATCCCACCAGCGCAGCGCCTCTTGCAGGAAGCCGATGCGCGGTTCGGGAACGGCGAAATGCGGATATTTGTGTACCCACGGCCCGACAATGCCCTTGATCGGCGCAGTCATGTTTTCGACCAGCAACGGCACCGTGTTCTTGTAACTGTCGCCCCAGCCGCCAATGGCCAGCGTCGCCGCCTTGATCGCGCTGAAATCCTCGCACACGGACCCGTGCTGCCAATAGGCATCGCGCCGTTGGTGGCGCAGCCAGACCGATGGCAGAAACGGTTCGTTTTCCAGCCGCTCCAGCCACATCTCGCGCCAGGCATCACCCACCAGCGCCGGATCGGGCGCGCGGCTGGAATAGGACCACATCGTTGCCCCCCAGCCCAGATTTTCATTCAACAGACAGCCGCCCTTGTAATGGATGTCGTCCGCGTAACGATCTGCCGTGGAACATAGCGTGATGATCGCCTTCAGCGGATCGGGGGCCAGCGCGCCGATCTGCAATCCGTTAAAGCCGCCCCAGCTGATCCCCATGATCCCGACGCTGCCGCTGCACCAGTCCTGCGCAGCCAGCCAGTTGATTACTTCGACACCATCGGCCAGTTCCTGCGGGGAATATTCATCTTCCATCAGGCCCTGGCTGTCACCGTTGCCGCGAATATCCACGCGGATGCAGGCATAACCGCGCCGCGCGAAATAGGGATGCGTCAGGGCATCCCGCGCGCAGGTACCATCGCGCTTGCGATAGGGCAGGTATTCCAGAATGGCAGGCACCGGATGGTCACCGGCATCCACAGGCCGCCAGACGCGGGCGGACAGGCGCGTGCCGTCAGACAGGGTAATACCAAGATCTGGCAGCTCTTCGATGTCGCGCAGCGCGTTCGGGGCGGGGGCAGGGGGTGTTCTGGTCATCCGCAGACGGTTGTGTGCCGTACAGATTCTGTCAAGCCCGCAACGCGACCAGCAGGTCCATCACGTTGGTGCCTGTCGGGCCGGTGCGCACCAGTGCGCCGCGCCGGTCCAGCCAGGTTCCGCTGTCGGCGCGTTCCAGCGCCTCATCCGCGCCCGGCCCCCATGTCGCGCCGTCGATAACTGCGCCGGCTGCATCGGTCGGGCCATCAGTTCCGTCAGTTCCGCCCACTAGGATCGTCAGCCCCTCGATCCCCTGAATCTCGCGTGCCAGCAACAGGGCCAGCGCCTGATTGCGCCCGCCTTGCCCTGCGGGGTCGGGCAGCACAACCGTCGGTTCGCCGCCGAAAACGGATATCCCTTTGGCAGATGCGATCAGGCGCGGGGCCAGCGCTGCTGCGATATCGTTGACATCGCCATATAGTATTTCGCTGTTTTCCACGCTCGGCAGGCCCAGTGCTGCAGCCTTATGCATCGCGGCATCGCGCGCAACACGGTTGCTGGCCACAACGGTCATGTCTGCGGCAAAGGGCGCGCCTTGCGGAACTGCCCCGATACCGGACCCGATCACCCCAATATCATCGCCCTGCACATCCGAAATGGCCAGAACCGTCACGGACCGTCCCGAAAACCCGGCCAACAATTGCCCGCCCTTGATCTGCGACAGCGTTTTGCGCCGCTGGTTCATCGCATGAATATCAAGGCCGGCGGCCAGCATTTCGCGGTTCGCGCGTGCCAGATCGTCAAGGTCCAATCCGTCGCGCGGCAATTCGGCCAGGGCTGATGCACCACCCGACACCAGAACCATAAGATGGCTGTCCGGGGCCATGGCGCCGACCGTATCTTTCAGCGCCTGGCCGCCCAGTATCGAATTCCGGTCCGGCACCGGATGTCCCGCTTCGATCAGGGTGACGTGATCCGGCAGGTCCGCTGCGTGTCCGTATTTCGTGACCACCAACGTTGGACAGCCGGTTTGGAAATGATCAATGGCCGCGCGCGCCATGGCACCTGCGGCCTTGCCCACGGCGATGATCTGGTCGGGCGCAGGCGCCGGGCAGGTGCGCAAAGCTGCCGCCACCGCCTGTTCGCCCCCCACCGCATCGACGCCGGCCTGCCAGACAGCCCGGACAGTGGCGCGCGCGCCATGGGGTTTCATAGGTGTTTCAGGCCCGTCATTTGCGCCGCTTCCCGAATGTGCCACCTAAACCTCCAACCACAACGTGACCGGCCCGTCATTGGTTAACGTGACGGCCATGTCCGCACCGAACGCGCCAGTGGCGACAGGTATGCCCAACTCCGCCATCTGATCACTGAATTTTTCATAGAGCGCCTGTCCCGTTTCAGGCGGTGCCGCGGACGAAAATCCGGGCCGGTTGCCGCGGGAAGTGTCCGCGGCCAGTGTGAACTGGCTGACGATCAATGCCGACCCGCCCACGTCCGACAGGGATTTGTTCATCTTTCCGGCATCATCGCGAAAAATCCGCAACTTGCTGATTTTCAAGGCAAGCCTGGCGCCGCTTTCTTCGGTATCGCCCTGCATGGCACAGACCAGCACCAGAAGCCCGTGTTTGATCTGGCCGATGATGGTGCCATCAACCTCTACGCGGGCTTGGCTGACCCTTTGTATCAATGCACGCACAAAACATCCTTTCGGGTTGCGGTTCGGGCGGATGGCACGGGCTTGATCATCCGTGCCAGCGCACGATGTCGGTGACATCCGCGCGCTCCGTGCGGAATGTGTTGGCGGGATGCCCGCTGTCCGGATAGCCGAACGAAATCGCGCACAGCACAAGCCGGTCATCGGCAATATCAAAATAATCATGCAGAAACCCGCCAAACGCAGCAACGGCGGCCTGCGGAATTGTGGCGATGCCCAGCGATTGCGCCGCCAGTGTGAACGCAGTGACAAAGCCGCCGCAATCCATGGCGCCATAAGCACCCAGTTCGGACGGGCTGTGCAGGATCGCCACATGTGGCGCATCGAACAGGGCGTAATTCTGCATCATTTGCCGCGCCGTTCCCGCCCTGTCCGATTTTTCGACCCCGACCGCATCATAAAGCTGATAGCCGCAGGCCCGCCGGCGATCCTTGTACCGGCCCGAATATTGCGTTGGCCAATCCAGATCCGGTGCGGGCGGGTTATGCTCTGCGTGCGCGTAAAGTGCGGCGCGGAACCTGTCGGTTTCTGCGCCGCGGGTGATTTCCAGTTGCCAGGGTTGCGCATTGCACCATGACGGAACATGGCGCGCAGCCTCAACAATGCGGGAAATGTCCGCGCCGTCCACGGGATCGGGCAAAAACGCCCGGCAGGACCAGCGGGCCTGCAAGACCGACAGCAGCGTTTCATAAGGATCGGGCATTTCACGTTTCCTGGCAATAAAGTCGTGCCACTCTGTCCTGCCACACGCGGGCTTGCAAGCCGGTCCCGAACGCCGATTTGCGCCTGATCAAAATCAACACATGCGACTCGCGATATGCTTGGCCCGCAATCAGGAAAAGGAGAACAGTTCATGGTTGAGAAAACGGAACATGCCGGTTTGTGGCCCTCGCTTTACGATCCCTTCCGCGCGCTGGGATCGCGGGTGGCAGACTGGCTTAGCCCGGCCGCCGAAGCATCGGCAGGGGATGCCGCCTATACCATCAATATGGAATTGCCCGGCGTTGATGAAAAAGACGTGGACCTGAGCGTTGAAGACGGAGTTGTCACCGTGCGCGGCGAAAAAAAGACCAGCACGGAAAAAAGTGGCGACACATGGTTTTTCAGTGAACGCCAATACGGTGCCTTCCGGCGCTCGTTCCGGCTTCCGGCGGATGCCGATGAAAAGGCGGTGACGGCAGAAATGAAAGACGGTGTTCTGACGATCACGGCAAAAAAATCGGTGGCCGGCGATGCACCAAAGGCCAAACGCATTGAAATTTCGCGCGGGTAAAACCCAAATCGGGCGGCGGGCGGTGATCCGTCTGCCGCCATTTCTTACTGGTTTTGCGCCATCAGATAACCGATCGCACCCGCCACAACCGCGCCGACAACCACCGCAAATGCGATCTTGATCGCCGAATAGGGCCGTTCGCCCTGCACCCGTCCGGTGCGCCCGTTCACGACAAACCTGTAGGTCTTGCCACGGTACTTGTAAGCGGCAAGCCAGACCGGCAGCAGAATATGCTTGAACGTGACATCGCGCACTGCGGTTTCGATGGCGTGGATGCGCTGTCGATCGCCGCCGATATCGAATTTGACATCGCGCGCGATGATCGCGTCCATATAGGTGCGCGCCTGCTCAAAGCCGTCGGCCAGTTCAACGGAATAGGCCTCGGCGCGAAACCCGGCCAGAAATTCAGGGCGATAAGGTTCCAGCGCGCTGAGATCCCAGGGTTCCAGCGCGTCGGTAAAGGTTTTCGGCAGGCTGGTTGAGGCCAGCACTAGAACGTCGTCGAAAAACCGCGCAACCCGGCCCGATTTGGGCCGCCAGCGCACTTTGGCCACCTGTTGTTGCACGCGGCGGCCATCGCGCACGACCGTACGCGTCACATAATAGACGGTCCCCTGTTCCCCGCGATAAGAGGATCGGGTATCGGCATCAAACGTCCAGTAGGGCACGTAAATACCTTGCATCCGCCGCCCCTTGCGCGCGTATTGCTGCAATCCGCCCGGCGCGAACCACAGCCGCCCCAGCCAGTCTGTCATGGATTTGCGCGCGATGGTTTCGTCAAACCCGAACGGCAGCACACCGCGCGGTTTGATATGCCGGTTCAGCCCGGTGCCGCTGACCACCGGCGTGGCGCAGAACGGGCATTCCGTTGCGTGTTCATCTTCGCGGAATTCGACCTGTGCGGCGCAGTTCGGGCATTGGCTGACGCGGGTTTCCTCGATCTCGACATCGGGCAGGTTCTGATCAAGTGCGGCGCGAAAATCCAGTTCGCGAATGGCCGGTGCAATTGCGCCGGATTGCGCGATGGTACGCGTATCACCGCAGAAATCACAGATCAGCGTGTCTGTGCCCGGCGCATACCGGTAATCCGCGCCGCAGTTTTCGCAAGGAAACCTGTGGGACGCTTCGCTGGGTTGGGCGCTGCTGTCGCGGGGGTCAGGCATGATGCAGACGTTCGGATTTCCGTATTTTCAGCAAAAAGAACCGGTCAGATCTGTGGTGGCGGCGGCGGCAGGATAGTGAACAACTGGGCCAGTTCGCGCACGTCTTCCGCCCGCATCCAGCCGTCCTGCCCCGCGGTCCACACAAGGCTGTCGCGGGTCAGCGTGCCGTCCGTTGCCATGCGCCCCATCGACGCCTTGGAAAAGGGGCCTTTTGTCTGGCCGTTTTCGGCAATGTGCCAGACATGTTCCGCGGGCGGCGGGGGCGGGGCCGCAACCGGGCCCCAGGGGCCGGTTTGCTGCGCCATCTGCGCGCCCATCGCCATGCCCATTCCCGCGCCCAGCCCGGCAGAAAGACCATCCCCGCCGCCCGGTGTCTTGGCGGCATTGGTCATGGCTTCGGCGGCCGAATACTGGGTGAAACGGCCCAGATCACTCGCCAGCCCCATCGAGGTCCGCTTGTCCAGCGCGTCTTCGACAGCTGGCGGCAACGAGATGTTTTCAATGTAAAGCTCCGGGATCGACAGGCCGTATGCGGCGACGGGTGGCGCAATTTCGGCCGCGACCAGTTTGCCCAGATCGGCGGTGTTGGCGGCCATATCAAGCACCGGAATGCCCGAGGACGCGATCACCCGCGAAAACTCCTGAACGATGATGTTGCGGATCTGAAAGCTGATTTCATCCATAGTGAATTCGCCGTCGGTGCCGACGATTTCAACCAGAAAACGGGCCGGATCGGTGACCCGCACAGAATAGGTGCCAAAGGCGCGCAGGCGCACGGGGCCGAATTCGGGATCGCGGCAGATGATCGGATTCTTGGTGCCCCATTTCAGATTGTTGAACCGTGTCGTGCTCACGAAATAGATTTCGGATTTGAACGGGGATTTGAAGCCGTGATCCCAGTGGTTCAGCGTGGTCAGGATCGGCATGTTGTTGGTTTCAAGCATATAAAGCCCGGGCGTGAACACATCCGCCAGCTGGCCTTCGTGCACGAACACGGCCGCCTGACCTTCGCGCACCGTCAGCTTGGCCCCGTATTTGATTTCGTGGCCTTCGCGTTCGAAACGCCACACCATCGTATCGCGGGTGTCGTCGACCCAGTGGATAACGTCGATGAATTCTCCGGTCAGAAAGTCGAAAATGCCCATGGCGTGCGGTCCTCTTTATGTGTCTGTGTTCGTCGCGGTTTCGTGTCAGTTATCACCCAGCAATTCGCCCGCGATCACGCGGACAACAGGCGCGGCCTCCTTTGCGCTCATGCCCTGGCTCAGGCGGGGATCATATAGCATTTTCAGCAGCAATTCGTCCTGGCTTGTCAGCAGGGCGAATTCGTCGTCATCATTGAAGATCGATGGCCGTGCCTGCGGGCTGTCATTGGCCAGCCCCAGCCCCTGGGCCAGTTCCTCGTGGATGCACGAGCGGCGCAGCAGATCGGGGTGTTCATCGCGCACCAGCGCGATGGCCGTGGTATAATTCTGGTCATTGCCGCTTTCGGAAAAGGCGGCGACCAGACAATGGATCGAACGCGGGATGTCGCGGAAGATGTCCACCGACTCCTCGGATATTCCGGGCACGATATCTCGGATCTGGTCCAGCGCATCGGGCCTGTCGTCTTCGTTCAGAAAGAACACGAAAAAATTGGCGTTGTTTGACGAATAGAAAATCGGATGGCCGGTGATCCGTGCCAGCCGCGCGGCATAGTTCTGCACTTCGGCCACATCGCGGTCCTGGCGGTCTTTTGAAACGGATTTGCCAAAAACGGCCTGCATACGCACCGGCCCGCCCCAACGGCGCAGCGCACTTTGCGCGCCGCCCCCGCGGCTAAGGCCGGCCCCGCGCACATATTCGTCATAAAACGCGATACGCTCGAAATTCCGGGCCAGATCGTCCGCGCTGAACGGCGTGTCCGGCCCTCCGCCATCCTGGCGCAACAATCCGCGCACCAGCATGTCGTTCTGCACACGGGCATAATACCGCGTCAACGCAAGGCTTTCGTCCGACGGACCGCGCGCCACGCCGGTATCGGTGGGGGCCGACGGGCGCGGCGGGGGCGCCGTTGGTGCCGGCAATTGTGCAAGATCACAAGACGACATCGCCACCAGCGCCACCATGATGGCGCCGGTTCGCAAAACCCGCGAAAATCCGGGAATTCTTGCGCTCACATCCACTGGCCGTTTAACCCGGTACCGCAGTTCCGGCGGTATCACCCAAACCGTCGCGCCGCGCCTTGGCCGAGGCCAGAGTGTCGCGCAACTCGGCTTCCATTTTTTGCAGTTCGATTTCGGCGGCCGCGCGTCTGGCCTTGCCTTCGTCGGCAATCGCAAGGCTTTCATTGATCGTGCCCACCAGATCCGCATTGGCCTTTTTCACAGCCTCGATATCGAAAACGCCGCGTTCCATTTCCTGCCGGATGATCTTGTTGCTGTCGCGCAGGTTCTTGGCATTGGCGGTCAGCAATTCATTGGTCAGATCATTTGCGTCGCGTACGGCTGTGGCCGCTTCGGCGCTGCGCTGGATTGTAACGGCCTGCGCCAGTTGCGTTTCCCAAAGCGGCACAGTGTTGACCAGAGTGGAGTTGATTTTCGTGACCAGCGACTTGTCGTTTTCCTGAACAAGCCGGATTGATGGCAGCGATTGCATCGTCACCTGCCGGGTCAGTTTCAGATCATGAACGCGCCGTTCCAGATCGTCGCGCGCCGATCGCAGATCGCGCAATTCCTGCGCGGCCATCACCTGATCGGCCTCGGGTGTCTTTTCCACCTCGGATGCCTTGAGCGGGATCAGCGTGCCATCCAGTTCTTCCAGTTTTTCGGTTCCGGCGGCAATGTACAGCGCCAGTTCGTCGTAAAACTGAAGGGTCTTATCATAAAGGATATCCAGCGATTTGATATCCTTCAGCAGCTTGTGTTCGTGCCCCAGAAGATCGTCGGTGACCCTGTCGATCTGGCCCTGTACCTCTTCGAATTTCGCGGTGAACTTTGCAAAAGGGGCAGCGCGGCCCAGCAGTTTTTCCCACCAGGACCGGTCGCGGCGCACATCCAGTTCGCTGACCGAAAAGCCCCGGATCGTCGTGACGATATCGCGCAGGCTGTCGCCAGCAGGGCCGACATCCTTGTTGCGTACGTCCGCCAGCATGGATTGGCTGATTTCCTGCAATTCTGCCTGTGCGCCTGATCCGAAGGACACGATCGAATTGGTGTCTTCCATATCGATTTCGTCCATCCGTTTGCGGATTTCGGCGCTGACCGGTGCATCGGCTTTGGCCAGCGGAACGATTTCCTGACTGGGCTCGGGCAGGACAACGGCGGTCACTTCCTCGACAAGCTCGGCGGCGCTTTGGGCCTTTTGACGGACGGTATCGGACATGGGACACTTCCTTTGGTAAAACGGCGGGCGCTATTTCACGCGCACGCCTTCGCGTTTCAGACGATCCCGAAGGACCTCGATTTCAACAGTCATGTCGCTGCGGTCGTCCAGCAGCGATTTTCGGGTGCGGGCGGCAAAATTCTGATCCAGATCATCCAGCAGGGCAACATAATCCGCGCGCGCCTTGGGATCGCGGGTGCGACTGTAGACATCGGCAAACTTGATGGTCGCATCGCGCGCACCCTGAAGATACACCACCAAGTATTTGCGCGCTGCGGTCAGATCACGGGGGTCTTCCTCGACCGTGCGGATCAGATCGCGTGCGGTTTTCTGAAACGTTTCGACGCGCGCCTCGATCTTGCGGTCGCCTGCGCGCACAATCGCATCGGACATGGCGCGCAGATGTTTTTCGGCTTCGTCGACAACGCGTGCGACGCGGTCCTGCTGAAAGGTGTCGACCCCTTCCATGCCCTTGTTCTTAAGGGGATCGAACCCGAAACTGACGGAATGAAGAACCAGTGCGGCGATGCCATAAAGAAACGGTGCAATCAGACTGGGATCGGGCAGGCTGTGTTCGCCCTTGTAAGCGGCCAGCGTGACGCCGATCCCGGTAAGGACGCTTGCCGCCATCTTGCGCGGAAATGCAGGGCGGCGTGCCACTTTGCGGGCGTCATAGGCCGCCTGCGCGCGCAGGCCTTCGCGCAACAGCCACGCGGCCAGCGTCAGCACCGCAGCCGCGATCAGAGCGATTGATAATCCGATTGCGCCGTCATTCAGTGACAGAAAAACCAGCAACACGCCCGGTAGAAACAACAGGTTCGAGCGCGCGCCCGCCGGATCGACCCTTGCGCCATCAAACTGGCTGCGTGGCAACGGCTGGTCTGGTTCTGCAGCGTCGGGGCTGTACTTGCCACCAAACCGTTTAGCCATGGATCACAACCCCCCGAGCCAGCCGGTGGAAACGCCAAAAAGCAGCACAAGCAGTGCTGCATATGTGATTTTGCGGATGCCAGCCCCTGACATGTTGCGCCTCATCTGATCTGCAAAGATAGAAGTAAGCCAAGCGGCCCGCGCTTTCTAGGGGGAAGTACCGGTATAGATTGGCAAAAGCGGGATAACGCGCGCAATGGTGTTGGATTATGCCATTCAAACGGGCGTTTTGTGGCCCGGCTGGTCTTATCGCGTCTTGCGCGGTCTGTTTTTTTGCGGTGCACCGGTTCGGGTGCTTGCCCCTTCCGTTTCGGGTTTACCGGTGGCGCGCCTAGTGGAACTGTGACGCACGGCCTTCGGTTTTTTCTGCGCATTGCCGCTGTCATCCGCGTGATCCAGCCCCAACTGGTCGCGCACCACACGGCGGCGCAGTTCTTCCACGGCACCGGGTTTCAGTTGGCCCAACTGGAACGGACCATAAGATATGCGGATCAACCGGTTCACGCTTAATCCGACATCTTCCATAGCGCGCCGGATTTCGCGGTTCTTGCCTTCGCGCAGTCCGACAGTCAGCCATGCGTTCGCGCCTTGCTGGCGGTCGATCGTGACAGTCATCGGCAGAAACCTGTCCCCGGCCACATTCAAACCCTTGCGCAGCGGTTCCAGCGTGTCATCGGTTGGCCGCCCGTTGACCCGCACGCGATATTTGCGCAGCCAGCCGGTGCTGGGCAGTTCCAGTTGCCGTTTGACCGCGCCGTCATTGGTCAGCAACAGCAACCCTTCTGAATTGAGATCAAGCCGCCCGACGCTCATCACGCGGGGCAGGTCTTCGGGCAGATCATCATAAATCGTGGGGCGGCCCTGTTCGTCACGCGTGGTTGTGACCAGACCTGCAGGTTTGTGATAAAGCCAAAGGCGCGCCGGTTCAGGGGCATTCAGTGGTTTGCCATCAACGGTGATTTTGTCCGATTCCGTTACGTTCAGGGCGGCACGGTCAATTTTGGTGCCATTCACGCTGACACGACCTGCTTCGATCATACGCTCTGCTTCGCGACGCGAAGCAACGCCGGCGCGGGCCAGTACCTTGGCAATCCGGTCGCCCGGCGGGGAAGAGGAAGATTGTGTCATGAAGCGGGCTTATCCGATCTGCCCCACTTGCGAAAGCGCCCATTGCGGGCCAGACAGGGGAATGGTGTTCAAATCACATATGGCGCTGGCCCTGAAGGAAGCACGTGCGGCCGCAGCGCGGGGCGAAGTGCCGGTGGGCGCGGTGATTGTCGATCCGCACGGGCAGGTTGTTGCCAGCGCAGGCAACCGAACACGCGAACTGAACGATCCGACGGCGCATGCCGAAATTCTGGTGCTGCGTGCGGCGTGCAAGGCGGCGGCCTCTGAACGGCTGGTCGGGCATGATCTGTATGTCACGCTGGAACCCTGCGCCATGTGCGCGGCCGCCATCAGCGTCGCCCGCATCGCGCGTCTGTATTACGGCGCCGCTGATCCAAAATCTGGGGGTTTGGCGCATGGTGCGCGGGTGTTTTCGCATGTGCAATGCCACCACGTGCCCGATGTTTACGACGGCATCGCTGCACCGGAATCGGAACAATTGCTGAAAGAGTTTTTCGCAAGGAAGCGGAACGGGTGATTAGCGGGCACCAGCCCTAGATCAGGAATTCCACGCTTTTGGAACACGCGATCACAACGATCGAAAACGCCGCAGTAGCGATCAGCACAGCCGGAACATCAATGAAAGGTGTTGGGCGATAGGGCACCGACAGGTCAATGTCGGCGTACGTCGCAAATGACGCTGGCTTGGACAAGGCTTTGCGACAAATGGCGACGTACGCGGCTAACAAAGTCATACTCGAAGGCTTTCAAAACAAGAACGGGTTACAGACACAAACAACACGCGGGGAACTGGTAAACAAAATATCCAACGAGCATGGGTTATTTATAAAGGGTGGGTGAAAAGTGTCAATTAGTAGACTTAAAGGTGTACGTTTTTACACTAAGGTTGGACAATTTTGCTATAAATATTTGATATTAAATGATTAAAAAGAACTTTACCAAGATGTACCTGCCCTTCGAAAAAACCCAGAAACAGTCTTATTCCGACCAAGAACCTATTCAATACTGGGGATGTTAGTAACGAGTGAGTTGGATTTTCAAATGAATGAACTGCATCGAGACGGAGAGTATGATCCCTTTGCAATCCGCAAGAAGCATACCATGACCACGCGAGAGCGTTTTGGCGAAATTGCCGAAGCAACTGTAATTGCACTGGTCGTCTGCGCACTGGTGTATCACCTTTTCCTGGGGTGATACACCGCGCCGTCCGTTTGTGGGCCGGCGCACCTGAAACCAGATACCTGTGCCGGTTGGATCCGTTTGCTTTTTCTTACAGCGCGATGGGTTGCATCACCTGCGGCTTGATCACGTCGACGTCAGGCAAGCCGTCGATCAGGACCTGCGCGGACTGTTCCAGCAAGGGAAAGGTCCGATAGTGGCAGGGGATGACGGTTTTAAAGTTGAAATACCGTTTGGCCGCATAGGCGGCCCGTTTCATATCCATCGTAAAATGCCCTCCGGCACACAAGATGCCGATATCGGGGGCGTGAATGTCAGCCATCCATTCCATATCCGCCATGATATCCGTATCGCCGGTGACATAGATCGTGTGGCCCTCTGCCGAAATCATATAGCCCGCTTCGGATCCGGCATAGACCGGCCCTGCATCACTGCCGACTGACGAAGAATGAACCGCGTTGACCATCGTTACGGCCACATCGCCCAGTTGCACGGTGCCGCCTTTGTTGAAGCCAACGGTCTCAACCCCCTCTGACGCTTCCCAATGGCTCATCAGATCGTAAATCCCGGCAATCGGAATGCCCTTTTCGCGCGCGATGACCAGACAATCACCGGTGTGATCGCCGTGGCCATGCGTCAGCAAGATATGGGTGGCATCTTGGGTTGCGGCACCGGCGTCATGGCCTTCAAACATCGGGTTTCCGGTCATCCACGGATCAATCAGCAGAATCTGGTTGCCGATTTCCATTCGAAAGCTGCTGTGTCCAAGCCATGTGATTTTCATCGTTTCCTCCTGCGGGGTTGGTGCGAACCTGACAGAACAATGAAAAATGGAATACCATCGGGATGCAAGCCGCTTGTTCGCCCATTGGGGCGCGTGGACAGGCCGGATTGGCTTGCAGCGCGCCGGACAGGGCGGTAAACGGCGCTGAACCGACACAACACAGGGGCGTTCCATGTCCATCGACGAAAACACCGCCGCGCGCGTGGCGAAACTGGCCCGGATCAAAGTCGAGCCCGAGGCGTTGCCGGCACTGGCTTCGGAATTCAACACCATCCTCGGCTTTATCGAGCAACTGAACGAGGTTGATGTCGACGGGATAGAACCGATGGTGTCGGTCACGCCCATGCACGCCCCCCTGCGCGAGGACAAGGTGACAGACGGCAACCAGCAATCCGCGGTTCTGTCCAATGCGCCGGATGCGCGCGAAGGCTTTTTTGCTGTTCCCAAGGTGGTTGAATGATGTCTGATCTGAACAAAATGGGTCTGGCGGCCGCGCGCGATGCGCTGCGCGCCAAAGAGGTCACGTCGGTCGAACTGACGCAAAGCTGTCTTGATGCAATCGATGCCGCTGACGCGCTGAACGCCTTTGTCCACAAAACGCCCGATCTGGCGCTTGAACGTGCCCGCGCCGCCGATGCGCGACTGGCCACAGGCGATGCACCGGACATGTGTGGTCTGCCCGTTGGGATCAAGGATCTGTTCTGCACCAAGGGCGTACCGTCGCAGGCGGGCAGCCGGATCTTGCAGGGCTTTTTGCCGGAATACGAATCCACTGTCAGCCAGAACCTTGCCGATGCGGGCGCGGTGATGCTGGGCAAGCTGAACATGGACGAATTCGCCATGGGATCGTCGAACGAAACCAGCACCTATGGCAACGCGGTCAGCCCGTGGCGGCGCGGCAATGATGACGCGGCGCTGACACCGGGCGGATCATCGGGCGGGTCTGCGGCGGCTGTCGCGGCCGATCTGTGCCTGGCGGCCACCGGCACCGACACCGGCGGTTCCATCCGCCAGCCGGCAGCCTTTACCGGAACGGTCGGTATCAAGCCGACCTACGGGCGCTGTTCGCGCTGGGGGATTGTGGCCTTTGCATCCTCGCTGGATCAGGCGGGCCCGATGACCAAATCGGTGCGCGATGCGGCCATCATGCTGGGCACCATGTGCGGCCACGACCCCAAAGACAGCACATCTGCCAACCTGCCGGTCCCGGATTTCGAAGCCGCGCTGACGGGCGATATCAGGGGCAAGAAAATCGGTATTCCGAAAGAATACCGGATGGATGGAATGCCCGAAGAAATTGAAACTCTCTGGGCCGAAGGCATCGCAATGATGCGCGATGCAGGGGCCGAGATCGTCGATATCACGCTGCCGCACACCAAATACGCCTTGCCCGCCTATTACGTGATCGCGCCCGCCGAAGCGTCCAGCAATCTGGCGCGCTATGACGGGGTGCGCTATGGCCACCGCGCGACGCTGGCACAGGGCGACGGCATCACCGAAATGTATGAAAAAACCCGCGCCGAAGGCTTTGGCCCCGAGGTGCAGCGCCGCGTCATGATCGGCACCTATGTGCTGTCGGCGGGGTTTTACGATGCCTATTACAACCGCGCCCGCCGCGTCCGCGCCTTGATCAAGCGCGATTTTGAAAACGTGTTTGCCGACGGGATCGACAGCATCCTGACACCGGCCACCCCGTCTGCGGCGTTTGGTCTGGGGGAAATGGTGGATGCCGATCCGGTCCAGATGTATCTGAACGACGTGTTTACCGTGACGGTCAACCTTGCCGGATTGCCGGGCATTGCGGTGCCAACGGGGCTGAACGCCCAAGGGTTGCCGCTGGGCCTGCAACTGATCGGGCGCCCCTGGGAAGAGGCTGATCTGCTCAATTCCGCGTATGCGCTGGAACAGGCGGCAGGCTTTGTGGCCAAACCTTCGAAATGGTGGTAAATCGGGCGTCAATCAGGTGAAAACGGGTATCAGCGGGGCAGTCGGAATGCGTTCAATTCTTGCGGTGATCGTCGCAGCCACAGTGGCTGCGTGCTCTCCTCCTGTGCCCGATAGCGGCCCGGCCTCGCGCGAGGAACAGCGCGCCCGTGATGCGGCGCTGGCCAACCCCGGCCTGCCATCGCCTTATGCAATTTCCGAAGAATCCATCGCGCCGACCCCATTTGCCAGCGCGCAAACCTCGCCCAATGCGGATATTGCCGCGGAAACCACCGCCGCCCTTGCCGCGACATCGGCCAATTCCGGTGTGCCTCCGCTTGAGGCAAGCCCGTCCAATCCGCCCCCCGCGATCCTGAGCAATCCGGGCATTTCCAGCGAAAACGATTTTGCAGCCGTCAGCGCCGAGCAGACGATTGAAAGCGATGCCGAGCGTCTGGCGCAGAACCGCGCGCAATACGAGGTGATCCAGCCGACCGAACTGCCATCGCGCAGCGCCAGCACCCAGCCCAATGTGGTGGCCTATGCGCTGCAAACCTCGAACCCCAAAGGCACGCGCGTCTATAACCGTGCCGGAGCGTCGCAATCCAAATTCCAGCGCAACTGCGCCAAATACGCCTCGCCCGATCTGGCGCAGGTCGATTTCCTGAATGCGGGCGGCCCGCAGCGCGACCGCAAGGGGCTGGACCCGGATGGCGATGGCTATGCCTGTGGATGGGATCCAGCGCCGTTTCGTGCAGCGGTTGGCAACTGATCCGCGCGCCCGGCACGATATGGCGCCCGTCGCCCAATTTCGGGCCGCGCCGCGACGGTTTGCAGCCTGACCTGATCGTTCTGCATTATACGGCGATGAACAGCGCGCAGGCCGCGCTGGACCGGCTGTGTAACCCCGATTGCGAAGTCTCGGCGCATTATCTGATCGGCGCGGATGGCAGCATCACCCAGATGGTCGAAGAATCCATGCGCGCCTGGCATGCCGGGGCCGGAGAATGGCAGGGGCGGGGGGACGTCAATTCGCGCTCCTTCGGGATCGAACTGGACAATGACGGGGCAACGCCCTTTGCCGCTGCGCAGATGGACGCGCTTGAACACTTGCTGCCCGTGCTTATGAAACGCTGGGCCATTCCGGCAGCCGGCGTTATCGGTCATTCGGATATGGCCCCGGGCCGCAAGGCAGACCCCGGCCCGAAATTCGACTGGCAGCGTCTGGCCCGTCAGGGGCTGGCCGCACAAGCGGGCATGCAGACCAGCGCGCCGGATGCAGAACAGTTTCGCAAGGCAGCGCAGCGGATCGGCTATACGTCCGATATCGCCGATGATCTGTTGCTTGAAACCGTCCGCTTGCGCTTTCGTCCGGGCGCGTCGGGGCCGCTGTGTTCAGACGACATGCGTGTTGTGTCAGTTGGAAACGCTTGACACGCGGTTGATTTATCGCCGCGCCGCACCAGTTTTCCGGTCAGTCAGAAACTCACAAGCCGGACGTATGAGATGAAAACTATATCAGGAGCAGTCATAGGCGCGCTGTTGGCCACACCGGTGGTTGCGGACGTGATCGTGCGCTTTGACGAAGGCGCGCCGACCGACAGATTCACATTTATGTCGACAGATCACTGCCTGAACGGCCCCATTGGGCTGACCGTCGATTTGTCCGGTTCGCTTGCGGGGTTGATTTTTGATGTCACCCCGGCAGGGGCCGGAGTCGACGTGTTCCAGCCTTTCGTTCTGGTCGCCGGACAAGACCTTGTGTCGTCCCTGCCCGAGGTGCGCGATGGCGACACCGTCCTGAACATCGGGTTAAAGAACATGATCGCGAACCAGCCCGTGGCGTTCACCATAGACGTGGACGACACAACCGGCGGACGCGAAATTACGGTCAGTGATGCGGAAATCAGCGGTGCCACTGTGACGCTGACACGCGATGGTATGGATTTTGCGGCGGTTTTTTCGGATCAGGCGACGGCCCTGATCGAAACACCGGCCTGCACTTCGTGATCGCCATGCACAGACCGGGGATTGACCGGACGCCCGCCACTGCCTAAGTGCGGTTCTGCGCGGAGGGCTGGATGGCCGCGGGCGGGGCAACCCGTCCGAGGAAAGTCCGGACTCCCTAAAGCAACGGTGCCGGGTAACACCCGGGCGGGGCAACCCGACGGACAGCGCCGCAGAAATGAAACCGCCTTTCCCCGGAAAGGTAAGGATGAAACGGTGGGGTAAGAGCCCACCGCACCGCTGGCAACAGGGGTGGCACGGCAAGCCCCACCGGGAGCAATGCCAAATAGGACCCTTGCGCGGGCTGGTCGGGCAACCGATACCGCCGCAGGCCGCTTTAGCCGGAAGGGTCGGGTTGGCAGCTAGAGGTGCCGTGGCAACACGGCATCAAGAGGAATGGTCATCCATCCGCGTTCGCGCGGGGGACAGAATCCGGCTTACAGGCTCTCCGCGCGTTTTTTTAAGGGGTTTGTGCGGTTATGCGCGCAGCCCATCACGTTTCAGGGTTGACTCGGACCCGCGCCTGCGTAAAACGCGGGCTTCATACGAATTTACCCGGTGGCAATGCCCCGGCGCAGGAGTGTTATCATGGCGAAGCCAACCACAATCAAAATCCGCCTGAATTCGACTGCGGGCACAGGCCATTTTTATGTGACCAAGAAAAACGCACGCACCATGACTGAAAAGATGGTTGTGCGCAAATATGACCCCGTGGTCCGCAAGCATGTCGAATACAAAGAAGGCAAAATCAAATAAGCCTTTCCGAAACCGGACAGTGTAGACAAGGCCATGCAGACATCCTGCGTGGCCTTTTTGTTTGTGCCTTGCGATTGTTTGGTGCGGTTTTGGCAGCCCCGACAGCCCCGTCAGCAGGGCCGCACCCTTATTGCGCGTTGATGATCGACGTTCTGTCCCAGGATTGCGCCGCATCTGAATAAATCGATTTATCCGGAGTGTATCTTGCCGGATCATCCAGCGAAGAGGCATGGACATAAATCCGGCCGCTTGCGCGTTCACTACGCCGGGTAAGCTGGGATCCGCACCTGGGGCAGAACCCGGTATAAGTCGACTGACCGGAACCACCACGCATTTCATAGGTTCTGTACTCTTCACTGACTGAAAACGAACCCAGATCAAGCTGCATCATCTCGGCATGTCCCGAACCTGTCAGCTGCTGGCAATCACGACAATGGCAGCGGAACATGGGCGCATCCGCTTGAACGCCCTCGTAGCGGACCAAACCGCATTTGCATCCACCGGTTACGCGTTCCGTCATTCCGCAATCTCCGTTTTCCGGAACCTAACACGGAACATCCGAAATGTCAGCTTGGCCTGCCGCGCAGCCGTGGCGGTATCACACGGCAAATGGCAGTCCATGGGCTGATTGCAGATTTTTTGCCTGTGATGTGCTACACTGGTTTATGAGGCAGTCATTCGGCAAGAGCCCAAGGAAAAGGGGCTTTGGCATGATCATGCGCATTTTTCAGGTTGTAACGAAACCTGGTAAAGAAAAAGAGTTCAGCTCTTTCTTTCACAACACGGCCATTCCTTTGATGCGCCAAACAGACGGGATTGTGCAGGTGCTGCCAGGTGCTCCGCATTCTGCCACACCAAGGGAATTCAGCTTCGTGATGGTGTGGAAAGATCTCGCGTCACTCAAAGCTTTCGTCGGCGAAGATTACCAAAATGCCCATGTAGATCCTGCGGAAGCTGAACTGGTCGAATCCAGATCAATCAAACATTACAATCTCGTGGAATGAATCGAATGATACATAAAGAGCATTCGGGAAGCTGTGGTTGTGGGAAAGTGGCCTACAAAATGACAAGCAATCCGATGATTGTGCATTGCTGTCACTGCAAGGAATGCCAAAAGCAAACCGGGGCAGCATATGTATTGAACGCGATCATCGAAGCTGACCGCGTGATCTGCGAGGGCGCTACGACCGAACACACCCTCCCCACGCCAAGTGGCAAAGGGCAGGTCATTACCAGATGTGCAAGCTGCGGAACCGCTGTCTTCAGCAGCTATTTGGTCAGACTGGGCAAGTTGACGTATGTCCGTGTCGGCACTTTGGACGACCCGTCTAGGTGTCCACCGGATGTTCAAATCTTCACGTCGAGCAAACAGCCTTGGGTTCCATTGCACCCGGACATTCCCAGCTTTGATGAATTTTACAAGTTTGAGGACGTTTGGTCTGGATCGTCTCTCAAGCGGTGGAACGAAATCTTCGGTGGTTGAATTCGAAACCGGTCTTTGCTTCGCCCAGCACCCCCGTCCTCTGCGCAAATGGCAGCTTATGACGGGTCAGAGTCCACTGTGCCGGATGCCGCAAGCCGCACCAAAGTCAGCAATGTCCGGTATCAATCGTCGCGTCCGGGTTCATCGGGATTATCGCAGAACAGTGCGATCTTGTTTCCATGCGGGTCGCGAAGATAGCCAACGTAAAAGTGCGGGCCGTACGAAGCACGGAAATCAGGCTGGCCTTCGTCAACTCCACCAGCGGCAAGTGCTGCGGCGTGAAGCTCACGCACTTTGACTTGGCCGGGTACTTCAAATGCCACCATAGACCCATTCCCGGATGAAGCAGGGGCACCGTTGAAGGGGGCTTTTACATAGAAATCGGGTGAAGTCGGCTTTTGACCCGGTTGTGCCGGTGGAATGTAACTCAAATCTCCTTGGTATTCTTCAAGGCTATAGCCGAGGGCGGGCAGGAAGGCAGAATAAAAGCGTTCCGCACTTGCCAAGTCATCTGCGCCAACGGTGACATAGGCAATCATAAAGCACATTCCTTCATTCAAGAGTTGGGCCAGTGCTCGGGAAATAGGTTAAGATTGCGCCTTTGTCATCCCTTCGCAAAACTGCCCTCTGCGAATATGACAGCCGGTGACCGGTCAGGAATCGGGACCCTTGTCAGGGGGGCGCTGATCAAAGTTGATTTTGGGGGCAATGGCCCCTTTCAGAAGGGCGACAATTGCGCCGGTCAAAGCGCCGATCTTCAATCCGGATTGCGCCGAAATCCCCAGAAAATAGCTTGCAATCAAACCCAAGACAGCACCGATGCAGACGCCGATTGCAAGCGACTTCAAGTCATTGATGAACTTTTCAAGGAAGCCTCGCTTGAGTATTGGCAATGCCTCCTCTGACTTGTCGTTTCGATCTTTCAATTGGCAATCTCCCGGTGAATGGCCGTTGGGTTCAAGAAACCTTGAAATAATGGCGTTTCCGAGGCGAAAAACGTTTCTGACACTGGTCCCCAAGGTCAGGGACTTCGACCGAAACCCGGAAGCCGCAAATGCCCGGCGCAGGATGTGTGGTGTTACAGAACGAAAAAGGGCCAGCGTTTCGGCTGGCCCTTGTCGTGTCGGATATCAGGTGACGTTATTCGCGGTTGCCGAACAACTGCAGCAGCATCATGAACATGTTGATAAAGTTCAGATACAGGCTCAGCGCGCCCATGATGGCGGCCTTGCCCAGCCATTCAGAATCGCCATGTGCGGCGTGGGCCACATATTCGGTTTTGATACGCTGCGTGTCATAGGCCGTAAGACCGGCAAAGATCAGAACACCGATGGCGGAAATCGCATACATCATCGGGCCCGACTGCAGGAACAGGTTCACGATCGACGCGATGATCAGACCGATCACGCCCATGATCAGGAATGTACCCCAACCGGAAAGGTCTTTCTTTGTGGTGTAGCCATACAGCGACAGGCCGGCAAAGGCGATCGACGTGATCAGAAAGATCTGCGCGATCGAATATCCGGTGAATACCAGAAAGATCGAGCTGATCGAAACGCCCATAACGGCAGCAAACGCGTAGAACGTGGTTTGCGCAGTCGCTGCGGACATTTTGTTGATCATTGCGCTAAGCCCAAAAACAAAGGCCAGCGGAGCGAACATCACAACCCATTTGAGCGGCGACAGGTACAGGGCGGCGCCCAGCGATGTCAGGTATTTGTCAGGGCCGATCTGTGCGGCGGCGGCGCTTGGGTCGGCGGTGACGGCCAGACCGGAAATCGCCCATGCCGCAGCGAAGGTGATCAGCATGCCTACGGACATCGTGCCGTAGACCTTGTTCATATGCGCGCGTAGACCCGCATCAATATCAGCGGCGACGGAACCGGCCGCTGTCCGGATTGTGTTCAGTTCAGCCATTTGGAACCTCCAAGTAAGACACATCAGCGGTGCCGGACACACTCCGACCGCATTGCTTGTCAGATATTGGGGGTCTGCACCGGCTTTTCAAGCGTTTTCGGGGCCAAACCTGCGCAAAATTGTCAGAAAAGACCCACAACCGTTGCGAGAATGGTGCATGACGGGGGATTTCCCCCGTCATGGGCCCAAATGGCAGATGATTCAGGCGCACCAGTTTTGTGGCGCGTCCCAGATCGGACGACGGGCTTCGGCCTGCGCCTGCTTGCGGCTGATGCCGATGTCGTTCAGGGCATCGATGTCCAGATCGCGCAGAACCTGACGCTGCCGCCATGTGTCGTACATACGGCGCAGGAAAGTCGCGCCAGACGCGCTGGAAGAGCGGGCAAATCCGGTGGGGCGGTGCAGAGCGTGTGAAAAGGTCATTTCCACTGTCCTTTCATTCATTCGGAATATTTCATCGGGGTTTCATCAAATTACTTGATCTATATGGCAAGCCGTGCTTCATTTTAAAAACGAATGTTTGTGACGACATTGATCAAGGATTGTGATGATGCGAAATCTGGATGTAACGACTCTGCGGTCTTTCGTGGCTGTGGCAGATACTGGCGGTGTTACGCGGGCTGCGGGGTTCCTGCATCTGACGCAATCTGCCGTGTCGATGCAGCTCAAGCGATTGGAAGACATGCTGGGGCTGGACCTGCTGGACAGATCGGGGCGCACCGTGGCGCTGACCGCATCGGGGGAACAGTTGCTGACCTATGCACGCCGCATGGTTTCCCTGAATGACGAGGTGATCACCCGCCTTACCGATCAGGCGTTCGAAGGCGCAATTACAATCGGCGTGCCGCAGGATATCGTCTATCCGGCCATTCCCCGCGTGCTGCAACAGTTCAATGTCGCGTTTCCGCGTGTGCGCGTGCAACTGGTCACCACGTTTACCCGCAGCCTGAAAGAAGAATTCGCCAAGGGTGAGCTTGACCTGATCCTGACCACCGAAAACGATGCAGTGGCCGAGGCAGAAACCATTGCCGAACGCCCCTTGCGCTGGATCGGCGCGCCGGGCGGGTCTGCATGGCGCCAGCGCCCGTTGCGCATCGCGTTCTGCCGGTACTGCACATTCCGCCCGCGGGTGATCGAGGCACTGGACGGGGCGGGTATCAACTGGGAAATGGCGGTCGATACGGAATCCGATCGCACCATCGAAGCAACAGTGACGGCCGATCTTGCCGTGCATTCCGTGATCGAAGGCACCGAACCCGGCCACCTCACGCAGATCGACCATGGCGGCGTGCTGCCGGACCTGCCTGTGCAAAAGATCAACCTTTACGGCGCGGATGAACGCAAGGGCGAAGTCATCAATGCGATGGCCGGCCTGTTGCGCCGCGCCTTTGCAAACAGCGAACCAAACGCAAAGCTGCGCGCAGTCTAGTCAGGTGCCGGTACAGGATCAGATGGTGATCACGACCTTGCCGGTCGATTTTCGCTTGCGCAAAAGCTCCATCCCGTCGGCCACCTGCGTCAGCGGCAGGGTGTGGCTGATATGCGGTTTGATCCTGCCCTGGCTGTGCCACGCCAGCAACTCGTTCAGAGACTCGATAATAACCTGCGGTTTGAACGACATGTAGCCGCCCCAGTAGAATCCCAGAACCGATATGTTTTTGACCAGCAGGTGATTGGCCGGAATTTTGGGAACGCCGCCGCTGGCGAACCCGATGGTCAGAATGCGCGCTTCCGGTTTGCACGCGCGGAATGCGGCATCAAACAGATCGCCGCCCACAGGATCATAGACCACATCCGCACCGCCAAGGGCCTTCACCTCGGCGCGCAGATCGGCGCTGCTGGTATCAATCAGGTGATCCGCCCCGGCTGCCTGCGCAATGGCAAGCTTGTCCGCGCCCCGCGCGCAGGCGATCACGGTGGCTCCCATCTGCTTTCCGATTTCAACCGCAGTCAGACCAACGCCGCCGGCCGCGCCCAGCACCAGAAGGGTTTCGCCCGGTTGCAGACGGGCGCGATACCCGAGGGCAACATGACTGGTGCCATAGGCGATCTGAAACGCCGCCGCTGTCTCAAAATCCATCGTGTCGGGCAGGGGCAACAGGCGCGATACATCGTAACACCCGTGTTCGGCCAACCCGCCCTGACCGCCAAAAACCGCCACCCGGTCGCCGATATGTGCGCCTTTGGTGTCTGGCCCCAACGCCGAAACAACGCCGGAAACCTCCATGCCCAAAGTGAACGGGGCAGGGGGCGTGTCCTGATACGTACCGCTTTGCATCAGCAGATCGGCAAAGTTCAGCCCACAGGCTTTTATGTCGATACGCACCTGTCCCGCCGCCGGTTCAGGGACCGCAATATCGGTCAGTTGCGGGCGATCTCCAATGGCGTTGATCGTGTAGGCGCGCATGGTTGAGTCCTTGATTTTTAGTGGTTTTCGGTGAATTTGGCGACGGATTGCCCTGTTTGAACAGGTCGTTTCTGCAAAAAGTTGCAGTGGTTAACAATGGCTAAACCAGTTGATTCGCACCATTATTCAGCCTCAGATTGAGTGTTTGCGCCATGCGTTCTCCTATATCGTGTGTCAAACATCTTGATATGAATTTTAAACAACGTAGAATAGAACCATGATGTGCGTAGGTGGGACGCCGTTTGTATTAAGTGTTCGTGGTTGGGACGACGAAACTCACACGCGTGAGGCCATCGCTTGTCAAGAAGTAGTGAGTAAATGAAAAGGGAGTAAATCAATGACACATCCAGTAGACGTTCACGTCGGAAAACGGGTGCGCCATCGCCGGTGGTTGGTGGGAATGACACAGCAACAACTTGCTGAACAGGTTGGGATCAAATTTCAGCAAATCCAGAAATACGAAACCGGGGCCAATCGCGTCAGCGCGTCGCGGCTTTGGGATATTGCCGATGCACTGGACGTACCGGTCAGTTTCTTTTTTGAAGGGCTGGATGCGGAACATACGGCCGCTGTCGAGGGACTGGGTTCTATGCCCGCAGACCTGATGGGTGACAAGGAAGCCCTGGATCTGGTGCGGTCGTATTACGCGATCCCCGAGAACCAGCGCCGCCGCCTGTTTGAACTGGCACGTGTTCTGAGTGACGTGGCCTGAGCACGCCGCCTTTCGGTACAATCAATCAAAATGATCCGCCCTTGCAATAATGCAGGGGCGGTGTCAGATCGTGCGCATGACGCATTGTGATAGCGAATTGCTGGACGTGGCTCTGGAACTGGCCGATGCCGCGCGCGCCGCGATCCTTCCGCATTTCCGGCGTCATGACCTGCAATCGGACAACAAAGACAGTGCAGGGTTCGATCCTGTCACCATTGCCGATCGCGAAAGCGAACAGGCGATGCGCGCCGTTCTGGCCCGCCTGCGACCGCAAGATGCCATTCTGGGCGAAGAATTCGGCGCGACGGCGGGCACCTCTGGTCTGACCTGGGTGCTTGATCCGATTGACGGCACACGTGGTTTCATCAGCGGTACGCCGACATGGGGCGTTCTGATCGCCGTGTCTGATGACAACGGCCCGCGTTTGGGTGTGATCGACCAGCCCTATATCCGCGAACGGTTTGTCGGTGGCGCGGGGCAGGCCTTTGTCGATGGTCCGGGCGGCCGTCACCCGATTTCCACACGCCCTTTTCGCCCTTTGAACAAGGCGACACTGTTCACCACCTTTCCCGAAGTCGGTTCCCGCCCCGAGCGCGACGGGTTCGAAGCTGTGGCGAGACAGGCCAATCTGGTGCGCTATGGCATGGATTGTTATGCCTACGCCCTGTTGGCCGCCGGCCAGATCGATCTGGTGATCGAGGCGGGTTTGAACGCCTATGATGTACAGGGGCCGATCGGTGTTATTCTTGCCGCCGGTGGCACGGTCACAGACTGGCAGGGCAAACCGGCGCATCATGGCGGGCGCATTCTGGCTGCGGCAAATCCGGAAATTCACCGGCAGGCACTGGATATTCTGTCGGCGTTCTAGACCGGGTTGAGCGTTCGGGAACGATCGGCTAGCATTTGCCCGCATCAAGTCCTTACGCCCGTCTTCTGTTGATGCAGCTTCACACTTCAAACCGAAGCGGGCCATACGAAGTGTGAAGGATTTTTTTTATGACCGACATCACCATCATCAATGCACAGTCCATTGTGACAATGGACGACACGCGCCGCGAATTGGCCGGATGCGATATCCGGATCAGCAACGGGGTGATCACCGAAATTGGACCAAACTTGCCGCGCAGTGGCACGGTTGTGAACGCTGAATACTGTGTCGTGACCCCTGGCTTGGTCAACACGCACCACCATTTGTACCAGACCCTGACGCGTGCAGTTCCCGGTGGTCAGGATGCGCTGTTGTTCGGCTGGCTGCAAACGCTCTATCCGATCTGGGCGCGGTTCGGGCCCGATGAAATGCGCGTGTCGGCGCAGGTCGGGCTGGCTGAACTGGCGCTCAGCGGCTGCACGCTCAGCTCCGATCACCTGTATCTTTATCCCAACGGCGCCCGCCTTGAGGATACGATAGACGCCGCGCGCAGCGTCGGGCTGCGGTTTCACCCGACCCGCGGCGCGATGAGCATCGGGGTCAGCGCGGGTGGTCTGCCCCCCGATGATCTGGTCGAGGCCGAAGCTGCTATTCTGAACGATTGCATCCGCGTGATCGATGCCTTTCACGACCCCGCCGAAGGGTCGATGTGCCGCGTCGGCATTGCCCCCTGTTCCCCGTTTTCCGTCAGCCGTGAATTGATGCGTGATGCCGCGCTGCTGGCGCGGGACAAGGGCGTGATGCTGCACACACATCTGGCCGAAAATGACGAAGATATTGCCTACAGCCTTGAGAAATTCGGCTGCCGCCCGGGCCAGTACGCACAGGATCTGGGCTGGACAGGGGATGACGTCTGGCACGCGCATTGCGTCAAGCTGGACACATCCGAGATTGATCTGTTCGCGCGTACCCGCACCGGCGTGGCCCATTGCCCCTGTTCCAACTGCCGCCTTGGGTCGGGTATCGCGCCAGTGCGCGCCATGCGCGATGCCGGTGTACCGGTGGGTCTGGGTGTGGACGGATCGGCCAGCAACGATGCCGGTAATCTGGTGTCCGAGGCGCGCCTTTCGATGTTGTTGCAGCGGGTCGCCAACGGGGCCGACGCGATGAGCGCGCGTGAGGCGCTGGAGATTGCAACACGCGGCGGTGCCGACGTGCTGGGCCGACCCGACTGCGGGCGCATCACCGTAGGCAAGCGTGCGGATATTGCCATCTGGGATGTGTCGGGCATTGAAAGCGCGGGAAGTTGGGATCCGGCAGCGCTTTTGCTGGCGGGGCCGACACGCGTCAAACATTTGCTGGTGGACGGGCGCGCGGTTGTGACGGACGGGCAGATTGCGACGCTTGATTTGCCCGCACTGATCGCCAAACAAAACAGGCTGGCAATGCAATTGATGGAGTGATGGATGAAGCTTGCGATTATCACGGTGATGACCGTGCTGTGGGCCGTGTCGGGGGCTGCGAACCCACAGGCACTGGACGCACTGAATACGTATCGCACCGATAACGGGCGCGCGCCGGTGGTCTATTCGCAGGAATTGGAACGCGTGGCACGCGCGCACGGCATGGATATGGAAAGCAAAGGCTTCTTTTCCCACACCGGCAGCAACGGGTCCGGTCTGGGGGATCGTCTGCGCGCGGGCGGGTACAGCTATTGTTTTGCTGCCGAAAACATCGCCAAGGGGCAGACATCACTGGGCGCGGTAATGAACAGTTGGGCCAAATCCAAGGGGCATCGCAAAAACATGCTGCACCGCAAGGCAACCGCATTCGGCCTGTTTCGCGCGCCAGACAACATCTGGGTGATGGTTCTGGCCACGCCGGGGTGTTGACGCGGTCAGGCGATCTGTGCGCGTTTGCCGCCGATCCAGACATCGGCAATTGATCTGTCATCGCCCATCATGATGGTCGGGAAAAGCGCCTCCCACAGGTCGTCGGCGCGGGCTGCGCGCTGGGCGATGGCGGGTGTGGCGTGCAGATCAAGTACGACGATATCCGCCTCGTTCCCGGCGACAAGGTTGCCGATCTGATGATCCATATGCAGCGCCGCCGCTGATCCGGCGGTGGCCAGCCATATCAGTTGGCCTGCGTGCAGCGGTGTGCCGCGCAACTGGCCGATTTCATAGGCGGCCGCCATGGTGCGCAACATCGAAAACGATGATCCGCCACCGGTGTCCGTGGCCAGCCCGACACGCTGGCCGCCCGCCTTCAACCCTGCCATATCGAACAGGCCCGATCCTATGAACGTGTTTGACGTCGGACAATGCACCAGCGCGCCACCTACCTCGCGCAGGCGGTCCTTTTCGCGCTGTTCCAGATGGATCGCATGCCCGTAAAGTCCCTTGCCCCCCAGCAATCCGTGGGCTTCATAGGTGTCCAGATAATCACGGGCCTGCGGATAAAGCTCTTTCACCCAGGCGATTTCATCCACCTGTTCGCTCAGGTGGGTTTGCATCAGGCAATCGGGATGTTCGGCCCACAGCGCACCAACCGCATCCATCTGTTCGGGCGTGGATGTCGGCGAAAACCGCGGCGTGATCGCATAGGATAAACGCCCCATCCCATACCATTTTTCCAGCAATGCCTTGCTGTCGTCATAAGCTGATTGTGGCGTATCGCGCAGCCCGTCCGGCGCGTTGCGATCCATGCAGGTCTTGCCCGTAATCACCCGCTGGCCGCGCCGCAAAGCCTCTTTAAAAAACGCATCCACGCTGGTGGGATGGATCGTGCCGAAACTGCACATTGTCGTGGTGCCGTGCGATGTGGTGATATCCAGATAGCGTGCCGCAATCTCAGCGGCATAATCCGCATCCCCAAACCGCATTTCTTCGGGAAAGGTGTAGCTGTTCAGCCAGTCGATCAGGCGTTTGCCCCAACTGGCGATCATGGCCGTCTGGGGATAGTGCACATGCGCATCCACAAATCCTGCCAAAATCAGTTTGTCACCGTAATCGTTAACCGGCACCTGCGGGTTTTGTGCGCGCAGGGTTTCACCATCGCCGACCTGCTCGATCTGCCCGTCGCGCAGCAAAACGCCGCCATCGGTGTTGATACGCGCGGCTTGCGCAACCGGGACCGCAAAGGGATCGGCATCAAAGCTCAGGGTTTGCCCCAGCAAAAGTGCGGTTGTGGTCATCTGCGTCTGCCTTTCTGTGCCACGCCAGCCTTCACGGGAATTTGCGCAACGTGGCAAGGGTGCCATTGTAAGTCCAGCACGCCTTATCCTATTGTGCGGGCACACCGTCAAACAAAGAATTGCGGGGCGCGCGAATGTCGGACGAGATCGAAAACCCGGAAGCCGAGCGCGACGAAGTCGCGTATTCGTTGGGGCGCAAGGATGTTGCTGCGATTCTCTATGCGGTGGACATAGACGACCGCGAAACGCTGACCCGGTTGATGGAGCCGCTGCACGCCGCAGACATCGCCGACCTTCTGGAACAGATCAACTCCTATGACCGGGCGCGCCTGATCCGGCTTTATGACCGCGAGTTCGACGGCGAAATTCTGACCGAGCTTGATGAAAGCATCCGCGAGGAAGTTATTGCGGTTCTTAACCCGCAGATTCTGGCGGACGCGGTGCGCGAGCTGGAAAGCGACGATGTTGTCGATCTGGTCGAAGATCTGGACGAGCCCCAGCAAGAAGCGATTCTGGGCGCGCTGGACGATGCCGACAGGGTCGCGGTGCAGCAGGCCCTGTCTTATCCGGAATATTCTGCCGGTCGTTTGATGCAGCGCGAAGTTGTCATGGCGCCCGAACATTGGACTGTTGGCGAAGCTATTGATTACATTCGCAGTTCTGAACATCTGCCGGAACAATTCTACCATATTGTATTGGTTGATCCACGCATGCATCCGGTAGGCAATGTCACGCTGGGCCGTCTGATGGGATCGGCCCGCAAAGTCAAATTGCGTGACATCATGGAAGACGTTTTCCAGATCATTCCGGTCGATCAGGACGAGGGCGATGTGGCCTATGCGTTCAACCAGTACCATCTGATTTCTGCCCCCGTGATTGATGAAAACGGCCGCCTTGTCGGGGTGATCACCATTGATGACGCGATGGCCGTGCTGGATGAAGAACACGAAGAAGACATTCTGCGTCTGGCCGGTGTCGGCGAAAGTTCGTTGTCTGACAGTATTTTCGAAACCACCCGCCAGCGTCTGCCGTGGCTTGTTGTCAATCTGGGCACCGCCATTCTGGCATCGATCGTGATTGCCCAGTTCGAAGGCACGTTGCAAAGCCTTGTGGCGCTGGCGATCCTGATGCCGATCGTGGCGTCGATGGGGGGCAATGCGGGCACACAATCGCTGACGGTTGCGGTGCGCGCCATTGCCACCCGCGATTTGACCGGCTCCAACATCTGGCGCGTGATCCGGCGCGAGGCGGCGGTGGGCCTGATCAACGGATTGGTGTTTGCGGTGATGATGGGGGTTGTCAGTCTGATCTGGTTCGGTTCGCCCGCTTTGGGGATGGTGATTGCGCTGGCCATGATCATCAACCTGCTGGTGGCGGGGCTGGCCGGTATTGCGATACCGGTTGTCATGGAACGTGTCGGCATCGATCCGGCACTTGCCTCGGGCACCTTTGTCACAACGGTGACGGATGTGGTCGGCTTTATGGCCTTTCTGGGTATGGCTTCGATGGTGTTGTTATGACCGATCTTTCCGTGATCAAGGCGGCGGCGCGCAAAGCCGCTTTTGCCCGTCGTCAAGTGGCGTTTAACGCCGCATATCCCGGTGCCGCCGGGCATTTAAGCCAGGTTCTGGCAGGTTATCGCGGGGTGCCGCTGGCCGGATACATGGCCATGCGCACCGAAATCGATCCAACCCCCGCCATGGAAGAGGCTGCAGCCCACGGGCCGGTGTGCGTACCGGTGATCATGGGGGCGGGCCAGCGCCTGAAATTCAGCCGCTGGACACCTGATATTGCCCTGCGCGACGGCCCCTTTGGCGCCAATGTGCCCGCCGTAGATGACTTTATCGAACCCGAAATTCTGATCGTGCCGCTGGTTGCCTTTGACCGCAAAGGCGGGCGGTTGGGCTATGGCGGCGGGTTTTACGATCGCACCTTGCAAGCCTTGCGCGCCAGTCGCCCGACGCTGGCCATCGGATTTGCCTTTGCCGCACAAGAGACTGATGCATTGCCGCTGGAACCCACCGATCAGCCGCTGGACCTGATCGTAACGGAACGCGGCGTGATCACGCCCTAAGCGCTGTTAGAGGATGCAGCTTTCTATTGCTCTTGTCTGTCCCCCGCCCTAGGACGGGCGACATGAGATGTTTGTTTCTGGGTGACGTAATGGGCCGCGCCGGGCGCGCGGCAGTGTGGGAGCATTTGCCCCGCATACGGGATGAATGGCGGCTGGATTTCGTCGTGGTGAACGGTGAAAATGCCAGCAACGGCATGGGGCTAAGTGCCGATCATGCGCGGGTGCTGTTGGCGGCGGGGGCCGATTGCATCACTTTGGGCGATCATGCGTTCGATCAAAAGGACATGCTGCAGTTCATCGAAACCGAACCGCGCATCCTGCGCCCGCTGAATTTTGCCAAATCCGCACCGGGCAAGGGGTTTCGCCTGTTCACCGCGCGGGGCGGGCGCAAGGTTCTGGTGCTGCAGGTGCTGGGGCAGGTGTTCATGAAACGCCCGTTTGATGATCCGTTTTCCGCTGTCGAGCCAGTACTGAAATCGCACCCTCTGGGCGGTATGGCCAGCGCCGTGATCGTCGATATGCATTGCGAGGCGAGCTCTGAAAAGATGGCGATGGGGCATTACTGCGATGGACGCGCAAGCCTGGTGGTCGGCACCCATACCCATGTGCCCACGGCCGATGCCCAGATTCTGAACGGCGGAACAGCCTATCAGACCGATGCGGGCATGTGCGGCGATTACAATTCGGTGATCGGCATGGACAAGGGCGAACCGATGCGCCGTTTTATCACCGGTATGCCCAAGGCACGGTTTACCCCCGCCGCGGGCGAGGCAACGCTTTCGGGGGTTTTTGTCGACAGCGACGATAAAACCGGCCTTGCGCGCGAGGTGCAGATGGTCCGGATTGGCGGACGGTTGCAACAGGCCGCCCCATGACGACGCACATGCGCCTGTTTTTCATCGCCATTCTGGTTCTTCTTGGGGTGGGATGGGGCGCAACCATTCCGATGACCAAACTCGCGGTCAGCACGGGGCACCAGCATTTTGGCCTTATTTTCTGGCAATTGGTGATCGGGGCAACGCTGATGGCGGGCCTGTCACGTTTGCGCGGGCGCGCATTGCCGTTGGGGCGGGCGCAAATCAAAACCTATCTGGTGATCGCGCTGATCGGGACCGTCATTCCAAATTCAGCCAGCTATCAGGCCATCGCGCATCTGCCCGCCGGTGTCATGTCGATCCTGTTGTCCCTGATCCCGATGCTGGCCTTTCCCATGGCCCTTGCCCTTGGACAGGACCAGTTCAACACCCGCCGTTTTTGCGGGCTGCTGTTCGGGCTTGCCGGTGTGATGGTGCTGATCCTGCCCGAAGCGTCGCTGCCGGACCGTAGCGCGATCTGGTGGGTTATGATCGCTGTGGCAAGCAGCATCTGCTACGCGTTCGAAGGCAATTACGTCGCCCGGTGGGGCACCGCGGGGCTGGACCCGATCGAAGTGTTGTTTGGTGCATCCGTTGTGGGCGCGCTGATCGCGCTTCCTCTGGCATTGGGCAGCGGGCAGTGGATCAATCCGTTTATCCCCTACGGTGTCGCGGAATGGGCGCTGATCGGATCATCGCTGATCCATGTGCTTGTCTATGCCGGCTATGTCTGGCTGGTGGGCAAGGCCGGTCCCGTTTTTGCGGTGCAGGTCAGTTATCTGGTGACGGGTTTTGGTGTGATCTGGTCTTTGATCGTGCTGAACGAAAGCTATTCACCCTATATCTGGATGGCGCTTGCGCTGATGTTTGCGGGCCTTTTTCTGGTTCAGCCACGGCCCAAAGCAATCCTTGCTCCGGCCAAGCCGATGGGCGACAATGCGCTGTAAAGTGATGACGGACTTTTGAAAAAAGACGTTCCGGAGCAACGGGTTATCGATGCAGATTTTTGAACTTTCGCAAACCGCGAGTGCCATTGTTGCGCTATGTGTCGTGGGTATCATGTTTTTGTTGTTCCTGCGCGAGGCCCTGCCAACCGAGGTGGTGGCAATCGCTGGTGTCGCGCTGATGCTTGCCTTGGGTGTTTTGCCCTATGATGCGGCCCTGACCGTTCTGTCAAACCCCGCGCCATGGACGATCGCGGCGATGTTCATCATCATGGGCGCGCTTGTTCGGACGGGCGCGCTGGACGCCTTTACATCGGTCGCCGACCGGACTGCCAAATCAAATCCGACGATGGCGATTGTGATGCTGATGGCATTTGTCGTTCTGTCTTCGGCCGTGGTGTCGAACACGCCTGTGGTCGTGGTGATGATACCGGTCTTCATCCAGCTGGCACGTACCCTGGGCATCAATGCATCAAAACTGCTGATCCCGTTAAGCTACGCGGCCATTCTGGGCGGCACGCTGACGCTGATCGGAACCTCGACAAACCTGCTGGTGGACGGGGTTGCACGCGCGCAGGGGCTAAAGCCGTTCACCATTTTCGAAGTGACACCGCTGGGATTTGCACTGGTGATCTGGGGCATGATCTATTTGCGGTTCATTGCGCCCATGCTGCTGCCCGACCGGGACAGTATCGGCAACCTGCTGTCTGACAAATCGCAGATGAAGTTCTTTACCGAAGCGGTCATTCCGCCCGACAGCAACCTGATCGGGCGCGAGGTGCTGGGCGTGCAACTGTTCAAACGCGAAGGCGTGCGCCTGATCGACGTGATCCGGGGCGACGTTTCGCTGCGCCGCAATCTAAAGGACGTCACGCTGGAGGTGGGTGACCGTGTCGTCTTGCGCACGCAGATGACCGAATTGTTAAGCCTGCAACGCGACAAATCCCTGAAACGGGTCGATCAGGTTTCGGCGGTCGAAACCGCCACGGTCGAGGTATTGCTGACGCCAGCCTGCAAGATGGCAGGGCGCAGTCTGGGATCCATGCGGCTGCGGCGACGCTATGGTGTCTATCCACTGGCCGTGCACGGACGCAACCAGCGCTTTGGCCGCCAGCTGGATGATGTCGTGGTCAAGGTCGGCGATACGCTTTTGCTGGAAGGCGCGCCAGAAGACATTGCCCGCCTTGCTGCCGATATGGAACTGGCGGATGTCTCGCACCCTTCTGCGCGCGCATTCCGGCGCAGTCATGCGCCGATTGTCATCGCGTCGCTGTTCGGCATCGTCATTCTGGCGGCGTTCGGTGTGGCGCCGATTTTCTTCCTGTCCATTCTGGCGGTTGCGGTGGTGCTTGTCACCGGCTGTATCGACGCAGAAGAGGCGTTTTCCTTTGTTGAAGGGCGGCTTTTGGCGCTGATTTTCGCGATGCTGGCCATCGGGGCGGCGCTGGATGCATCCGGTGCCGTCGCCCTGATCGTCGACGTGATTGCGCCGGGGCTTGGCCTGTTGCCGCCCTTCCTGATTGTCTGGGCGATCTACCTGCTGACATCGGTGCTGACCGAACTGGTGTCCAACAACGCGGTCGCGGTGGTTGTTACCCCCATCGCCATCGGGTTGGCCAGCGCCATGGGTATTGATCCGCGCCCGCTGGTCGTGGCTGTCATGATCGCGGCCAGCGCGTCTTTTGCCACGCCGATCGGCTATCAGACCAACACGCTGGTCTATGGCCCGGGCGGCTATCGCTTTACGGATTTCATGAAGGTCGGTATCCCGCTGAACCTGAGCATCGGAATATTGGCATCCGCGCTTATTCCGTTCATCTGGCCGTTCTGACACAGCACAGGCCGGGTAAAAGTATTTTTGAAAAGATGAAGCGGCAACGTGGGGACCATGCGCGACCCGGCCACCTGTCAGAGCGGCCAGAACACCAGTATCGCGGGGATGGATACGGTTACGACGATCACCTCGAGCGGCAGGCCGATCCGCCAGTAATCGCCGAAATGATACCCGCCGGGACCAAGGATCAGCGTGTTGTTATTATATGGGGTATAGTGCTATGGGTGGTGTGTAGCGTTGGGTTGTACCTGAGGTTCTTTGGTAAGTCATTGATCTATCTCTGCTTTCCCGTGTTACGATAACTGAGTGAGGAAGAGGGACCGCATCGGTCCTATTGCAAACCTGAAGGAAACCAGATGAACATCCACAGCAACATGCCAGATCAGAAGACCGCCACCGCCTACAGTTACGTCCGGTTCTCCTCTGAGGGCCAGAAGGAAGGCACCTCAGTCGAACGTCAGATCAAGAAGGCACAGGAGTGGTGCCAGCGGGAAGGCTACAACCTCTCCACGGAAACCTTCGAGGACTTGGGGGTCTCTGCCTTCAAGGGGGCCAACGTCGATCTCGGTGCGCTGGGCGCATTCCTTCAGGCTGTCGAGACCGGTGCTGTGGAGAGTGGGTCGATCCTGATCGTGGAGAACCTAGACCGTCTATCCCGTCAGCACTTCGAGGAAGGGTATCTCCTGATCAAGCGGATCACCCAAGCTGGCATCAACGTGGTCACCCTAAGCGACAACAAGATGTATCACGCAGGCTCCCCACTCGCACTGGTCGATATGATCACCATGATCGTGGGGTTCGAGAGAGCCAACCAAGAGAGCAAGTACAAGTCAGAGCGGGTAGGGGCTGCATGGAAGAGCAATGCCAAGAAGGTTGCCGAGGGGAAACGTAAGAGAACCACCAAGGTACCCGCTTGGATCAACTTCAAGGGGGACACACTGGAGACAGGGTCGTTCACGATCATCAAGGACAAGGCTGCAGTCGCTAAGGAACTGTTCGAGCGCTACGCCACCGGTGAACCAACCAACGCCATCGCTACGGACCTGCGCAACCGAGGCATCCCAACGCTGTCTGGACGTGGCAAATGGACAGGACCGCTGATCTACCTACTGGTCCGTGAGGTGACACCCTATGGCACCCTCCAGATCGGCAAGGGGACCAAGAAGGAACGGGTGATCATCGATACCGTGAAGGACTACTACCCCCGCATTGTCGATGAGGAGACAGAGCGGCGTGTACGTCACCGCATCCAGACCGGTGCAGCCACGGTGAAGGTGAAACAGCAGGGGCAATGCAGGGGTCGCCTCGTGGGTGTTCTCAGGTCCTCTGAGGGCAACAAGGCGAAGGCCAAGCGCAACAGCGGGTCTGTCTCATACGTGGACATCATCACCAATAAGTACATCGGGGCTGTGACCTACATCGATCAGGTCCTCATGGATGATTGGCCAGAGGTGGTGAAGGCCTACGGGGTCGAGACCAGTGCTGAGGCTGAGGCCATGGAAGAGGAACTCAAAGCAGCCGAGGAGAACCTAGAGTTCCTCCAAGCCCGCCTAGCGTCCACCACAGGCAAGAGACCAGCAGGGCGACCCAACGCAGCCCTAGAGCGTCTGATCATCGCTGCAGAGGCCGAGGTCGAAGAGTGCCACCGGAACCTGCAGGCTGTGTCCCGCTCCACCCGAGTACACGGATCGGTCCCCTCTGAGATTGTCCTCATGCCCATCCCCGAGGCCAACGAGTGGGTCAGGAAGCTGATCGAGGAGGCAAGGGTGTACCGTGATGGTCGTGGTCCTAACCAGCGGATCGCCATCTTACTGCGCCTCAAGAATGGGGTGAGGTTGAGCATCGGGGATGCCTCGGTGGGTATGCAGCCAATCCATATAAACAAGGGCAAATAATAACCCCTCCCCCATGAGATACCCACCCAAGGTTAAACCCTATGTTACCACCTAGAGTTACACCTAGAGTTAACCTCGGGTTCTACATAAGGTTAACCATGAGCATGGGAGGTGTTGATTACCACCATCAATACCACCATCAATCAATCACCTAAGTAGATACCCCGAGTTAACCCCGTGTGAGAGCACGGGGATATACACGGTGCACATACGATAAGCTGCACCCCTCAGCATTGACGTGGGTGAGATGCACCTCACGACCACTCACAGCCACCCCGAGCCACACCCTCTGGAACCCCTTGTTTCTATGGCTATCGAATTACCCCTACGCCTAGAGATAAGATACCCAAGGATAAACTATAGTTGTATACTAAGAGTACACCTCAAGTTCTCCTACAGTGTACCTTGGGTGAACCCAGAGTGATGGATGTATGGTGATCTACCTACCAAGTTACAACTTAGAGATATCATCATGTTGAACCTGCCGTGATGGGTGCAGGGTGATCATGATCAATAGATGATCAGATGTACCTCGAGATGATCCTCAACGTGTAACCGATACCGGTAACCACCCCAATCAATCACCCCAATCAATCCAACCATGTCCAGCGCCTCACCGGTGACTGTGACATTTAACGTCCCAGCCACTTCATTCATGCAAGGAGGTCACCACCATGCGCCATCCCTGCAGTAACCAATCGTGTAACCGGTCGATCCCGTTCAGCGACCTCAAGGCCAACCTATTTATCCGGCAGCGGGATAAACTCCTGATCATCGCCCACCGGCAGGTGGAACCGTGGGTTACTATCCCAGTTCTCACGACGCCACGCTTCCTTTGCGTCCTCGATGCGCTCCTTGGAGGACGCCACGAAATTCCACCAGATATACCGAGGCCCCTCTAGCGTTTCACCTCCGAGCAGCATCACCCGCGCACCCTTAGGTCCAGCTTTTAGCGACACCCGATCATTGGGGCGAAACACCATCATCTTACCAGCAGTGTAGGTTTCACCCGCAACGCTTACCTCACCTTCGACCACATAGGCTCCTCGATCCTCATGATCATCCGGAAGGGGTATCGATGCTCCCGCTTCAAGAACTGCATCGAGATAGAACATCTCAGCAGCCGTCTCGACCGGTGCCCGTTCACCGTAAGCATTGCCAAGTATTAGACGAACCTCCTTACCCTCTCCCTCGATCAACGGCAGGGAGTCAGCGGGGGCGTGTTGGAACAGGGGATCACGGTCCTCGTGGTCCTTTGGTAGGGCGACCCAAGTCTGGATACCAAAGAAGGGCATCGGATCTTTCTGAGTTTCATCATCAGTTCGCTCTGAGTGAGTGATGCCTTTTCCCGCCACCATCCAGTTGACCGCATTGGGTTCAATCCACTGGTCCGTTCCTAGGCTGTCCCTGTGGTGCATTCGACCGCGATAGAGGTAGCTGATCGTAGCTAGGCCTATGTGGGGGTGAGGGCGAACATCCAACCCCTTTGTGGGTAGAAACTCCGCTGGCCCCATTTGATCGAAAAAGATGAAACTTCCAATCATCTGACGGCGTGGCGCGGGTAGGGCACGGCGTACCTCGAAGCCGCCCAGATCACGGGCACGGGGGATGATCACGGTCTCGATGGAATCCACAGCGTCACCTGTGGGGCAGTGTGGGTCCAACGCGGGGTTCCAAGACATTCGTTGCTCTCCTGTGATGGCATCATCGTTGTTCCTAAATATGGCTGCAGGGTGGTACGGATGGAAGCGGCAAGGTGGAACATGGGATGTGCGGGGTTGCACATTGAGTGAACTAGGGGGATCAGTTTTGGGGTCAAAAATCTGAGTGGGTTAATATACGTGAGCCTTCCGCCGCTTCCCCCCGTGGCCCCCTCAGAAACCCCACGAAACACCCAAGGTACACGGGGGGTGGCGGGGGGTGCCCATGGGGTGCCGGTGGTCTCTACCTATACCCCTACGCTGCGCTGTAAGAGGCGCTGTGCGGGGCGCTGAGGGGTGCTTGATGTGTACCGCTTGGGTACCCCAGCCGACACCGCTGCAACCACCTTTTTTGTCATGTTATAAAGGCCAGAACACCAGTATCGCGGGGATCGATACAGCCACGATAATGATCTCCAAGGGTAACCCACAGCGCCAGTAATCACCGAAGCGATAGTTGCCTGCAGATAGGATTAAGGTGTTGTTCTTGTGGCCGATGGGGGTCAGGAAGGCGGAGGAGGCGGCAATGGCAACGGCCATCAGGAACGGATCGGGGGAAACGTTCAGGGAATGGGCCATCTGGATGCCGACCGGCGCGGCAACGATCGTGGTGGCCGTATTGTTCAGCACATCCGACAATGTCATCGTGACCACCATCAGCACTGTCAGGATCATCCACGCGGGCATGCCCAGGGTCAGATCGACAATCGCGCCGGCGATCAGTTCGGTTCCGCCGGCGTTTTCCAGTGCGGCGCCCAGCGGGATCATTGACCCCAGCAGCACCACAACCGGCCATTCGATATGGGTATATAGTTCGGACAGCGGGACAATTCTGGCCAGCACATAGGCGATGACCACCAGCCCAAGCGCAATCGGCAGATAGATCAGGCCAAAGCTGGCGGCGGCGACGGCGGCGGCGAAGATGCCGATGGCCAGCCACACCTTGCTGTTTTCGGTGACGGCCAGACCACGATCTGCCAGCGGCAGGCATCCCAGCCAGTCGGTCACATCGCTTGCCGTGTCGCGCGGGGTCAGCAACAACAGGATATCGCCCGGCTTGATCACTGTTTTGCGCATTTCATTGGTGATGCGCGTGCCTTCACGCGAAATGCCCATAAGCACGGTGCGCTGGCGCCAGGACAATCCGATGGACTGCGCGGTCTTGCCCGCGATGCGCGCGCTTTCGGTCACGACGACCTCGACAATATCAAGCCCTTCGGCATCCGCGTTCAGCTGTTCAGAGCGTTTGGCATCGGCAAAGGCGAGGTTGAGCGCGGTGCGGAATTCATCCAGCGCATCCGGCGTCGCCTCGAGCACAAGGGAATCGCCGGCCTTCAGCACGGTATTGCGCGCCGTGCCGTAGCGCCGTTTACCATCACGGATCAGCCCGAGGATCGCCACATCGCTGCTATGGGCGACGTCTTCCAGTTCAGCCAGGCGCTGGCCAATGATCTTTGCCTCGTCCGGCACCACCAGTTCGGCGATATATTGTGCCAGATCGGCGGTTGATGCGCCGGCGTCTTCGCGGGCGGGGATCAGGCGCCAGCCGATCAGGGCAACAAAGATCAGCCCCGCGATGGCAGCAATCCCGCCCACGGGCGCAAAATCGAACATTTTGAACGGCGCGCCCAGCGCATCCTGACGAATGGCGGCAATAATGATGTTGGGCGGTGTGCCGATCAGTGTGACCATGCCCCCCAGAATGGTCGCGAAACTAAGCGGCATCAGGGACAATCCGGGGCTGCGCCCCGCCTTGCGCGCGGTTTGAACATCAACCGGCATCAACAGCGCAAGGGCCGCAACATTGTTCATGAACGCCGACAACACGCCGCCGATACCGCCCATGATCGCGATATGGCTGCCCAGCGCGCGGCTGCTGTCAACCATCGTCCGGGTGATCAGAAACACCGCGCCCGAGCGCACAAGCCCCGCGGACACCACCAGGACAAGCGCCACAATGATGGTTGCGGGGTGGCCAAAGCCCGAAAACGCATCGTTTACCGGCACAACCCCCAGAACCACACCCAGCATCAGCGCTGAAAACGCCACCAGATCATAGCGGAAGCGGCCCCACAACAGCATGGCGAAAACGGCGATGAAGAGGGAAAACAGGATGATCTGATCAAGGGTCATGGGATTCAATTACCGCAAACGCGCCGTCCATGTAACCAGCAATAACAGAGAGCTATGCGGTTTTGTGCTGCCCGTGGCGCGTGCAGGGGGATTGCCTCTCAGGCAGGCTCTGATTATGACACCGACACCCGCGCTGACACAGCAGAACACATCGGAGAGTACCATGGCCGGCCATTCCAAATGGGCAAACATCCAACACCGCAAGAACCGTCAGGATTCAGTTCGTTCCAAACTGTTTTCCAAGCTGAGCAAGGAAATCACCGTTGCGGCCAAAATGGGCGATCCCGATCCCGACAACAATCCGCGTTTGCGCATGGCGATCAAGGAGGGCAAAAGCCAGTCTTTGCCCAAGGACGTGATCGATCGCGCAATCAAGAAATCGCAGGCCGGTGAAGGCGATGATTACGAAGAAATCCGCTATGAAGGCTATGGCCCCAATGGCGTGGCGGTGATTGTCGAGGCGATGACAGACAACCGCAACCGCACCGCCAGCACCGTGCGCTCGACCTTTACCAAATGCGGCGGCAATCTGGGGGAAACCGGCAGCGT
The DNA here is from genome assembly GCF_003352045.1 of Sulfitobacter sp. JL08. Taxonomy (NCBI): domain Bacteria; kingdom Pseudomonadati; phylum Pseudomonadota; class Alphaproteobacteria; order Rhodobacterales; family Roseobacteraceae; genus Sulfitobacter; species Sulfitobacter sp. JL08. The sequence continues at coordinate 974,589 of NZ_CP025815.1, forward strand.
CGGGTTCATGTTCGACCGCAAGGGCGAAATCACCTATCCGGCCAGTGTGGGCGATGCCGATACCGTTCTGATGGCCGCGATCGAGGCTGGTGCCGAAGATGTGGAAAGCACCGAAGAGGGGCATGTGATCTGGTGCGAGGATACGTCGCTGAACGAAGTGTCGACCGCGCTTGAGGCGGAACTGGGGGAAAGTGACTCGACCAAGCTGGTCTGGCGCCCCACAACCACCACCGAAATGGATCTGGACGGGATGCAAAAGCTGATGCGTCTGATCGATGCGCTGGAAGATGATGATGACGTCCAGCGCGTGACCACGAATTTCGAAGCCTCTGACGAGGTGATGGAACAGCTGTGATGCCGGTGCTGGTTTAATCCAGCACGGTCAGTATTTCGTCCAGCGGTTTCTTGATCTTGGCCACGCCGGGCACGGTTGCATCAGCTGCGGGATGACCGACCGCGATGATCATCGTCGGTTTTTCAGAAGCAGGCCGCCCCAGCGCGCCGTTCAGGAACTTCATCGGGTTGGGTGTGTGCGTCAGACTGCACAATCCGGCATGGTGCAGCGCGGCCAGCAGAAACCCTGTCGCGATGTTCACGCTTTCGGGCACATAGTAGTTTTTATAGCGGGTGCCATCGTCAAATTCGCCCCAGCGCTGGGCAAAGACGATAATCAGCCACGGTGCGATGGTCAGATGCGGTTTGTCGGCTGTCGTGCCGATCGGCTCAAGCGCCTTGATCCATTCATCGCCCCCACCGCCTTCGTAAAAGCGGCGTTCTTCGTCTTCGGCTTCGGCGCGGATACGTTGCTTCATCGCCGGATTTGAAACGGCGACGAAGTGCCAGGGCTGGTGGTTGGCGCCGGACGGGGCCGAACCGGCGGTTCGGATACAGCTTTCGATCACGTTGCGCGCAACCGGGCGGTCGGAATAGTCGCGCACCGAATGGCGTTGGCGCATTTTGTCATAAAACGCCTGTGCCGCCGCGCGCATTTGCGCATCCGTCATCTCTGCACGGTCGGGCAGAGGGTGGGGCGCATAGGTCAGGGTGTCCTTGGCGAACATGTCGATGTCTCCTGTCGGTCGGGCACAGTTTGGCGGGGCGGCAAAGAAGGTGCAAGACGGCTTAGGGCTGGATCAGGGCAACCCGCGCCGCCTGCTTGATCGCAGCGCTGAGCGGGGCCAGTGCCGGGGCCATGATCCGGCTGACCTGCCAGTAAAGCGGCGTATCAAGCGGCAGATCGGGGGCCAGCGCAACCAGCGCGCCGCTTGCAATGTGGTGGCGTACCAGTGGTTCGGGGTTCATACCCCAGCCCAGACCCGCCAAAGCCCCGTCGACAAACGCGTGGGTAGACGGCAGCACATGTTTGGGCGGGTTGATCTTGCGCCCGGTCAGGGTTTTGATCCAGCGATGCTGCAACTGGTCCTTCTGGTGAAAGGTCATCATCGGGGCGCACGAAAACGCATCGGCTGTCAGGCCCTTGGTGAACCGCTGCGCTGCAAAGGTCGGGTTGGCCGTTGCAATATAGCGCAATGATCCCAAGGGGATACTGTCATGTCCGGTGACGGGGGCGGCGCGCGATGTGATCGCGGCATTCACGTCGCCCCGCCTTAACCAGTCCGCACTGTGATCCTGATCATCGATCACCAGATCGAACCCCAGATCGGGAACGGCGGCGAGCGCGGGGATCACCCATGTGCCCAGTGAATCTGCGGGCAGGGCAAAGCGCACGGTTGTCAGCCTGTCATTATGTTGCGGCGACAGATCACGCGCCAGCTGCGCTTCCAGCAGAGAAACATCTTCGGCATGTTTGGCCAGACGGCGGCCCAGCGGCGTCGCCTGTGCGGGCGGCCCGCGTTGCACCAGCGTGGCCCCCATCCGGTCTTCCAGCGCTTTCAGCCGTTGCGATACCGCAGAGGGCGTGACGCGCAGGTCGGCCGCCGCCTGATCAAAGCTGCCTGATCGCAGAATGGCACAAAGCGCGGCCAGATGGTTGGGATCGAACTGCATTAGAAACTCTAATCATACGTAAATGTCTTTAATTTGATTAATGGGGAAGCAGAACATAGTCAAACCCGGACCCCAAGAGGACCCGTTTCAAAATGTATGATACTTTTCTGCCCGGCTTTGCGCTGAGCCTGTCGTTGATTTTGGCCATTGGCGCGCAAAACGCCTTTGTGCTGCGTCAGGGGCTGCATCGCGCGCATGTGTTCTGGGTGTGCCTGACCTGCGCGGTGTCCGATGCGTTGTTGATCACGGCGGGCGTGGCGGGATTTGGCCTGCTGGCCCAAAAACTGCCGTGGTTCGAACCGTTGATGCGCTATGGCGGGGCAGCGTTTCTGATCTGGTACGGGGCGATGAATTTCCGGGCGGCCTGGCGGGGTGGGGTAATTCTGGACAGCAAAGGCCGCGACGGACAATCCCTGCGCAAAGCCCTGCTGACGCTTCTTGCGCTGACATGGCTGAACCCGCATGTCTATCTGGACACTGTTGTCCTGCTTGGCTCGATCTCGGCACAATATGACAACCGACTGGCGTTTGGGGCCGGGGCAGTGACTGCCAGTTTCACGTTTTTCTTTGCACTTGGCTACGGCGCGCGCCTGTTGGCGCCGCTTTTTGCCAGACCGCGCACGTGGCAGGCGCTGGACGTGATCATCGGCCTGACCATGTGGGCCATTGCGGCCAAATTAATCTTGATGTGACATCTTGCAGTCGGTCCGTGAATGGGTGTTCATGCAGCCATGACACCACCCGCGCTTTCCCGGCCTGCACTGGGCGTATTCTGGATGCTCGTGACCGGCCTGTGTTTTGTGGCGGTCACGGCCCTGGTCAAGGTTCTGGGGCCACGTATACCCGCCCCCGAAGCGGCGTTTTTACGTTATCTGCTGGGGCTTGTGTTTCTTGTTCCGATGATCCGGCCGCTGTTGCGGGCGCGGGTCAGCCGCCGCCAGTGGACATTGTTCGGCGCGCGGGGCGCAGTGCATTCCATCGGCGTGATGCTGTGGTTCTTCGGCATGACCCAGATCCCGCTGGCCGAGGTGACGGCGATGAACTACCTATCGCCGGTTTACGTGACCATCGGCGCGGCCCTGTTTCTGGGCGAAAAACTGGCTTTGCGGCGCATTCTGGCGGTCGCGGCGGCGCTGTTGGGCGCGCTGATCATCCTGCGCCCCGGTTTCCGTGAAGTGAACATGGGCCACCTGGCGATGCTGTTTGCCGCCGTTGTGTTTGCGGCGTCCTACCTGCTGGCCAAAATCCTGACCGATGAATTGTCGCCCGTGGTTGTGGTTGCGATGCTGTCGGTCTGGGTGACAATCGGGCTGGCGCCATTCGCGGCGGCCGTTTGGGTCACACCGACACTGGGTGAGATCACGCTGTTGTTTGCTGTCGCCTGTTTTGCCACGGCGGGGCACTACACGATGACACTGGCATTTCAGGCCGCGCCGATGACGGTGACACAGCCTGTTACGTTCCTGCAACTGGTCTGGGCGGTGACGCTGGGCGCGGTCGTGTTTGGTGAGCCCGCAGATGGATGGGTGGTGCTGGGCGGGTGCATCATCATGGGATCGATCAGCTTCCTGACATGGCGCGAAGCCATGCTTAAACGCCGCGTCGTCGCGCCGCCCGCACCTGCAACCAAGGTGTGAACCAAACCGACCGCGCGGCGTTTATCCGCGCGGATCCAGCAGTTTGGCCAGAATACCGTCCTTGGTGATCTGACCCAGTGTGCGGCCGGTTTCATCCTTTACCGCAATCGGCGCGGCGACCGAATTGATCTGTGCCATCACATCGCGAATATCGGCATCCGGCGCCACGGTTTGCTTGGCGGCGTCGGTCGCCGGTTCCATCACGTCGCGCGCGCACAGCACACCCAGAGGGTTCATGTGGGCCACGAAATCGGCCACATATTCGGTGGCCGGAGCTGAAAAAATCTCTTGCGGGGTGCCGCATTGCACGATGCGCCCGCCTTCCATGATGGCGATGCGGTTGCCAATCTTGAACGCTTCGTCCAGATCGTGGCTGACAAAAATGATCGTGCGCTTTAGTGCGCGCTGCAAATCCAGCAATTCGTCCTGCAACCGGGTCCGGATCAGCGGGTCCAGCGCGGAAAACGGTTCGTCCATCAGCAGGATTGGTGCATCGGTGACAAAGGCGCGCGCGAGGCCGACGCGCTGTTGCATCCCGCCCGACAATTCCCCGACCTTGCGATCGGCCCAGTCCGAAAGCCCGACCAGTTCAAGCTGCTGATCGGTTTTCTGGCGGCGTTCGGATTTGTCCATCCCGCCCAGTTCCAGACCCAGGCCGACATTTTCGCGCACCGTGCGCCATGGCAGCAACCCGAATTGCTGAAACACCATCGCCACGGAATTCAGCCGGATTTTGCGCAAAGTGTCCGCGTCTGCGTTGGTCACATCGACCAGCCCGTTTTCGCCGCGCACCTGCACCTGCCCGCGCACCACCGGGTTCAACCCGTTCACAGCGCGCAACAGCGTGGATTTGCCCGATCCCGAAAGGCCCATCAGCACCAGAATCTCGCCTTCTTCCACGGTCAGCGAACAATTGTGCACCCCCAGAACCTGACCTGTCTCGCTTTGAATCTCGCCACGTTCCTGCCCGGCATCCATCAGCGGCAGGGCGGTTTGCGGTTTGTCACCAAAGACGATGCAAACCTCCTGAAAATCGACGGCAACGGCCATTATTTCTGCTCCATGCGCAGCATCCGGTCCAGCATGATGGCCACAACCACAATGATGAACCCGCTTTCAAATCCAAGGGCCGTATTGACCTGATTGAGGGCGCGCACAACGGGCACGCCCAGCCCGTCCGCCCCGACCAGCGCGGCGATCACCACCATCGACAGGGACAGCATGATGGTTTGTGTCAGGCCGGTCATGATCTGTGGCAACGCATAAGGCAGTTCGACCTTCCACAAGGTCTGGCGCGGGGTGGCCCCGAACGCCTGCGCCGCCTCAAGCAGAGGCTGGGGTGTCGATGTCACCCCCAGATGGGTCAGCCGGATCGGTGCGGGCAGCACAAAGATCACCGTTGCGATCAGGCCCGGCACCATGCCGATGCCGAAAAACACAATCGCGGGGATCAGGTAAACAAAGGTTGGCAACGTCTGCATCAGGTCAAGGATCGGGCGCATCACCTGATACAGTTTGGGCCGGTGGGCGGCAGCAATGCCGATGGGCACACCCACACCCATACACACGACACAGGCCGACAAGACCAGCGTCAGGCTTTCGGTGGTTTCTTCGAAATAGCCCTGATTCAGGATGAACAGGAACCCCAGCGCGATCAGTACGGTCGGCTTCCAGCTGCGCTGCAACAGATAGGTCAGCGCGGCAAAGGCTGCGACGACAATCAGCGGATGCGGCGTTTGCAACACCCACAAAATGCCGTCAATCAACGCTTCCATCGCTTCGGACAGGCCGTCAAAGAACCATGCGCCGTGGGTTTGCAGCCAGTCGAACAGGCCAGCTGCCCACTTGCCAATCGGTATTTTCTGGTCAGTCAGCCATTCCATAGCGGGCCTTCATCGGTTTGGGGTGGGTGCGCGGGGCGCGCAGGTGGCAAAAACGAAGCGGCCCGCAGAATGTGCGGGCCGCCTGGAGGTTCTAGGATTTGCCCAGAACTGGTTTCACAGCGGCAAGACCGTCGCTGCCATCCTTGTGGGTTACGCCGGCCAGCCAGCCGTCCAGCACGCCCATGTTGTTTTCGATCCATGTGGCGGCGGCTTCTTCAGGGTTCATGCCGTCATCCAAGATCATCGCCATGATCTCGTTTTCCATCGCCAGCGTGAATTCCAGGTTGGTCAGCAATTTACCAACATTCGGGCAGGCATCGACATAGCCTGCAGTAGTGTTCGTATAAACGGTGGCGCCGCCCAGATTGGGGCCAAAGAAATCATCGCCGCCGGTCAGATAGGACATTTCGAAATTGGCGTTCATCGGGTGCGGTTCCCAGCCCAGAAACACAACCGGTTCATCCTTGCGGTCGGCCCGCGCGACCTGCGCCAGCATCCCCTGTTCTGAACTTTCGACAACTTCGAAACCGGACAGTCCAAAGGCATCGCCATCAATCATCGACTGGATCAGGCGGTTGCCGTCATTGCCCGCCTCGATGCCGTAGATCTTGCCTTCCAGCGCGTCCGACTGGCTGGCAATATCGGAAAAATCCGCGATGCCCAGATCGGCGGCAGCCTTGTTCACGGCCAGCGTGTATTTCGCGCCTTCCAGATTGGCGCGGACGGTATCAACGGTGCCGGCCTCGCGGTAGGGCGCGATATCGGCTTCCATCGTCGGCATCCAGTTGCCCAGAAACACATCAATGTCGCCTGCGGCCAAAGACGTGTATGTCACCGGCACGCTCAGCACTTTGATGTCAGTTTCATAACCCAGCGCATCCAGTACAACGCTGGTCGCGGCTGTGGTGGCGGTGATGTCGGTCCATCCGACATCGGCAAAGGTGACAGTGTCGCAATCGGCAAGTGCCGGCGTGGCAGCCAGAAGGGCCAGCACGGATAAGGTGGATTTGATGGTCATGGTGTTCTCCCGTTTGGTATTTATTTCATGCAGTGTAGTTTTTTATTGATTGACGCGTCAATTATATTTCCGTTAGCGTTCACCAGTCTTTTCGCACAGAACGGAGTCGTGAATGCCCAAGCTTGGGATGGAGCCTATCAGGCGTGACGCGCTGGTCAAAGCGACGATTGCAGAAATTGGCACGCTTGGAACACTGGATGTGACGGTGAACCAGATCGCCAAACGCGCCGGTATGTCCAGCGGGCTGGCCCATCATTATTTCGGCAGCAAGGACCAGATGCTGCTGGCCGCCATGCGCCATATCCTGAACCTTTACGGGGCCGAAGTGCGTGGCGCGATGAGCATGGCAAACAGCCCTTCGGAACGTATCGAGGCGATTGTGCGCGCCTCGTTCTCATCCAGCAATTTTCGCCCCGATATTGTCGCCGCATGGCTGAATTTCTATGTCCACGCCCACAAATCAAAAGAGGTGCGCCGCCTGCTGGGCATTTACCAGCGCCGGTTGCATTCCAACCTGATGGCCAGTTTGCGCAAGATGGTCGATGATCCCGAACCTGTCGCCGAAACCATCGGGGCGATGATCGATGGCGTTTATATCCGTCAGGCATTGCGCCAGCGCCCGATGCGCGCCGAAGACGCAATCAACCTGATCCTCGAAACTGTCCGCCAATGCTTGAAAGAACAGAAATGAGCGCGCCCAACATCCTGATTTTTATGGTTGACCAGTTGAACGGCACGCTGTTTCCCGACGGACCTGCCGATTGGCTTCATGCGCCAAACCTGAAAAAGCTGGCCGCCCGGTCCACAAGGTTTGCAAACACATATACCGCATCGCCACTTTGCGCACCGGGGCGGGCATCTTTCATGTCGGGGCAATTGCCATCCGCCACGCGCGTCTACGACAACGCCGCCGAATTCGCATCCAGTATCCCGACCTACGCGCACCATCTGCGCCGTGCGGGATATCAGACCTGCCTGTCAGGCAAGATGCATTTTGTCGGCCCTGACCAATTGCACGGCTTTGAAGAACGCCTGACCACCGATATCTACCCCGCCGATTTCGGCTGGACGCCTGATTACCGCAAACCGGGTGAACGTATAGAATGGTGGTATCACAACATGGGCTCTGTCACGGGTGCGGGCGTGGCCGAAATATCAAACCAGATGGAATATGACGACGAGGTCGCCTACAACGCCACGCGCAAGGTGTACGATCTGGCGCGCGGACACGATGATCGGCCATGGTGCCTGACGGTCAGCTTTACCCATCCGCATGACCCTTATGTCGCGCGCCGGAAGTACTGGGACATGTACGCCGATTGCGATCATCTGCTGCCCGAAATTGGCACGATGCCCTATGAAAAACAGGACAGCCATTCAAAACGCATTTTCGATGCCAATGACTGGCGCAGCTTTGACATTACGGCAGATGATATCCAGCGCGCGCGGCGCGCCTATTTCGCGAATATCAGCTATCTGGACGACAAGATCGGCGAGGTGATGGAAGCGCTGGAAACGACCGGACAAGAGGCGATCATCCTGTTTGTGTCAGATCACGGCGATATGCTGGGCGAGCGCGGATTGTGGTTCAAAATGTCGTTCTTCGAAGGGTCGTCGCGTGTTCCGCTGATGATCTGCGCGCCTGGTGTGATGAAACACGAACTGGTGGAAACGCCTGTCTCGACAATCGACGTGTGCCCGACCCTGTGTGATCTGGCAGGGGTCAGCATGGACGAGGTGATGCCATGGACAACCGGCGAAAGCCTTGTTCATCTGGGGCAGGGCGGGCAGCGCACCAGCCCTGTGGCGATGGAATACGCCGCCGAAGGATCCTACGCGCCGCTGGTGTCCCTGCGCTATGGAAAGTGGAAATACAACCGCTGTACGCTGGATCCCGACCAGCTGTTCGATCTGGATGCTGATCCGCATGAACTGACCAATCTGGCAGATCACCCCGACCATCAGGGCACAGTGCAAAGCCTGCGCGCCAAGGCCGACGCCAGATGGGATCTGGACCGGTTCGACAGCGAAGTCCGCGAAAGCCAGGCCCGCCGCTGGGTTGTATACGAAGCGTTGCGCCAGGGCGGGTATTATCCATGGGATTACCAACCGCTGCAAAAAGCATCGGAACGCTACATGCGCAACCACATGGATCTGAACGTGGTCGAGGAAAACCAGCGTTTTCCGCGCGGCGACTGATCGGATAGCAGCAGCGCCATGTTCCAGATCTTCCTCAAACAACGATCCCGCATTGCGCACCGGAACGCGCGCCTGCGGGGCAGGGCAAACCAATGACACAGACCCCGGAACTGACCGTCTATGGGCGCGCCAATTCATCAAATGTGCAAGCCGTGATGTGGGGCCTGACCGAACTGGGCCTGTCCGCACAACGGCTGGATTACGGCCATGTGCACGGCGGCACCGGTACGCCCGAATTTCGCGCCATGTCGCCGCACGGGCGTGTGCCTGTCCTGCGCGACGGGGGTGTCGTGATCTGGGAAAGCTGTGCGATCCTGCGTTATCTGGCGTCGCGCTATGGCGATGGCGGTGCGTTCTGGCCTGCTGATCCGGCGGCGCGCGCGCAGGTCGATATGTGGGCCGAATGGTCCAAACTGTCCCTTGCATTGGGCTTTACCACGCCGATTTTCTGGCCCCGCGTCCGGTTTTCTGCCAACGACCGGGACGAGGCCGCACTGTCACAGGCCATTGTCGCGTTCGAAACTGAACTGGACAAGCTGGAGGATGTGTTTGTGACGCGCGATTTCGTTGCGGGGGATCAGTTCAGCCTTGCCGATGTGATCGCAGGCCATCTGATGCATCGCTATTATGACATTGATATTCGACGCAAACCCCTTGCGCGTGTCGCGGATTGGTATGCACGTTTGTCCGCGCGTCCGGCCTATCGCGAACATGTCATGATCAGCTACAGCGCGCTGGCCCATCCGGAGGCCGGATGATGGAGGCCGATTTTGTCATCGTCGGCGCCGGCAGCGCGGGATGTGCCATAGCCTATCGGCTGACCAAGGCAGGGGCTTCGGTTCTGGTGATCGAACACGGCGGTACCGATGCCGGTCCGTTCATCCAGATGCCTGCCGCCCTGTCCTATCCGATGAACATGAAGCGCTATGACTGGGGCTACAAATCCGAACCCGAGCCGCATCTGGGCGGGCGCCGCCTGGCCTGTCCGCGTGGCAAGGTGATCGGGGGGTCATCTTCGATCAACGGGATGGTCTATGTGCGCGGCCATGCAATGGATTTCGATCACTGGGCCGAAGCGGGCGCCGATGGCTGGGCCTATGCCGATGTGCTGCCCTATTACAAGCGGATGGAACACTGGCACGATGGCGGCCATGGCGGGGATACCGAATGGCGCGGCAAGGATGGCCCGCTGCACGTCACCCGCGGCCCGCGACAGAACCCGCTATACGAGGCCTTTGTCAAAAGTGGCCAGCAAGCGGGATACGAGGTGACCGGTGATTACAACGGGGAAAAGCAGGAAGGCTTTGGCCCGATGGAGCAGACTGTCTGGAACGGCCGGCGCTGGTCAGCGGCCAATGCCTATCTGCGTCCGGCGTTGAAGCATCCCAATTGCGATCTTGTGCGCGCCCTCGCGCGGCGTGTCGTGATCACTGACGGCAAGGCCACCGGTGTTGAAATCGAACGAGGCGGGCGCGTTGAAGTGATCCATGCCCGCCGTGAGGTGATTTTGGCCGCATCCTCGATCAATTCGCCCAAACTTCTGATGTTGTCGGGGATCGGGGCGGGCGCACATCTGGCCGAACACGGCATCGACGTTGTCGCCGACCGCCCCGGTGTCGGCGCCAACCTTCAGGACCATCTGGAACTTTATCTGCAAATGGCGGCCAGCCAGCCGATTACGCTCTATAAGCACTGGAACCTGATCAGCAAGGGTGTGATCGGCGCGCAATGGCTGTTCACCAAAACCGGTCTTGGTGCATCCAACCAGTTTGAAAGCGCGGCGTTCATCCGCAGCCGTGCGGGCGTGCCCTATCCGGACATTCAGTATCACTTCCTGCCGATGGCGGTGCGCTATGACGGGCAGGCGGCAGCAGAGGGGCACGGATTTCAGGCCCATACCGGCCCGATGCGGTCCGCGTCACGCGGGGCTGTCACGTTGCGCTCTGCCGATCCAAAAGACGATCCGCGCATTCTGTTCAACTACATGTCCGATCCGCAGGACTGGGAAGATTTTCGCACCTGTATCCGCCTGACCCGTGAAATTTTCGCCCAAGAGGCATTCAAACCCTTCGTCAAACACGAAATCCAGCCCGGCGCGGCGTTGCAATCAGATGATGAACTGAACGGGTTCATCCGTGAACACGTCGAAAGCGCCTATCACCCCTGTGGCACCTGCCGGATGGGGCGTGCCTCGGACAAAAACGCGGTGGTCAACCCGCAGGGCCAGGTAATCGGGGTGGACGGGTTGCGTGTGGCCGATAGCAGCATTTTCCCGCGCATCACCAATGGCAACCTGAATGCGCCGTCGATCATGGTGGGGGAAAAGATATCGGATCACATACTGGGGCTTGATCCGTTGCCGCGCGCCAATGACCGGCCTTGGATTCATCCCGATTGGAAAACATCGCAACGATAGGGCGTATCTGGCCTGCTTTTGGCTAAAAAAAACGAGGCGGAAAATTATGGAGTTTCCCGCCTCGCCTTGAATCTGGTCCTATCAATCGGCTGTCAGTGCAGATCGACCTTGAAGCCCATGTTTTCGGCGTTGCTGTAGGAACAGCCTTTGCAAATGTCGAACTGTTTCAGATAGCCCTTTTTGCGCGCGGCTGCCGCTTCGTCTGAACGGTAGGCCGCGACAAAGCCGCCTTCGCCGACATTGGGCAATTCGATGACGCGGTCGTAATCGATACAGCACAGGCCCAGATCGCCGTTCCAGAACACCACCGACTGATAAAGCGGTACGGTGCAAAGCGAGCGGGCAACTTCGGTCGGGTGACGCAGCAATTCCTTGCTCTTGGGCAGAAAGTGGCTGAATTCGCGCTTCTGTTCTTCGCTTGTGTAGGATCCGATGCTGAAGGTCTTGAACCGGATGCGGTCAAATCCTGCCTCGCGCGCCCAGACTTCGATGTCTTTCATCTGGGTTTCGGAATAGCCGGTCAGCAACGTCTGCAATACGCATTTGGGGTGCTTGGTGCCCAACCGTTTGCGCGTGTTCAGGAACATTTCGATGTTGGCTTTGACCTCGTCGAAATCGGAATTGACGCGATAGGCTTCCTGCGCCTCTTTCGAAAATCCGTCCATGCACAGGTTTACCCGGTCCAGCCCGGCTAGGATCAGACGTTCCGACATTTCTTCGGTCAGTTTGGTGCAGTTCGTGCTGAGATAGGTTTCGTGTCCGTTTTCGTGGGCATAGGCCACAAATTCCGGCAGATCCTTGTTCATTGTCGGTTCGCCGGAAAAGCTGAAATACATGGCGGGCTTTTTGGCTTCGTTCTTAAAATCGTCCACAATGCCCTTGAACACGTCCAGCTTCATCATGCCGCGTTTGCGGGTCATGGCGAATGTAACGGGGCAGACAGGGCAGCGCAGATTGCAGCTGTTGGTGGCGTCGATGATGATGATTGTCGGCAGCCGTTTGAAATAGGACAGCGGCAGCATTTGCGCAAAGAACTGGGTGGCCCGCGTTTTCATTGACGGTTTGGAACCGTCAAAGATCGGCGGATTTACACCCGGTGCATCGACCCGCGCGACAGGTTTCGTGATTGTTTTCAGAAAAGACATGGTGGGCCTCGCTAAAGCGACATTTCATTTGTGTATTACCTGCCAGACCCCGCCCTGAATGGCAAGGCGATGGCGCCGCTGCAGGGCTGGAAATTCGCCGGCTACAGGCGAAATGGCAATTTGCAACAGAGTTTCGCCTGACCGTGACTTCGGCTTGTGGCGGCTCCGGGGCTGGCCCATATTAACACAATGTTAAGAATTTGTTTTGCCTTCGTTCTTGCGCTTTCAAGCATATCACTGGCCCCTGCGCTGGCTGATGTCACCGGAAGAGTGCACGTCATTGATGGTGACACATTCGATGTTGGCAAGACGCGGGTGCGCCTTTTCGGGATCGACGCGCCCGAAACGGATCAGGATTGTGCCGATGCGCAGAATGCCAACTGGCCCTGCGGCGAATGGGTCAGCGCCCAGGTGCGCGCGCTTTATCAGGGCAAAAAGGCGGCCTGCCAGCAGATTGATCGCGATCGCTATGGGCGCGTTGTCGCACGCTGTAGCGTGGACGGGGCCGATGTAGGGCGCACATTGGTGTCTGCCGGTCTTGCCTTTGCCTATCGCCGCTATTCGATGGATTACGATCTGGACGAAAAAGGCGCTGCCGTGAATGCGCGTGGCCTGCATGCCAGCCGCGTTCAGTCGCCCGAACAGTTTCGCGCCGCGCGCACAACCGGACGTGTCGCGCCGAATGACGACTGTGTCATCAAAGGCAATATATCGTCCAAAGGCACCCGCATCTATCACGTTCCGGGGCAGGTGGATTACGAAAAAACCGGCATAAACACCGCCAAGGGCGAACGCTGGTTCTGCACCGAGGCTGACGCGCGTAAGGCCGGGTGGCGGGCGGCAAAACGGTGATGCGCGCCACAAATGTCGGGCCGGACTTGATGCGTATCAAAGAACACGGGCATTCCAAAATGCTAGGGTGATGCGCAACACAATAAAACGGAGTATGTTGATGTCTCACACCCCCCACGAATTGCACGAAGAATTCCCTGACAAGGCGGAAGCCATCAGCACCCTGAAACAAACGGATGCACATTTTGCCAAACTCGCGGATGAATACCACGAAGTGAACCGCGCCGTGCACCGGGCCGAGACCAATGTCGAACCAATGGACAATCTGGCCGAGGTCGCATTGCGCAAGCAGCGCGCGGCCTTGAAAGACGAAATTTGGGGTTATCTTTCCAAATCCTGAGTGAAGCAGCGCGGCGTGTTGTTTTTAATTTACCTCGTAAGGCAACACGCCGCGCTCGTTCGGTTTGATCGTTAAACGCCGTTCAAGCGGCGGAACGGACCGTTGATGGCAGGTCTTGCGTTCGCAGATGCGACAGGAAATGCCGATGGGTTCGAATGCGCTGTCCTGTCCCAGATCAAGACTGTCCGCATAAACCAGCGATCGCGCGTGTTTCACCTCGCAGCCCAGGGCAATCGCATAGCGGCGCACGGGCGCTCCGAAAGATCCCCCCGATTTGGACACATCCCGCGCCAGCGAAATATAACGCACGCCATCCGGCGTTTCCGCCAGCTGGCGCAGAAACCGCCCCGGTGTTTCAAAGGCGCGGTGCACATTCCACAACGGACACGCCCCGCCAAATCGGGCAAATTGCAGCCGCGTTGCCGAATGGCGTTTGGTGATCGTGCCGGCTTGATCAACACGCACAAAGAAGAAGGGAATGCCCTTGGCCCCAGGTCGTTGCAGCGTGGACAGGCGGTGCGCCACCTGTTCAACAGACGCCCCGAACCGCGCCGCCAGAACCTCAAGATCGTGGCGGCATTCCTGGGCCGCGGCCAGAAAAAGCCCGTAGGGCATCAGCGATGCGCCCGCATAATAGTTGGCCAGCCCGATCTTTGCGATTGCGCGTGCTTCGTCCGACTGAAAGCGTGCGAAATCCAGCGTTGCTTCCAGCAGTTTGTCCTGGGTCAGCAGCGCCACCTGCAACAGCGCCTGAAACGTCTGGGTTTCCGGCGCGGCACGGGCCGACAGGCGCAAGATACCGACGTCCGGATCGTAGCTGCGCAAAGCCGCCTGTTGCACGAACTCGACCTTCACACCGCCCGCTTTCAGCTGCGCCAATGCAAGGACGCGGATGTCTTGGGATGGTTCCTGTCCGGTGGCAAACCGTTCCGCGGCGCGGTCCACCGCGTCAATGTAATTGTCGCAGTAATGAAAGAAATCGCGCACCTCGTCCCACGGGCTGGCCTGCATCCGCGCATCTTCGCGTCCCAATGCCTCGTCCAGCGATGCAAGCCGTTCGTGGGTTTGCCGGTAGGCGCGGTGCAATTCGATAAAGGCGCGTGCCAGCGCCGGCGCGTTCGAGGCGGTCAGGCGCAGATCGGCCAGCGGCGGCGCGGCTTCGGCAAAGACCGGATCGGCCAGCGCCTCGCGCATGTCGCTGACCAGCCGTTCACTGTCACCGGTGCTGAGTTCGGTCACATCCAGCCCGAATTCCTGCGCCAGCGCCAGAACCACCGTCGTGCTGACAGGGCGGTTGTTGTTTTCCATCTGGTTCAGATAGGGCAGCGACACGCCCAGCTTGGCGGCGAAATCCTTTTGCGTCAGCCCCATACGGGTGCGCATATCGCGCAGTTTCGCGCCTGCATAAAGTTTCTGGGTGGCCATGTCGCACCTTTGCAAATTTGCATCTGCCTGATGCTAACTTTGCAAAGACCTGGCTGCAATCGCTATTGCCGGGGCGCTAAAGGCCCAGTTGTTTTTCGCGGAACACGACATACCGGATGCAGACCACGGACAATGCCGACGTGATGAACATGATCCAGAGCAACGGCAGCGCGCCCGTTTCCGGTGCCAGCATCGCGCCCGCCAATGCGCTAAGCGCGGCACCGCCCCCGATCATGATCGCCCCGCCTAATCCGGATGCCGTACCGGCCAGATGCGGGCGGACCGACAACATTCCGGCGGTGGCGTTGGGGATGCACAAACCGTTGCCCAGCCCCACAAAGGTCATCAACCCGAAAAACACTAATGCGCTTCCCTGTCCGGCAAGGAAAATCAACAGCGACAGGCCAAGGCCAAAGCTGCACAGGCCGCAGCCCCACTGGATCATTGCGTTGATACCGAACCGCGTGGCGAACCGGCCGGTCAGGAAATTGCCGACGAAATATCCGATGGCGGGTGCGCCAAAGTAGATGCCAAGCGTGCTGGGCGACATGCCGAACACTTCGGAACCGACAAAGGGCGCGCCGCCCAGATAGGCAAAGAACGCCCCCGACGACAGGCCCGAGGACAGCGAATAGCCCCAGAACCGCGGAGCGCGCAGAAGTTCGGGATATTCGCGGTATTGCTGGCCCAGCGTACGCCCGCTTTTGGCGGCGGTTTCGCCCAGATCGGCATAGGTCAGCACCAGCGTCAGTGCGCCCATGCCGAACAGCGCCCAGAAACTGGCGCGCCATCCGAACGCTTCGTCCAGCACGCCGCCGATTGCCGGGCTGATCATCGGCACGATGGCCATGCCCATCGTGACATAGCCGATCATCGAAGCGGCGCGATCCTGCGGGTACATATCGCGCACCACGGCACGGCTAAGGACCATGGCAATGGCAACCACGGCCTGACACATGCGGAAGAACAAGAACACCTCGGCGCTGGGCGCATAGAGACAGCCCAGTGTGGCCAGCAGGAACAGGCCCAAGCCCCACAACAGGACAGGGCGCCGCCCGAACTTGTCCGAGATTGGCCCGACGATGATCTGCATCACCGCGTTGACCCCAAGATACACCGCCACCGAAAGCTGCATCAGCCGGTAATCGGTCTGGAAATAGTCGGTCATGTTGGGCAGGCTGGGCAGAAAGATGTTCATCGCCATCGCCGAGATACTGGCAAGCAGGATCAGCGTGGCAATATGCGGAGCGGTGGTGCGGTCCAGAAATCGAACAGCCGGCGCTTGCGCAGTCTGGGGTGACGCATCGGGCATGACCCAGACCTATGCCCGAGCCGCGGGCTTGTCCAGACGAAATGAACTGATCAGTTCAAAGTGAGCGTATTTGCAAATTTGCATTATGCAGAAACGCTTTGGAAAATGATTTGCAAATTTGCCAAATTGGCCTTTGGCCGCAGCGCAGAAATGTTTAAGGTCACGCAACATTGCAAAAGGGTCCTGCCATGAAAGATATCCTGTCCCAACTTGAAGATCGCCGTGCCACCGCCAGACTGGGCGGCGGGCAAAAGCGGATCGACGCGCAACACGGACGCGGCAAGCTGACCGCGCGGGAACGGATAGATCTGCTGCTGGACGAGGGCAGTTTCGAAGAATTCGATATGTTTGTCACCCACCGCTGTACCGATTTTGGTATGGAAAAACAAAAGCCTGCGGGCGATGGCGTGGTGACGGGCTGGGGTACGGTCAATGGCCGTCTGGTCTATGTGTTCAGCCAGGATTTTACCGTTCTGGGCGGGTCCGTATCGGAAACCCATGCGCGCAAGATCTGCAAGATCATGGATATGGCCGTTGAAAATGGCGCGCCGGTCATCGGCATCAACGACAGCGGCGGCGCGCGTATTCAGGAAGGCGTGGATTCGCTTGCC
Source organism: Sulfitobacter sp. JL08 (assembly GCF_003352045.1). Lineage (NCBI taxonomy): Bacteria > Pseudomonadati > Pseudomonadota > Alphaproteobacteria > Rhodobacterales > Roseobacteraceae > Sulfitobacter > Sulfitobacter sp. JL08. Next base: position 991,434 of record NZ_CP025815.1, read on the forward strand.
GGCTACGGCGAGGTGTTTCAGCGTAACATCATGGCCAGCGGCGTGGTGCCCCAGATCAGCATGATCATGGGGCCGTGCGCGGGCGGGGCGGTTTATTCGCCCGCGATGACCGATTTCATTCTGATGGTCAAAGACAGCTCTTACATGTTCGTCACCGGCCCCGACGTGGTGAAAACCGTGACCAACGAACAGGTCACTGCCGAAGAACTGGGCGGGGCCAGTACCCACACCAAAAAATCATCCGTCGCCGATGCTGCATTTGAAAACGATGTCGAGGCGCTGGCCGAAGCCCGCCGCCTGATCGACTTCCTGCCCGCCAGCAACCGTGAAAAACCACCCGTGCGGCCGTTTTTCGATGATCCAGACCGGATCGAACCTTCACTGGATACGCTGGTGCCGGAAAATCCCAACAGCCCCTATGACATGAAGGAACTGATCGTCAAACTGGCGGATGAGGGCGATTTTTACGAAATTCAGGAAGAATTCGCGCGCAACATCATTGTCGGCTTCATCCGGCTGGAAGGGCAGACAGTGGGCGTTGTGGCCAACCAGCCAATGGTGCTGGCCGGCTGTCTGGACATTGACAGCAGCCGCAAGGCCGCGCGGTTTGTGCGGTTCTGCGATGCCTTCGAAATCCCGATCCTGACGCTGGTCGACGTGCCTGGTTTCATGCCCGGCACCAGCCAGGAATATGGCGGCGTGATCAAACACGGCGCGAAACTGCTGTTCGCCTATGGCGAGGCGACAGTGCCCAAGGTCACGGTGATCACCCGCAAGGCCTATGGTGGCGCCTATGTGGTGATGTCATCCAAACATCTGCAGGGCGATTTCAACTATGCATGGCCCACATCCGAAGTTGCGGTGATGGGGGCCAAGGGTGCAACCGAAATCATCCACCGCGCCGATCTGGGCGATCCTGAAAAGCTGGCCAAACACACCGCCGATTATGAGGCGCGGTTTGCCAACCCGTTTGTCGCCGCCGAACGCGGTTTCATCGACGAGGTGATCCAGCCGCGCAGCACCCGCAAACGTGTTGCCCGCGCCTTCGCGTCCTTGCGCAAGAAGCGCAAACAGATGCCGTGGAAGAAGCACGACAATATTCCGTTGTAAGCCTTTGTTGCGCCGCACCTGAAAGAAACTGAAATGACCCAACTCTTCAAAAATCAGGCCTTCACCATCGCCCATGCCGATGATGGCAAGTTTCAGGGCGCGGGGCTGCGGCCGTTCTTTGAATACCGTGATCTGGGCATCAGGGATGCGACCAAGGGCGCTTATGGCGCCCATGTGATCCGCGCCGTCCCGGGCATGGAAAGCCCTGCGGCGTGGCATTCTCATGATCTGGACTTTCAGATGGTCTATGTCACCCAAGGCTGGGTGGTGTTCGAATACGAGGGGCAGGGCGAACATATGCTGTGCGCGGGATCCTGCGTGTTGCAGCCCCCCGGTATCAAACACCGCGAGGTGCGCCATTCAGATGATATGGAGTTGATCGAGATCATATCGCCCGCCGATTTTCACACTCAGGATGAAGCCGCGCCGTGATCGCATCTGCGGCATATGAACAGACGCGCGGCACTGCCCTGCGTCACGCCCCCCCAGCGGGAGGAGCCCGGAAACGGGGTTGGGGGGGCGGTGTTGCCGCGTCCGTTCTTTGGGCGGCCTCGGCCGCACGGGCGCAGCAGGTTCCGTCAGGTCAGGCGGTGGAATTGCAAGAGGTGTTGCTGGACGAAACCGTCGGCGCGCCGGTGTTACGGTTCCGGTTTCTGGCCCCCGCGATCGCGCGCGATGGTGGCACGATCCGCTTTACCGACGCCGAGGCCGATATGGCCCATCTGTGTGAAACCGTGGCTCTGCCTTACATAGCCGAACAGGGGGTACATGTTGGCAGGGTTGTCATCTCGCTTGCCGACCGTGCGGTTGAATTCGGCACGCCCGATCCCGACGCCACCCAGTTTTTCGAGGCATTCACGCTGGAAAACGGCACCTGCATCTGGGAGGGTTTATGATGCAACCACAATATGTTGCGCCGCCTTTTGCAGGTCTGGCCGCTTCTGCGTCTTTGGAGTCACAGGGCGACAGCTTGCTGCGCGCCAGATATCTTTTGACCCGCGCTTACGCTAGATTGACCGGCGGTGCTGCCGTCATGGCAGGCACTGATATGTCGGGTGTTGTGCGGCAAGTTCACGCCGCATCCCCCCGACCCGAACGCAGGAGACGCAGATGTCAAACTACATCAAGCTACTTGCAGCATTCAGCTTTGTTGCTGTTGTTGCAGCCTGTGCGCAAGAGCCGGTCGAGGAACAATACGTTGTCGTCGAACCTGAGCCGATCAGCCAGGAACCGGCCTATACAGGCAAGTACAAGTAAGTATCGGGCAGGGCGGGCGGCAACGCTTGCCCTGATCCAACCCGCACTGGCCCCGACAGGGGCGACAGGGGGTGTTTCATGCTGAAACACCGCGGATTTCCCGGTCGTCTGCCGGGATCGGATTTCCATTTCACCATCCGGCGGCCCAACCCCAAAGGCGTCACGCCGCTGACCCGGCGCGAACGCTATGCCGACCGCCGCCCGCCTGACCGGCGCGCCGATGCGGCATTCATGGCCGCGCTGTGGGAACATTTCGGCGACCAGCCATTCGAACGCGGCAATCTGGATGCCGGACGCCTGAGCTGGCTGTTCGGACGCGAGGTGGTGCCAGCTGAAGACCCGTTTGATCCTGCTGATTACGAGTCGCTTCTGAAGATCAACGAAGCGGCGGCGCGCGCGGCGTTTCCCGAAGTATTTGACGGAATTTGAGCACTATGTTGCTGAACGTTCATCATAATCGGCAGAATGCAGCCCAAAATTCACAGGTGGGTCCAATCCCATTGGCGTGCAGCGCATTGATTGCCAGTGTCGCAGGTGCAGCGCCTGTTTCCATCCGAACAGCGCGTAAGTTGCATCACTACCGTACCCCTTCCCTTGACGGTCGGCGGCCAGATTTTTCTGTTTCGCCGGCCGCCATTGGGCTGCGCGGGGCCGATTTTGCGCGACACTTGGCGCATTTGCCGCCCTTGGCGCAAAACTCCTTGCCTCTGGGCCAGGTTATGTCATCTGTGGAAAACGAGCAGTCAGGCAAAAAAGGAAAAATCCGATGCCAATCCTCAAATGGACATCCGCAATCGTTGTGTGCGCCGGGCTCGCAGCCTGTGGCGATACGACCGGTGAACAGGCGCTTGTCGGCGCCGGTGCCGGTGTCGGCGCAGCGCTGTTGCTGGACACCAACCCGTTTGCCACAGCGGCAGTCGGTGCCGCCGGTAGCGTCATCTATTGCGATCAAAACCCCGGCAAATGCTAATCCTCTGACCGTTGCGGGCCTCTGCCCGCCGCGTTCGGATCATCCTTGTCACGATCTGACTGCCGCGCACCTTCGGGCACGCGGCCGTTTGGCGTGCGACCACTCCATCACCAAAAGGGACAAAATATGTTCAGTAAGATCCTGATCGCAAATCGGGGCGAAATCGCCTGCCGTGTTATCAAGTCCGCCCGCAAGATGGGCATATCGACCGTTGCGATCTATTCGTACGCTGACAAACAGGCGTTGCACGTTCAGATGGCAGACGAAGCCGTGCACATCGGCCCGCCCCCCGCCAACCAGTCTTATATCGTGATCGACAAGGTGATGGAGGCGATCCGCGCCAGCGGCGCGCAGGCGGTGCATCCGGGATACGGGTTCCTGTCGGAAAACTCCAAATTCGCCGAAGCACTGGCCGCTGAAGGTGTTGCCTTTATCGGCCCGCCTGTCGGCGCCATCGAAAAGATGGGCGACAAGATCACGTCAAAGAAAATCGCCCAAGAGGCCGGGGTCAGCACCGTGCCCGGTTATATGGGGCTGATTTCGGATGCCGACGAGGCAGTGAACATCAGCAACGAAATCGGCTATCCGGTCATGCTCAAGGCGTCTGCCGGTGGCGGCGGCAAGGGCATGCGTATCGCGTGGAATGACGACGAAGCGCGCGAAGGCTTTCAAAGTTCCAAGAACGAGGCGGCAAGTTCGTTCGGGGATGACCGGATTTTTATCGAGAAATTCGTGACCCAGCCGCGCCACATCGAAATTCAGGTGCTGTGTGACAGTCACGGCAACGGCATCTATCTGGGAGAACGCGAATGCAGTATCCAGCGCCGCAACCAAAAAGTTGTCGAAGAAGCCCCCAGCCCGTTTCTGGACGAGGCAACGCGCCGCGCCATGGGCGAACAGGCCGTCGCTTTGGCGCAGGCGGTGGATTACACCAGCGCGGGCACGGTTGAATTCATCGTCGACGGAGACAAGAATTTCTATTTCCTGGAAATGAACACGCGCCTTCAGGTTGAACACCCGGTGACAGAACTGATCACCGGTGTTGATCTGGTAGAACAGATGATCCGTGTCGCCAACGGCGAAAAGCTGAGCATCACACAGGATGATGTCAAACTGAACGGATGGGCGATCGAAAACCGTCTGTATGCCGAAGACCCGTATCGCGGGTTCCTGCCATCCATTGGCCGCCTGTCGCGCTATCGCCCGCCCGCCGAGGTGGCCGAGGCCAGCCATGTCGTGCGCAACGATACCGGTGTCTACGAGGGCGGCGAGATCAGCATGTATTACGACCCCATGATCGCCAAGCTGTGCACATGGGCCCCGACCCGGGAAGATGCGATTGAACGGATGCGGGTGGCACTGGACAGCTTCGAAGTGGAAGGCATCGGCCACAACCTGCCGTTTCTGGCAGCGGTGATGGATCACCCGATCTTTGTGGCAGGTGACATGACCACCGCCTTTATCGAAGAACAGTTCCCCGACGGATTTCAAGGCGTCGAACTGGCCGAGGCCGATTTGCGCAAGATCGCAGCGTCCTGCGCCGCGATGCACCGGGTTGCCGAAATTCGCCGTGCGCGAGTCTCGGGCCGTATGGACAATCACGAGCGCAAGGTCGGACGCGACTGGAACGTCGCCGTGCAGGGCCAAAGCTATGACGTGACCATTGATGCGGACAAGGCTGGCGCAACCGTGGCTTTTGAAGATGGGACATCGCACCGCGTGACCAGCGATTGGACGCCGGGCGATCAGCTTGCGATGCTGACGGTGGATGACGCGCCGCTGGTGCTGAAAGTGGGCAAGGTCAGCGGCGGGTTCCGTATCCGCAGCCGGGGTGCCGATCTGAAAGTGCACGTGCGTACCCCGCGCCAGGCCGAACTGGCCGCCAAAATGCCGGAAAAACTGCCGCCCGATACATCGAAAATGCTGCTGTGCCCGATGCCGGGCCTGATCGTAAAAGTGAACGTGGAAGTAGGCGATGAAGTGCAGGACGGACAGGCGCTGTGCACTGTCGAGGCGATGAAAATGGAAAACATCCTGCGCGCCGAGCGCAAGGGCATCGTATCCAAGATCAACGCCGGTGCTGGCGACAGCCTTGCCGTGGACGATGTTATCATGGAGTTTGAGTGAGATTGAATGCTGCCCGTCGAATGGATAGGCCCGGCCATTATTGCCGCCGTGATTGCGGCGCTGATCAATGTGGCGGGCTGGTTCGTGACCGGGCAGCGCGAAGTCAGGCGCGACCGGCGTCGCCGCCGCGAGAGGTGCGAAGATTTGCAAATCGCCCTGCGCGCGGAAATCCAGCATTATATGGATATTCTGTCAAATCCCGGCTTCGATCTGCGCGATATCTGGGCCGAAGTGGTGGGGCAGATGGAAACCGATGAAAACTATGCCCCGTTTGTGCCGTCCGAACGCAATGACACGGTGTTCAAGACGGTCCTGACCGATATCAGCATCCTGCCCGAACAGGTGATCGGCCCGGTGGTGCGCTATTACAATCAGGTATTCGCGATCGAGGCGATGATAGAAGACCTGCGATCCTACAAGTTTGACGGCATGGATCAGGAACAGCGTATCAAGATGTACACGGATTACATTTCGCTCAAGCTTGAAGCGCTGGATCAGGGCAATCAGGCTATTGAAACGTTAAATGCCAGTATCGGTGCGCCCAATGGCGCAGCCGTCAGTACCCCGGACGCGGTCCGGTCTGGCCAGTTCTAGGAGGCGGTGATTTCGGTGTATTCGACATATCCGGTCACTCCTGACGGTAAGGCGCACCATGCGCCCGTTTCCTGTTTCAATATAGGGCATCGCCGCCTGACATGCAATGAATCCGCCGCCCTACAGGGGCCGCGGTCGCATTATTCTCCGCGGCGCTCCTGCACCTCGCGCTGGCGCACGGGCATCTTGTCAATCACCCGTGTCAGTTCGCGCACTGTATACGGCGCCGGTTTACGCAGCTTGACCCCGCCGTCCTTGCCAACAAGCACCAGTGTAAAGCCGCGCGGGCGAAGCTTTGTGCGGATTGCGGATTTTGCCGCAGGGTCTGTGTCGGTCAACACCACGACATCGCGCACTTCCAGCATCTCAAGCTCTTTTTCCAGCAATTCGATCTGTTCGATGAACCGCGGGTCGGCCGGGGTGTCCGCAAACACGACGACGGGCCGCTTTATCCATAAAAATTCGCTCAAATCTGAGCTTTCAGCGGGCCGGATCAAGGGCAGTTCGGCTGGATCAACCGATCCTGTCGCACCGGCTGGCAGTGCGAGAAATCCGGCTAAAACAAGGGCTAACGTGTTTTTCATAATGTCTCCTGCTAAGCGCAATATAGGGGGCAATTTCCGGAATGCGAACACAGATCGTAACGTTGTTGTACAAAACGGCTGTGTTAAGTGCTTTGTCAGAGGTTCAACGCAATGATGGCCGCCATCCCAAGGATCGGGCCGGACTGGGCGGCCCTGTGGCGACAGGCGGGCGCATTCATGGACGTGATATTGCATATCGGGGCGCACCGTACCGGCACGACGACATTTCAGGATTACATGCGTCGCAACCTGATTGAACTGAACGCGATGGGAACAGGGTTCTGGGGGCCAAGGCGCACACGGCGCGGGGTTTTTGCCGGCATCCTGCCAAAACCGGGGGCGGCAACGGGCCGCGATCTTCAAAAACGCGGGATCGGGCGGGTCAAACTGGGCTGCGCGCGGGCCTTTTCGCGGGGCCACACACATCTGGTGATCAGCGACGAAAACATGATCGGGTCGGTATGCGGTAATCTGGACACAAATACCCTTTATCCTGCGGCGGGTGAGCGTTTGGCCCATTTCGCACCTGCGTTTGAAGACCGGAAAACCAGGGTTTTCCTGACCATCCGCGCGCTGGACCGGTATTGGGCATCGTCGCTGGGATACGGGATCACCCGCGGGCGCGGCGTGCCTGATCGGGCAGAACTTGATCGGCTGGTGCAGGGGCGCCGCAGCTGGCGCGACGTGATTACCGATATCGCCTGCGCTATGCCACATGCGGACATTAACGTGGTGCCATTCGAAAACTATGTGGGCCAACCCGATGTGCAACTGGCCCTGATGACAGGGCAGGCCGGTCCGGAAACGCATGCCCGAAACTGGTGCAATGCCACGCCAGCACCGGATGTCTTGCGCCAGATGGTGGCCGAGCGCGGACAGAACGGCGCGGGCCTGACCGGTACGGATCGCTGGTATCCGTTTGATGCCGTACAAACCGCGCATCTGCGAGAAACCTATCTGGACGATCTGTTCTGGCTGCGCACAGGCGCCGACGGATTGGCCAATTTCACCCAGGGAACAGGGGCGAACAAGACGGGGAACACGTCTGCCATCGCCCGAAATGCAAGAGGACACGGACATGACAACGAAAAAAGAGAAATGGGCTGAAGCGGCCAAGGCCGAACTGCGCAACCGCAGCCTGGAAGACCTGACATGGCACACCCTTGAAGGCATCGACGTGCAGCCTGTCTATACGGACGAGGATATGGCCGACCTGACCCATCTGGGCACCTTGCCGGGGCAGGCGCCGTTTACCCGTGGTGTGAAATCCACCATGTATGCGGGCCGGCCATGGACCATCCGGCAATATGCCGGCTTTTCCACTGCCGAGGAAAGCAACGCCTTTTACCGCAAGGCACTGGCGGCAGGGCAGCAGGGCGTGTCAGTTGCGTTCGATCTGGCCACGCACCGCGGCTATGACAGCGATCATCCCCGCGTGGTCGGTGACGTGGGCAAGGCCGGTGTGGCCATTGACAGCGTCGAGGACATGAAAATCCTGTTTGACGGCATCCCGCTCGACAAGGTTTCGGTGTCGATGACGATGAACGGTGCGGTGATCCCTATACTGGCCAATTTTATCGTCACCGGAGAAGAGCAGGGCCATGACCGTGCGGTTCTGTCCGGCACGATCCAGAACGACATTCTCAAGGAATTCATGGTGCGCAACACCTATGTCTATCCGCCCGAACCGTCGATGCGCATCATCGCGGACATTATCGAATACACCAGCACCGAGATGCCGAAATTCAATTCGATCAGCATCAGCGGCTACCACATGCAAGAGGCGGGCGCGAACCTTGTGCAAGAGCTGGCCTATACGCTGGCCGACGGGCGCGAATATGTCCGCGCCGCGATTGCGCGCGGCATGGATGTCGACAAGTTTGCCGGCCGGCTGTCGTTCTTTTTTGCCATCGGCATGAATTTTTTCATGGAAGCCGCGAAACTGCGCGCCGCGCGCCAGATGTGGTTCGAGATCATGAAGGAATTCGAACCGAAAAACCCGAAATCGTCGATGCTGCGGACCCATTGCCAGACATCCGGCGTGTCCTTGCAGGAACAGGATCCTTATAACAACGTGGTGCGCACCGCCTACGAGGCGATGAGTGCCGTGTTGGGTGGCACCCAAAGCCTGCACACCAACGCGCTGGACGAGGCGATTGCCCTGCCAACCGAATTTTCGGCCCGCATCGCGCGCAATACCCAGTTGATTTTGCAGGAAGAAACCGGCGTCACCAATGTGGTCGATCCGCTGGCCGGTTCCTATTACGTTGAAAAACTGACCGCAGATTTGATGGCCGAGGCGTGGAAGCTGATTGACGAAGTCGAGGAAATGGGCGGCATGACCAAGGCGGTTGCCAGCGGCCTGCCCAAGCTTCGGATCGAAGAATCCGCCGCGCGTCGACAGGCGATGATTGATCGCGGCCAAGAGGTGGTTGTCGGGGTCAATAAATACAAACTGGATAAACAGGATCCGATCGACATTCTGGATATCGACAATGACGCGGTGCGCACGGGCCAGGTGGCGCGGCTTGAGAAAATGCGCGCAACGCGGGACGATGCTGCCTGCACCGCTGCCCTGAACGAATTGACCCGCCGCGCCAGCGAAGGCGGAAACCTGTTGGACGCCGCGGTGGATGCCGCCCGCGCCCGCGCATCCGTAGGAGAGATCAGTATGGCAATGGAAAAGGAATTCGGCCGTCACCGCGCCGAAGTCAAAACGCTGGCCGGTGTCTATGGCGCGGCCTATGAAGGCGACGAAGGGTTTGCCGCAATCCAGAAATCGGTCGAGGATTTCGCCGCTGACGAAGGCCGCCGCCCGCGCATGCTGGTCGTGAAAATGGGGCAGGACGGGCATGATCGCGGCGCCAAGGTGATTGCCACCGCCTTTGCCGATATCGGGTTTGACGTGGATGTAGGGCCGCTGTTCCAGACACCGGAAGAGGCCGCGCAGGACGCGGTGGACAACGATGTGCACGTGATTGGCATCAGTTCGCAGGCTGCAGGGCATAAAACGCTGGCGCCGCAGCTGGTTCAGGCCCTCAAGGATGCCGATGCCGAAGATATCATCGTGATCTGCGGCGGTGTCATTCCGCAGCAGGATTACAAGTTTCTCTATGACGCGGGCGTCAAGGCGATCTTTGGCCCCGGCACCAACATCCCCGAGGCGGCGCAGGACATTCTGCGCCTGATCCGCAAGGCGCGCGCCTGATGGGCAAACGCCCGACCATCCTTTCGGGCATGGCGGGCGGTGCCCTGTGGGCGCTGGCCGTGGTCTGGGGCGGGCAGCGACTGGCGGGCGGGGCGTTCATGCCCGCGAACGTCGCGCTGCTGACCGCCTTTTTTGCGCCCGGTCTGGTGATGATGGCGATGATCGCTCGGCTGGCGCAGCGGCGTTTCTTTGATGACAGTATCATCGACGGTCAGGATTTCGCACCGGGTTCTGCGGCATGGATCGATCAGAAGGTTCTGGCCAACACAACCGAACAGGCGGTGCTTGCGCTGGTGATCTGGCCGTTTGTTGCCACCACGCTGGGCGGCTTTGTCGTGCTGGTGATGGGGGTTGCCTTTGCGCTTTCGCGGCTGGTGTTCTGGGTCGGATACCATCTGTCCCCGCCGCTGCGCGGGTTGGGTTTCGCCGCGACGTTCTACACAACAGTTCTTGCGGCACTTTGGTCTGTCGTCGTCTGGGTGGGTTGAGACGCCCGCGCTTTCAACGCGCTTTGCGTCCGGAAACAGTTGAAATATTCTCAAATTCATTTTCCTATGGGCTCTGTTGTGGCCGAACCCGCTGCCATTTCGGGCGACGGCGCTGGGAGAACACAGAATTTGAGCACTGAAACCATCAGGTTGGATCATATTGCCATCGCAGGCCAGACATTGGCCGAGGCAACAGACTGGACGGAATCACGCCTTGGCGTAGCCCTGCAACCCGGCGGAGCGCATGATTTTTTTGGTACCCACAATGAATTGCTGGGTCTGGCCGACGGGCTGTATCTGGAAGTCATCGCAATCGATCCGTCCGCCCTGCCACCCGAACGGACGCGGTGGTTTGATCTGGACCGGTTTCAGGGGCCGCCGCGTCTGACCAACTGGATTTGCCAGGTTGAAGATCTGGATGCAGTTCTGGGCGTGTTACCCCAGGCGGGTGTGCCCGTATCGCTTAGCCGGGGTGATCTGCGGTGGCGCATGGCCGTTCCGAAAGACGGGATTTTGCCCTATGACAACTGCTTTCCGGCGCTGATCGAATGGCAGTCTCCGGTGCATCCAAGTGCCCTGCTGACATCGCAGGGCTGCCGGTTGTCGCGCCTGATCGTGTCGCACCCGCAGGTCGAACGGCTTGAGGGTGAACTGGCCCCCTATCTCGACAGGTCCGTCATCGTTTTTGAAAAGGGGCCCGCCGGGTTGCACGCCGATATCGAAACGCCGACTGGCACTCAACACCTGTGATGCCGGTACGCGCGGCCAAAGTGCAGGACTCCGTTGCCATCTGTGACATCTGGAACGATGTCATCCGCGATACGCTTGTCACCTTCACAACCGAAGAAAAACAACCCGAAACCATCGCCGAAAGGATTGCAAACGCGCCCGACCCGTTTTTTGTCGCAACGGACACATCCGGCGCGGTTGTCGGGTTTGCCACTTACGGGCCTTTCCGGTCCGGGCCGGGATACGCGTTTTGCAAGGAACATTCGGTCATGCTGCGCCCAGGCGCGCGCGGTCAGGGCATTGGGTGCGATTTGATGGCTACACTGGAAAAAGCCGCCTGCGCGCACCGGGTTCACAGCCTGATCGCGGGGATCAGCGCACAAAACCCCGGTGCGGTCGCGTTTCACCGCAGTCTTGGCTTTGCTGATGCGGGATGTATCCGTCAGGCGGGGTTCAAGCACGGGCAATGGATTGATCTGATCCTGATGCAGAAAATAATCGGCTGACCCCACTGACACTTGTCCCCGCAGCTTGTATCGTCGCGCCATGACGTTATGGACCCGTATTTCAGATGCCCTTGCCGCCCTGACCCAGGGCGAAAGCCTGACGGCTGTCTTTGACAAATTGCGCAGCCCGCCGGAACGCAGCGTGGCCTTTGCGATTGCCGTGATTGCGCTGGGTGCCAAAATGGCAAAGGCCGACGGGCAGGTCACGCGCGCCGAAGTGACCGCTTTTCGCGAAGTGTTCCAGATCGCCGCAGAAGACGAGGCGGGCGCGGCGAAAGTGTTCAATCTGGCGCGTCAGGACGTTGCCGGATTCGAAGATTACGCGACCCGCATCCAGAAAATGTTTGACGGTCAGGAGGGCACGCTCTGCGACCTGATGGAAGGCCTGTTTCACATCGCCATGGCCGATGGGTTCTATCATCCCAACGAGAACCTGTTTCTGAAACGCGTGGCCGAGATTTTCGGTCTGCCCGATGCCAGCTTTCAGGCGTTGCGCGCGCGGTTCGTTCCCGATGCACACCCCGACCCCTACACCGTTCTGGGGGTCAGCGCCGATGCCCCGATAAGCTCTGTTCGCAAGGTCTGGCGCGAACTGGTGCGCAGCAACCACCCCGATGCGATGATCGCGCGGGGGGTTCCGCCCGAGGCGGTGAAGCTGGCGGAAAAACGGATGATTGACATCAACCGCGCATGGGAAGCGATCAAAGAGGCGCAGGGCTGATGCGGATTGCCACGTATAACGTGGAATGGTTCGCCAATCTTTTTGACGAAAACAGCAAACTGGTCGCGGATGGCGCGTGGTCGGGACGGCGCGATGTTACCCGTGCGCAGCAGGCCGAGGCCCTGGGGATCGTGTTTACCGCCCTGAATGCCGATGCGATCATGATCATCGAAGCCCCCGATCAAAGTCCGAGTCAATCGACAGTCGCGGCGCTGGAAGATTTCGCCGCGGCCTTTGATCTGAGAACAAACCGGGCCGTGATGGGGTTTGCCAACGACACCCAGCAGGAAATTGCCCTGCTCTATGATCCGGAAGTGGTCAGCGCGCGCCATGATCCCCAGGGGGATGAAACCGGTAAAAAGGGCGGTGTTGATGCGCCCCGCTTTGACGGTGTGTTCCGGATTGATCTGGACATTGACGCGCATGAAGACCTTGTTCAGTTTTCCAAGCCGCCTCTGGAACTGGCGATGGAAACCAGAACGGGTGTGGCTTTCCGGATGATCGGCGCGCATCTGAAATCAAAGGCACCGCACGGGGCGCGTGGCCGCGATGCGATCATGCGCCTGTCGATTGCGAACCGTCGCAAACAGCTTGCCCAGGCGATCTGGTTGCGGGCACGGGTGCAGGCGCATCTGGATCAGGGAACACCGGTGATTGTGCTGGGCGATCTGAATGACGGCCCCGGTCTGGACGAATACGAAGGATTGTTCGGGCGGTCTTCGGTGGAAATCGTGATGGGTGAAGGCAACGGCAATCCGCTGTTTGATCCGCACGCGCAGCGCGCACTTGGGCAGCGCATTCCGGCACTTCCGACCACATCGCGGTTTTTCATCAAGGACGAGGGCCGCTATCTGCAAGCCTTGCTGGATTACATCATGGTGTCGCAGGATTTGCGCCAGAAAAGGCCGGTCTGGCGGATCTGGCATCCTCTGGATGATCCGGCATGCTGGGCCGTTGAGGAATTGCGCGATGCTTTGCTTATCGCATCAGATCATTTTCCCGTCACACTGGATATTGATCTTTGACCCCTTAAAAACGACGGCGGGATCTCGTATATTGAGGAGCATGAAACAGTTTGCTCCCCTTGTGATGATCATTGCCTTGTCCGGTGTACCCGCCAGCGCGCAGGAACAGGACAGCGAAGGCCTGTCGCTGATGGAACGCGGTGCCCAGATGTTCATGGAAGGCATCCTGCAACAGATGGAACCGACCCTGAAAGATCTGGAAGGGCTGGGCGAAGAGGTGGGACCAGCCTTGCGGGGGTTTGCCGAACAGATGGGGCCTGCCTTGTCTGATCTGCTGGCGCAGGTCGAGGATTGGAGCGCGTATCACCCGCCTGAAATCCTGCCCAACGGCGATATCATACTGCGCAAGAAAACACCGGAAGAAATCGGGCCTGATGCAACGCCCGAACTTGGCCCCGAACTTGGCCCTGACGGATCCATAGATCTTTAAGGATTACGCCGCGGTGCTGACATGCGTTTCAGCGCCCAGTGAGGCCGCCAGTGACAGAAACCGGGCTTCGGCCACTTCACCGTAAAGCGGCACAGCCTCTGGCGTCAGCGTCAGTTCCAGCCGCTTTTTCTTGGGGTACCATCGTAGCTTGCCCATTTGCGCGTCGGGCTCCATCCACAGCATTGCGCCGAACCGCATCGCCTTGCCCAGAATTTCGGCCTGCAACTGCTTCTTTTCATCGATCAGGTTATACAGGTCTTCGAAACGCGTGCCCTCGCGACGGTTGCGATAGCGATGCAGCAAGGCCACGCCCAGAAATACCCTTTCGGAATGTTTCAGCCCGCCCAGATTGGCCCGCGTGGCGTTGTCAAAACACACCTCGGCGCGATAATCGGGATGCGCGCGCCAGCTGACATCATGCAACAGGCAGGCCGCCTTGATCAGTCGTTTCTTGTCAGCCGGTGCCGATTGGAACAGCGGCATGATGAAACTGTGCAAGGCCTTGCCAAACCCCGGCAGCCGCGCATCCTTGGCCTCTGCAAAGCGACACGCTTCTATCAGCGGGTCCCGGTCACGCAGGCGCTGCGGCATTTGTTCGTATAACATGCCTTCGCGGATGCCATAGCTGGACAGCGCAATGTCTTTGGGCCGAAAGGTGCTGATCAACCGTTTCAGCACTTCGGCGGCGATGGGCACCAGCGCCATGCGTGCCGATGATACACCACATTCGCTGCGCAATTGCTCGGGGTCGGATTTTTCGATGTATTTCACCGTCTGCGATACTGATCGCGCTGTCATCCGGTATTCGTGCAGCACGTGCAGGGGATAGCCGCGCCGGTGCATGTCGATCCGCGCGATGGCACGCCATGATCCGCCAACCAGAAACAGGCGGTCGCGCTGCGGGCCCATTTTTTCGCCCAGTTCCTGCATCACCGATTTGATATGCGCGCGCCGCCCGGCCTTGCCGCCCTTGATATCGCACAAAACCAGCGGGCCAAGTCGCGAAGACACCCGCCGCCCGACGCGGCCCTGCGATATTTCGGCCAGTTCCATCGAAGACCCGCCAATGTCACAGACCAGCCCGTAAGAGCCGGGCCAGCCCAGCAATACGCCCTGCGCCGAAAGACGGGCCTCTTCCTCGCCATCTATCACCCAGATGCGCAATCCGGTTTCGCGTTCCACGTCACTGCAAAAGTCGCGCCCGTCACTGGCCTCGCGCACAGCGGCGGTGGCCACAGCGGTCAAGGGCGGAATACCCATGCCATCGGCCAGGGTCTGGAACCGCTTGATCGCGGCCAGCGCCCGCGCACGGCCCTGTGGGCTCAACTGGCCGGTTTCGCTCAGACCTGCGCCAAGGGCGCACATGATCTTTTCGTTGTAAAAATAGGCCGGGCTGCGGGCCGCGCCGTCAAATACCACCAGCCGCACCGAGTTCGATCCGATATCAATCACGCCCACCCGCGACAGCGCGCGGGCCGAGGCATCATTGAAAAGCGGACGACCGAAAGGCCCCCAATCGGTGTTGGCGGGTTCGGCTGCCACGTTCATTCAATCCCCCGTTTTCCGGTTCTTCGGCGCGCCTGCAAAATGCGTCACCGACGGGCAAGGGTCAATCACCGTCGCGGCGCAAACCGGCACTAATCGTCAGTATGGGTCAGTTGTGGCACATCGGACGCACCCGCCGAACCCCGCCCTGAAAGCGACGGATTTTCCATGAAAAAGCGATGGCAGTTGAAGGCAAACGTACCTTGCGGCACATCCGGGCGCACAAACGTGCCATCTGGTGACATGACCCAGCTTTGCGCAACATCCGCCAGATTGGCGGCCATGATCTGGCTGACGATCTGCGCCTTGACGGTCGCGTTGTTGATTTCGACAAGGGTTTCGACGCGACGGTTCAGGTTGCGCCCCATCCAGTCGGCCGATGAAATGAACACCCGCGCCTTTTTGCCCGGCAATTCGTGACCGTTGCCAAAACAGACGATGCGCGAATGTTCCAGAAACCGCCCGACGATGGATTTGACGCGAATGTTTTCGCTCAGCCCCTTGACGCCGGGGCGCAGGCCGCAAATGCCGCGGATCACAAGGCTGATCTTCACCCCTGCCTGGCTTGCGGCATAAAGCGCATCGATGACTTCGCTGTCGATCAGCGAATTCATCTTGGCCCAGATCACGGCAGGTTTGCCCGCTTCGGCATGGGCCGCTTCGGCCGCAATCAGATCCAACAGGCGGATTTTCAGGGTCGTGGGAGAAATGGCAAGGTTTTCAAGATGTTCCGGTTCGGCATAGCCCGACAGGTAATTGAACACCTTGGTGGCATCGCGGCCCAGTTCCGGATCGCAGGTGAACAGCGACACATCTGTGTAGATGCGGGCTGTGATCGGGTGGTAGTTTCCCGTTCCGTAATGGGTATAGGTGACCAGCAGATTGCCCTCGCGGCGCACGACCGTGCTGATTTTTGCATGCGTTTTCAGATCAAGAAACCCGTACACGACATGCGCGCCCGCCCGTTCCAGACGGCGAGACTGCCGGATGTTGGCGGCCTCGTCAAAGCGGGCTTTCAATTCGATCAATGCGGTCACGGATTTGCCGTCTTCCGCCGCCTCGCACAGCGCCTCGACGATGGGCGAGTTCTTGGAGGTCCGGTAAAGCGTTTGTTTGATCGCAACAACGTCAGGGTCGCGCGCCGCCTGTTGCAGGAACCGGATCACCATATCGAATGTTTCATACGGGTGATGCAACAGCATGTCTTTCTGTCGCATCGCGGCGAACATGTCGCCATCGTGATCGCTGACACGTTCCGGCACCCGTGGCGTGAACGACGGCCACAGCAGATCGGGGCGCGCATCAATCACCAGTTCGGCCAGATCGGCCACGCCAATCATGCCGTCAATTTCGATCACTTCGTCGGGGCGCACATGCAATTCGCGCATGATGACCTCTTTCAGCTTGGGCGGCGCGCCTGCTGAATGGGTCAGGCGCACCACTTCGCCGCGACGGCGGCGTTTCAGCGCCACTTCGAATTCGCGCACCAGATCTTCGGCCTCGTCCTCGACCTCAAGATCGCTGTCGCGCAGGACGCGAAAACTGAAATGCGCCTTAAGCTTGTAGCCCGGAAACAGGCTGCCCAGATGTAGCAGCAGCAGTTCTTCCAGCGGCAGGAAACGGTGTTCACCTTCTTCACTCGGCAGGGCGATAAACCTGTCGATCTGTCCGGGAATAGGCAAAAGCGCCTGAAGCGGACGTTTGTCGCGCGTGCGTTCCAGTTGCAGGGCAAGCGAATAGCCGGTGTTTGGAATGAACGGAAACGGATGTGCCGGATCAATCGCCAGCGGCGACAGAACGGCAAAGACGCGGTTCAGAAATACGTCTTCCAGATAGGTTTTATCAGCCTCGTTCAGGGTTTCGCGTTCCAGAATGGTGATTCCGTTGGCTTCCATTTCCGTGCGCAGCGACACAAAGGCCGCCTGCTGCGCGCGCAACAGGTTCTGCGCGTCCTCGTTGATCAGCAGCAATTGTTCCGCAGGCGTCAGCCCGTCATCGGACGGCATCGTGTTTCCCGCCTGCGCCAGTTCGCGCAGGCCGGCCACGCGCACCGTATAAAATTCATCCAGATTGCCGGCCGAAATGGACAGGAACCGCAAGCGTTCCAGAAGCGGCACCCGGGGGTTTTCCGCCTCTTCCAAAACGCGCCAGTTAAAGCCCAGCCAACTGAGTTCCCGGTTAAAGAACCGGCCCGGCCCGCCCAGATCAAGATCCGGCAAGTCGACAGCTTCGGGGAACGGTGCCTTGAGAAAATCTGTGTTTGTCATAAAGGCCTTATTACGATGAATTGTTATGTTTTTGTAACAGAGTCAGCCTGTTCCAAGCAATTCCTTGGCAAGGGCGCGATTCAATTTGCGCCGTTGCGCCAAAGACTGACGGTCCAGCATGTCTACCAAATCGCGGGCGCGGGCAAAAGACCGATCCATGCGGGGGATCAGATAGGGGATCAGATCAGCCGGTGGCGTAATCTGGCGATCTGCGAATAGTTTGGCCAGAACCGCCGCCAACAGCGTGTCATCGGGCAGCTGGAGTGCCGCGTTCTGCGTGCCTTGCATGCGGCTTTGCAGATCAGGCAATGTCAGGCCCCAGTGATCCGGTGCGCACACTCCGGTAAGCAACAGCGAATGACCTTCGGCCAGAACCAGATTGTGCAGGTGGAACAGCGCCTCTTGGGCGGCGGCGTCATGGGCAATGTCGGGCACATCCTCGATCGCGACGTGGCCGCGCGACAGGGCGGGGATATCGGCGTCGCCTACATCTTGGGCCTGCACGACATGCGCGCCCGATGCTGCTGCCCACACATGGGTCAGATGCGTTTTGCCCGATCCTGCGGGGCCACACAGAGTCAGCTTGCGGCCCACCCAGTTGGGCCACATATCAATCATCGACACGGCAACCGCATTGGCGGGCGATACGAAGAAATCACCGCGCCCCAGCGCCGGTTTGGCGGGCAGATCAAAGCTGAGCTGTTGTGACGACATTTCAGGTTTTGTCCTGGCCCGACTGTCCCAGATAAAGGCGGCTATGGGTATATTGCCCGACAGCAAATCGCGCGATTACGCCCATCGCAGCGGCGACCGGAACAGCGACAAGCATTCCGACAAAGCCGAACAAGGCCCCGAAAACAGACAACGCCAGCAGCAGCCAGACAGGGTGCAAGCCGACGGAATTTCCCACCAGCTTGGGTGTCAGAATATTCCCTTCCACGACCTGACCGATTACGAAAATACCCGCCACCATCGCAAGCGATATCCAATCCCCCCAGAACTGGAACAATCCCAGCCCGATCGCCAGCGCCCCGCCGATCAACGCGCCCAGATAGGGAATGAACGTGACAAGCCCGGCGACAAAACCCACAACAAGCCCGAATTGCAGGCCCACCAGCATCAGCGCGATAGCGTAGTAGGTTCCAAGGATCAGACACACAGTGCCCATCCCGCGAATGAACGAGGCCAGCGTTTTGTCAATATCGCGGGCCAGTTGGCGGATAACCGGCGCGTGATCCCGTGGCAAAAGCCCGTCGATCCGTTCGATCATGCGATCCCAGTCCAGCAGCATATAGACGGCCACAACCGGCGTCACGACCATCAGGATCACAACGTTGATCACCGACGCCGCCGATGACAGCACCGAATTCAGCAATTCGCCGCCGCGGTCCTGCACGGTTTCCCCGATTGTGACCAGCGATTTGCGGATCGTCGATTCGGAATCCACCAAAGATGGGAACCGTTCGGTCAGAAAGGTCGAAAACTCTCGCACCAGTTGGGGCGCGGTGTTGAACAGCGATACGGATTGTTCCACCAGCGTTGGCACGACCAGCAGGATCAGAATGACAAAAACCAGAACCGCGGCGACGGTAATGATCGCCGTTGCGGCAGCGCGCGACAAACCCATCCGTTCCAGTCTGTCCGCGACGGGATCCAGAAAATACGCGATGGCGCCGCCCAGAACAAACGGCAGCAGCACATCACCGAGAAGCCACATAGCCACGACAAAACCGACCGTAGCAATGCCCCAGTACTTCAGCTGATCTCGGGCTGACAATGTCATTCGATCCTCGGGTTGGTTAGGTGTACACATCGCCGATGCCACCGAAGGTTTCAAGGGGCAAGCACGTTCAGAACAAGCAAAAAGGCCCTGCTGTAACAGCAGGACCTTTCCGGCCGGATCATGAGATTGGGGGGACCAACCAGATGATCACAACATCTGACACTGGCAAAGGGTCAGTGGCAGGCGGGGCGTGTTCCGGGCAGCAGCACCTTGTCTACTACGTGGATCACACCGTTATCGGCCATGATATCTGCGATGATGACTGTCGCGGATTCACCGGTTCCATCAGCAATTGTGACACCGTCCGATCCTTTGGTGATGCACAGGCGTTCGGATGCGAGCACCGGCTTGAAATAGTTCGAACCGTTGGGGATGTCCCCGGCAGTCAGTTTGCGGTCATCGACATGGTACAGCAGCACATTGGTCAGTTGTCCCTTGTTTTCCGGCTTCAGCAGCGTTTCAACCGTGCCTTCTGGAAGGGCGGCGAATGCATCGTTGACGGGAGCATATACTGTAAACGGACCCGGGCCTTTCAGAGTATCGACCAGTCCGGCGGCGGTGACGGCTGCGACCAGCGTGCTAAACCGGTCATCTCCGGCGGCGATGTCAACGATGTCGGCGGCGCTCGCGGCGGTGCCGAATGTGAAGGCAGTCGCGGCGGCAGCGGCGATGGTGCGGAATTTGTTCATTTCTGGGTCCCTTCCCGTGTTTCAATCATGCTGTCTTGCATGTGGTAGGGAATACGGCCTGCATCGCGCCCCGGTTCACAGTGTCACGCCGACGTGATCACTGTTTGCCTAATTCCGGTATCGTTCTAATTGGCAGGTGTTTCGCGTAAACTGCCTGTAACAGGTGAAACACCTTTGTTCATTGTGATTGCCGGATTGCGGGCCTGCCAGCTTTGGCTTAGACCCCTTGCAACATTCGACTGCCAAAAGGTTTCAAACCCATGCGCCTGACCCGATATTTCTTGCCCGTCTTGCGGGAAAACCCTGCCGATGCCCAGATTGTCAGCCATCGCCTGATGTTGCGGGCCGGCATGATCAAACAGGCCAGCGCGGGCATCTATTCGTGGTTGCCCATGGGCTTCAAGGTGCTGAAAAAGGTGGAAAACATCGTGCACGAAGAACAGATGCGTGCAGGCCATATTCCGATGCTGATGCCAACGCTGCAATCGGCAGATCTGTGGCGCGAAAGCGGGCGGTATGACGATTACGGCGAAGAAATGCTGCGCATCACCGACCGGCACGGGCGCGATATGCTTTATGGCCCCACGAACGAGGAACTGATCACCGATATCTTCCGCAGCCATGTCGGCAGCTACAAGGATCTGCCGCTGACGCTCTATCATATCCAGTGGAAATTCCGCGATGAAATCCGCCCGCGCTTTGGCGTGATGCGGGGCCGCGAATTCTATATGAAGGACGGTTACAATTTCGATGTGGACAAGCCTTCGGCGCTGCATGCTTACAACCGCCATATGGTCAGCTATCTGCGGACCTATGAACGGATGGGCCTGAAGGCGTTGCCGATGCGGGCCGACAGTGGCCCGATTGGCGGGGATGACACGCATGAATTTCTGGTTCTGGCGGACACCGGCGAATCCGAAGTGTTTTATGATGCCGATATCCTGAACCTGAAACTGGGCGACCGAGTGGTGGATTATGACAGCTGGGACGAATGTGCGGCCATCGTGAAAGAATGGACAACACCCTATGCCCGCACCGATGAAACCCATGATGCGGCCCTGTTTGATGCCATCCCCGAAGCGCGGCGCAAGACATCCCGCGGCATCGAGGTGGGGCAGATTTTCTATTTTGGCACCAAATATTCCGAAGCGATGAACGCCACTGTTCAGAACAAGGACGGCGAAAAGGTACCTGTGCATATGGGCAGCCACGGCATCGGCGTCAGCCGCCTGCTGGGCGCGATCATCGAGGCCAGCCATGACGACAAGGGGATCATCTGGCCCGAAGGGGTCACGCCGTTCCATTGCGGGATCGTGAACCTGAAACAGGGCGACGGCGAAGCCGATGCCGCCTGCGAGGCGCTTTATGCTTCTTTGACGGCGCTGGGGCTGGACCCGCTTTATGATGATCGCGATGAACGGGCCGGTGGCAAATTCGCCACGATGGACCTGATCGGTTTGCCCTGGCGCATCACCGTCGGCCCGCGCGGGCTGAAAAACGGTGTGGTTGAACTGACCAGCCGCCGCACTGGCGAAAGCGAAGAACTGCCGCCCGAGGCTGCGGTGCAGAAAATCTACGAGATTTACACGGGCCATCACAAGGCGGATCATGTGGAAATGATGGGGAAACGGTCGTTCCACACCTACATCTGACTCAGATTTTGATCGGACCGGTCTGATCTGCTAGACTGACGCAAAAGGGCACATCGCACGGCAGACGGCGATGGCCCACGCGGCAGGAGCAGACGAAATGATCACGCGCACATTGGTGCTTGCGGGCGGCGTTGCCAGTGCGGCAACGCTGTCGCAGTTTCCCGAATATGCACAGCAATACACCCAGCGTCTGGGCGGTGCGGTTGATGCACTGGGGCAGGTGGTGGCCGATTTTGATGCCTCTGCCGCCGCCGAAGGGCTGACCCGCGAACAGGCACTGGCGCAAATGACCGGCACAGCGTTTGTAGAGCGGCGGCGTGATGACATGCAGCGCAGCTTTGCGCGACATGCGCGCCTGAAGCGCCGATCTGGAAGCACTGGCTGCCGCAGGGCCGTTTATGCGCGCCTATCACGGTACGCGCCTGACAGATCCTGATATTGCAAGTGCCGCACTGGTGGCGTTCAAACCGGCGGTGCCGGTCACGGTGGAAGGGGCTGCGTTTGCCTTCGTTGGCTTTGGCCTTGGGGCGGCCGCGATCCGCGCCGTGCTGATGCTGCTGCACCTTCTCCGGCGCAGGCGGCGGCTGATCTGACAGGGCACGGGCCGCCAATATCGCACAAACGTCAGTCACCGCTTGACCCCGCTGTTGCGAACCCCCACTTTCGCGCGCAAACGAGCAGGACAGCGAACTTGGCCAGAACACCCGCCCCCTTTGCCCCTTTTGAATGGATGATCGCGTGGCGCTATCTGCGCGCGCGCCGCGCCGAAGGCGGCGTATCGGTCATGACGTGGATCAGCCTGATCGGCATCACGCTGGCCGTTTTCGCCCTGATCGCCACACTGGCCGTGCGATCAGGTTTTCGCGCCGAATTTGTGGATACGATCCTTGGCTCCAATGCCCATGTGACGGTTTACAAGATCGGTGATGTGCTGCCCAACGGCCAGTTGGACCGCACGATCAAGGATTACAGTGCCTTGGCAGATCGCGTGGCACAGGTGAACGGTGTGACCCGCGTGGCGCCTTTGGTGCGCGGGCAGGTCATGGTCAACCTGCGCGACCGCAACGCCGGGGTTGAGGTCTACGGCATCAGCGCCGCCGATCTGGCCACAATCCCGCGTATTGCGAACCCTGAAACGGCCATCGGCAACATCGCCGATTTTGATCGCGGGGTGGCGATCGGGTCTGGGGTGGCGCGGGAACTGAACGCGCAACTGGGCGACAAGATCAAACTGATCTCACCCAACGGGGTAAAAACCGCCTTTGGCACCAGCCCGCGCATCAACGCCTATGAAGTAACCTATATTTTCAATGCGGGACGCTATGATATCGACCGCACCCGTGTGTATCTGCCCTTTGCCGAAGCACAGGCGTTTTTCAACCGCGAAGGTGTTGCGGACGAACTTGAGGTCATGGTGCGCGATCCTGAAACCGTCGACAGCATGAATTTCGATCTGCTGAAGTCGGCAGGCGAACGGGCCCAGCTTTGGACATGGCGTGATGCATCGGGCGGGTTCCTGCGCGCGCTTGAGGTCGAGGATGATGTGATGTTCATCATCCTGTCGATTCTGGTGCTGATTGCGGCGATGAATATCGTCAGCGGCCTGATCATGCTGGTCAAGAACAAGGGGCGCGACATCGGTATCCTGCGCACGATGGGCCTGACCGAAGGGTCGGTGCTGCGCGTGTTTTTCATATGCGGGGCGTTTACCGGTATCATCGGCACCGCCCTTGGCGTGATCCTTGGATGTTTGTTCGCCATCTATATCGATCCGATTTTTTCCTTCGTGAACTACGCATGGGGCGGCGGAGTCTGGGATCCGGCTGTGCGCGGCATCTACCAACTGCCTGCCGAATTGCATCTCAAAGATGTGCTGTCCGCCGTTACGCTGTCTCTGGGGCTGTCCTTTGTCGTGACGATCTTTCCGGCGCGCCGCGCCGCACGGATGAACCCGGTCGAGGCGCTGCGCTATGAATGACGTCCGCATTCTTGATCTTAAGGGCCTGACCAAGACCTACAATGCGGGCAAGCCGAATGAGGTGGCTGTCCTGCGCGGTGTCGATCTGCATGTGGACAAGGGCGAAGTAGTTGCATTGGTCGCCCCGTCAGGTGCGGGTAAATCCACCCTGCTGCATATCGCGGGTCTGCTGGACACGCCGGATGCAGGGCAGGTGCATATCGGGGGCACCGACATGACCGGATTGTCCGACCGTCAGCGCACCACGGTGCGCCGCACCGATGTGGGGTTCATTTATCAGTTTCACCATCTGCTGCCCGAGTTCTCGGCGCAGGAAAACATCGTGCTGCCCCAACTGGCCGCCGGCGTGCCCAAGACACAGGCACAGAACCGCGCGATCGAATTGCTGCGCACTGTCGGCATCGCCGCGCGGGCAGACCACCGCCCTGCCGCGCTGTCGGGCGGGGAACAACAGCGCGTCGCGTTCTGCCGCGCACTGGCCAATAAACCGCGCCTGTTGCTGGCGGATGAACCGACCGGTAATCTTGATCCGGAAACATCCAATCAGGTGTTTGCCAGCTTGATGGATCTGGTGCGCAATACCGGCCTGTCGGCCCTGATCGCGACCCACAATCTGGAATTGGCCGCGCGGATGGACAGGATTGTGCGGCTGGATGCGGGCCGGTTAAGCGACACGGCAAGCCACGGTTGACCATAACATCGGGCCGCGCGCACATCTGGGCGCGGACAGGAAGGAAAGACAGGGTATGACAAAGGTTTCGCTGGATCAGATCGAACAGGCAACGCGCGAAGCGCTGATCGCGCACGGGGCTGCCGCGCCGGCTGCGGATGCGGTTGCGGATGCCGTGCGCGAGGCCGAAGGCACCGGCAACAAAATCTGTGGTCTTTATTATCTGCAAAGCTATTGCGAACAGTTGCTTTCGGGCCGTGTGAACGGGCATGCCGCGCCCGATGTCAGCACACCGCGCGCCGGTGCCGTGCGCGTTGATGCCATGCTGGGGTTTGCCCAGCCCGCCTTTGCCGCCGGGCTTGACGCTGCCATCGCTGCGGCGCGCACCAACGGCACCGCATCACTGGCCATCTGTCATGCCCACACCTGCACATCGCTGGGCTATTTTACCGGCCAGATCGCGCGCCGAGGACTGATCGGCATCGGGTTCACCAACGCATCCGCCATTGTTGCACCGCCCGGCGGGCGTACCCGTGTTCTGGGCACCAACCCGATCGCGTTTTCCGTGCCTGACGGACAGGGCGGGGTTGCGATGCAGTTTGACCAGTCCACCACAACCGTCGCGCTGGGCAAGATCACAATGGCCAATGCGGCGGGGGAACGCATTCCCGAAGGCTGGGCCGTGGATGAAAACGGACAACCCACAACCGATCCTGCTGCCGCGCTCAAGGGATCGTTGGTGTCGATGGGCGGCTACAAGGGCTGGGGCTTTGGTCTGATGGCCGAATTGCTGGCAGCGGGCCTGACTGGGGGTGCCCTGTCGCGCGATGTCAAGGCGCTCAAGGCGGCAGACGGTCCGCCGCATGATCTGGGACAGTATTACCTGCTGATTGATCCGTCAGATGCAGATCATTTTTTCACGCACCTGTCCGAGATCAGCGATCTGGTGGCACAGGACAAGGGCGCGCGCCTGCCCGGACAGGGCAAGACCCTGTCTGATCCGGTCGATGTGCCCGATGCGCTATGGGCGCAGACACAAGCGCTGGCCACTTACGCCAGTTGAGTGATCCAGACCCCAAGCGCCATGACCGATATCCCGGCAAGGCGCATCCAGCCCAGCGTTGAAACCTGTGCGCCGAACAATCCGAAGTGATCGATCGCGGCGGCGCTGATCAATTGGCCCAGCAACACGAAAAACACCGCGTTGCCCACTCCGAAACGGGGGGCGACATAGGTGATCGACAGCACGTAGAACGCCACCAGAAGCCCCGCCAGCAACAGGTGTTTGGGGGCAGATGTGATTTTGGACAGCGCCTGTGGCCCTGTGGCCAGCAACACCAGCACGGTGGCCCCGAAGGCAACGGCAAACAACACGGTTGCGGCCGCCGCGGGCGATCCGATCCGCGCACCAAGGGCGGCGTTCAGGGCGGCAAGGATTGGGATGCCGATGCCTGCCACCAGCATGATCACTGCGTATTGCGCCATTCTTCTGTCCCTGTGCTGAGTCTTGATCTGGATCATTGCTGCAAGTGCGCTTTGGTACAAGACTTGGGTGCGGGTCAAAGGGGACATTCCGCACCCTTTCCGGTGCAGCCGTGCCGGAATTTCAGGCCCGAAAGCGGGAGGCGAAAATGCAGTTTACAAAGATATCCGCATTGCTGTGCGGGCTGGTTCTGGCGGCAGGCGGCGCACAGGCTCAGGACATTACCGAAGGTGCCGGCCTTTATCTCAAGCATTGCGCCACCTGCCACGGGATCGAAGCGACAGGGCAGGGCCCGATGGCAGGCGTTCTGGTGATCAAACCCACCGATCTGACGACCTTGAGTAATGAAAACGACGGCGTATTCCCGATGGAGCGGGTGGTCCGGCGGATCGACGGGCGTGACCCGCTGGTCAGCCACGGCAGCCCGATGCCGGTATACGGCGATTTTTTCGAAGGTAACGATACCGCGCTGAAAGCCGCCAATGGCCAGCCGATTTTGACAAGCGGCCCCATTGCGCAACTGGTCGCCTTCCTGCAATCTGTCCAGACACAATAAGCGCCGTTAAGGGCGCGAAACTGGCAGAAGGGAACATGGCATGAAAATCTGGGGAACTGTCGGCGCACTTGCCGTTGTTGCGGCTTGTGCGGCATCGGAAATGCCCGGCCCGTCCGAAGGAGCCGCAATTTTCGCTGAAAACTGCGTATCTTGCCACGGTGTGTCAGCCACCGGAAACGGCCCCTTGGCCAATGGCCTGTCGCCCGCGCCATCGGACCTGACACAGATCGCCGCACGCAATGGCGGCGTGTTTCCACGTGCTCAAACCCTGTCGGTGATCGACGGCTATTCCAAAGGCACCCACAAGGATCGCGCGATGCCCGAATTCGGCGCGCAGATGACAGGCGAAGACACCGTGCCAGTGGAAGTGGATGGTATCCTGACGCCGACACCGCGGTCGCTGGCCGCCTTGCTGGCCTATCTGGAAAGCATCCAGAGCTGACCGCGATCAGTCGCAGATACCTTTGATCTGCGCATCCTTCCAGGGCAGCACCACGGCCCGCCCCAGCAGATCATCCTCAAGCGGGGCCACCGGAAAATTTTGCGAAATCATGTCGTGCAGCCGCTGGGTGCGTGGCGCGTCTTTGGCCAGCGCACGGCAGCATATGTATTCTTCGACGATCGAGGCCTGCTGTTCATACCCGAAATCCAGAAACTGCGTATCGGGCGAAATGTCGAACAGATAAGGATCTTTGCTTTGTGCATGTTCCGATGCGGCCTTTAGCGGATGATACCCGGTCTTGTCGCGGTTCTGCCACTGCCAGACATGGGTCATTTCATGGGCAAAGAACATTGTGGCCAGCAGGCTGATCTGGTCGGGATAGCCGTTTATGTAATCAGCGAAAAAAATATCCTTGCGGACAAACACGCGGTTGAAAAGAGCCATGGCGCCGGGTTTGACGGTGACAATCTGTTCGTCCTGCGGCGGCAGGATACGTTCGCGGCAGGTTACGCGCGGGCGTGCCGGGCGTTTGAAGGTGACAGAACCCGCCGGTACACCTTCGATCAGGCGCACCCGACTGGTATCAATAGCGCCACCTTTCATGCGGGCGACGAATGCCGCTTCGTTTTCGCTTAGCGGACGTCCGCAAGCGGCCAGCAGGATCAGGATGCAAAGGGCGCGAAAAACCATACCGGCAGATTAGTGCGCAAAGGCGTAAAGGAAAGAGAATTGCACCTTGCCCGCCAGAAATGTCTCAGGGTCGGCAAAGCGGTGTGCCAACACCTCTGTAAATTCACCCTATGTCGCACTGTCAAAAAAGTTGCTGTTTGACGCGGGCGGTTGTGTCTGTGAGAAAAGGCGCGCGAACGGTGGAAATCTTAAAATGCAAAAGCAAGATGGAAAACGGAGCGTGCGGAGCCGCCCAAAGCGGTTTCGTCATGCGTTGCGGAGCGCCTTGATCGCCGTTTGCGCGTTCGGCGCAACGCTTTCGAGTGTGCGTTCCGCTAGGGCCGAAGCCTGGATATTCGGCGTTGGGATTAACGATTTTACCGAGCTTGAAACCAAGGACCGCGCGATTGGCAGTGTTGAATACCAAACCGATCCTGTGACCCGGATATGGGGCGCGGATATGTCTTTGGCTGTTGCCGCCACTGTTCATGCCAGCCGCGATGTCTGGGCCGGTGCCGGGCTTGCCGCGCTTTATCTGTTGCGCAACCGCTGGTTTGTCGAGGGCAGTGTGATGCCGGGGTTCTATTTTCATGAAGAACCTTCAACCGATATCGGCAGCCGTTTTGAAATCAGAACCCTGCTGGGCATGGGCCGCCAGATCAATGACAAGACGGCGCTTTCGGTTGCGATCACACATAAATCAAACGCCGGAACCTCGGATGTGAACCCCGGTGTGAATGTATTGCTGGTACGTCTGCGGTATGAATTTTAGGCGGGGTAGCCAGGCAGTTGAAATGCCGCGCCCTTAGACATCCAGTTCTTCGACAAACCGCGCGTTTTCCTGAATGTACTGGAACCGCATTTCGGGCTTCTTGCCCATCAGACGTTCCACCAGATCGCCGGTTTCGCCCGGTTCGTCCTCGTCAATCGACACGCGGATCAGTTTGCGGGTTTCAGGGTTCATCGTGGTGTCTTTCAGGTCTTTCGCGTCCATTTCGCCCAGGCCTTTGAATCGCGACACGTCAATCTTGCCCTTGCCGCCCAGTCCGGCCTCTAGATGTTTGTTCTTTTCAACCTCGTCCAGGCAATAGACCCGCTTGGCCCCCTGCGTCAGACGGAACAGGGGCGGGCAGGCCAGATAAAGATGCCCCGCATCGATCATCGGACGCATCTGGGTGAAAAAGAAGGTCATCAGCAGCGCGGCGATATGGGCACCGTCAACATCCGCATCCGTCATGATGATCACCTTGTCATAGCGCAGATCATCAACGTTGAATTTGCTGCCCAGCCCAACACCAAGCGCTTGGGTCAGATCGGAAATCTCCTGATTTGATCCCAGTTTTGATGAAGCCGCGCCCAGCACGTTCAGAATTTTGCCACGCAACGGCAACAGCGCCTGTGTCTTGCGGTCCCGCGCCATTTTGGCTGACCCGCCCGCGCTGTCGCCTTCGACGATGAACAGTTCTGTGCCTTCGCGCGAGTTTGACGAACAATCCGTCAGTTTGCCGGGCAGGCGCAGTTTCTTCGTGGCGCTTTTGCGCTGGGTTTCCTTTTCCTGCCGCCGGCGCAACCGTTCTTCGGCGCGCAGCACCAGAAAATCAAGAATTGCGCCCGCCGATTTGGTATCGGCCGCCAGCCAGTTGTCAAAATGGTCACGCACCGAATTTTCGACCAGCCGCTGTGCCTCGACCGTGGCAAGACGGTCTTTGGTCTGGCCGACAAATTCCGGCTCGCGGATAAAACAGCTGACCAGAGCGCAGCCGCCGGTGATCAGATCGTCACGGTTGATCTGCGTTGCCTTGCGGTTGCTGACCAGTTCGCCATAGGCGCGGATGCCTTTCAGGATCGCGGCCCAGAACCCGGCCTCGTGCGTGCCGCCTTCGGGTGTGGGCACGGTGTTGCAATAGGACTGGATGAACCCGTCACGCGATGGCGTCCAGTTGATCGCCCATTCCACCTTGCCGGGGGTGTTGAATTTTTCCTTGAAATCCACCGTGCCGGAAAACGGCTTGTCGGCATAGGTCGATGCACTGCCCAGGGTTTCGGTCAGATAATCCGACAGACCACCGGGAAAATGAAACGTCGCTTCGGTCGGCGTTTCGCCATCATCGATCGCGGATTTCCAGCGGATTTCGACACCTGAAAACAGATAGGCCTTGGAACGGATGGATTTGAACAGGCGCGCCGGCTTGAACCGGTGGTGGCCGAAAATATCGGCATCCGCGTGGAACGTTACGGTTGTGCCCCGCCGGTTGGGGGCCGCGCCGATCTTTTGCACCGGTCCCAGCGGGATACCGCGGGAAAAGCGTTGTTCGTAAAGATCCTTGTTGCGCGCGACCTGCACCACCATGCTGTCGCTCAGCGCGTTGACCACGGATGCGCCCACACCGTGCAGGCCGCCCGAAGTTTCATAGGCATCACCCGAAAACTTGCCCCCCGCATGCAGCGTGCAAAGGATCACCTCAAGCGCGGATTTGTCGGGGAATTTGGGGTGTGGATCAATCGGAATGCCACGCCCGTTGTCGCGGATCATCACCGAATAGTCTTCCAGCAGTTCCACTTCGATCCGGGTGGCGTGTCCGGCCACCGCTTCGTCCATAGAGTTGTCCAGAACTTCGGCCACCAGATGGTGCAGCGCGCGTTCATCGGTGCCGCCGATATACATGCCCGGACGTTTGCGCACCGGTTCCAGACCTTCCAGAACCTCGATCGAAGAGGCATCATAGTGTTTCGGGTCCGGCTGGCCGGAAAGGAGATCGTTCATACCGCTGCTCAGTTCTTGTTTGTTTGCGCCATTATGGCAGCGCGCGGGGCGATGGGAAAGGGTGAACCTGCACGACACTCGGGTATGCGGGGCGGGAAAAACAGGCAAGGGTGCAGCTTTCCTGCCCCGGAAATTCATGTGAGGGTGAAAGCAACCAATACCAGAACAGAAAGACGCAAGATGAGCTGGATCGCCACCATTCCGTTTGACACCGCCACTGGCAAACTCAAAACGCTGTACCAGCGGGTGACCGGCCCCGACAACAATGTCGACAATATCATGATGCTGCATTCCCTGCGCCCCCACACGATGGAGGGGCACATGGCGATCTACAAATATGTGCTGCACCATTCTGGAAATACCATTCCCAAGTGGTTTCTTGAGGTTCTGGGCGTCTGGGTCAGCGCGCTGAACACCTGCAATTACTGCGTGGAACACCATTTTGCGGGGATGAAGCGGCTTTTGGGGGATGATCCGCGCGCCGATGCCATTCGCGCGGCGATTGAAGCGCGCGATGTGGATGCCGTGCCTTTGGATGACAGCCAGAAGGCGGCAATGCGCTATGCGCAGATGTTAACGCAAGACCCCGCCGCCCTGCAAAAAGACGATATCGAAAACCTGCGCGCCGCGGGCTTTGATGATGGCCAGATTCTGGAAATCAATCAGGTTTGCGCCTATTTTTCCTATGCAAATCGCACGGTTCTGGGGCTGGGCTGTTCGACGGATGGCGATGTGATTGGCCTGTCGCCCGGAAATTCGCAAGATCCGGACGACTGGAGCCATGCCTAGGCCGGTTTAAACGGCGCCGGTGTATTCGCCGCGCGCCGGATAGTTGTTCTTGATTGCGAAATCGAGCGCACCAACCAGTTCCGAAAAATGCGGGCGCACAAACGGCATGGTCTGCACCGATCCGTAATAGAGCGTCTGTTCCGGCGTCACCATGAACAGGCCGGGTTCGGCAAACAGCGCCGGTTCTTCGATGCCGATCGATGTGGTGCCCCGCGAGGTCGAGATATAAAGGCCCCATTCACGCGCTTTGGCCAAGGGCAGATCATAGGCAAAGCGCAAGGTATCGGCGCCGATCTTGTCCGCCATCGCGCGGGTGCGCTCCTGCCCGTCGGAACTGATCGCGATGGTTTTTACGCCGCGATCCGCAAAATCGGCGACCCGCTTTTGGAATTCGGTCAGATAGGTGGCGCAGATCGGACAGTGCAGCCCGCGATAGAAACAGATCACGGTGCCCCGTTCCGATCCATCGGTGGTCAGGTCAAATGTGCCATGATCCAGCGTTTCAAGGGTCAGATCGGGGGTTTTCTGGCGGGGCATAAGCATCGTGTGTCCTTTCGGGAATATGGGTTGCTTTACCCTACATATCAGCATTACCATCTGAAAAATGCAAAATACCAAACCGAAACACCTGAATGAGCCGTTTTGACCGTCTGACCACCCTGATGGACCGCTTTAGCCTGAGCGTGCACCCCGCCGCCGTGCGGGACGCGACACTGGTGGTCGTTTCGGGGCCGGATGGCGCGCCGGCAAAGGTGCGGTTCGGGCCGCAGGCCAATCTGGATGATATGCCGGTTCAATCGGTTCTGTTGTCGGCCGAGGTGGATTGGGGCGGTGCGGCAAACCCGCTGGTGGCCGCGCTGCCGGAGCTTGTGGAACTGGACGTGACGGGGGACCGGGAAACTACCGGCCTGATCCTGCTGATGCAATCGGAATTGCTGGGCCAACGCTGCGGATCGGGTTCGGTCGTTAACCGTTTGGGCGAGGTGCTGATCGTGCGCCTGTTGCGCGCCCAGATCGAGGCGGGCACCACCCGCACCGGTCTGCTTGCGGGTTTGTCAGACCCGCGGCTTAGCCGCGCCATTGTCGCCATGCACGACACACCGGGCCGCGATTGGCGCAACGAGGATCTGGCGCAGATCGCCGGCCTGTCGCTCAGCCGGTTCGCGGGCATGTTTCTGAAAATGGTGGGTGAAACGCCGGCGGCCTATCTGCGGCGCTGGCGTCTGACACTGGCGCGCCAGGACGTGCTGCGCGGCGACAGGGTGGACAGCATCGCGCGCCGCTATGGCTATCATTCACCCGAAGGGTTCGCGCGCGCGTTCAAGAAACATTACGGAGAAACGCCGGTGTCCATACGCCCCAGACCTGCGGCCTAATTCCAGTCCAGAATGGCGCGGGCCACTTCGGCGGGTTTCTGATGGTGCAGCCAGTGATCCGCACCTTCGATCCGCACGCGCGTCAGATCGGCGGCAAACTCTTCCAGCCCTTCGGTTGAAACCTCAAGCAGGGCGGTGTCATTGACTCCCCAGATCAGCAGATGAGGGCAGTGGACCTGCATCGTTTCGGGCGGCAATTGCGGGATGTCAGTCACCGGCACGCCCGGATCGGCCACTTTGAACGGCGCCGCCCGATACCAGTTCAGCATGGCGTTGAACCGCCCGGGGCGCGACCATTCGGTGATGTAGTCTGCCTGTTTTTCAGGTGTCAGCCACGCCATATCCATCGTTTCGTTCATGAACCCCAACAGGGCCGCGAACCCGTTCGCCGACAGCACGTCTTCGCTCCCGTCCGAGCGCAGCAGGTTCATGTACTGCGAGGCCTGCGACTGCGCGCCACCTGCGGACACTTCACGCCTGAACGGCACAGGATGCACGCCGTTCATGATGATCAGTTTTTCAACCAGATCAGGGCAGAACAGCGCCAACCCGTAGGCCACGGCTGCGCCCCAGTCATGTCCCAGAACCGTGACAGGCCCGCCGCCCAAATGCCCGACAAGTGCCGCCATATCCCCGACCAGTTCGGGTACGGCATAGTTTTCCACGCCTTCCGGGGTCCAGCTTTGGCCATAGCCGCGCATATCGGGCGCGACACAGTGATAACGATCCGTCAACAACTGCGCCAGCGTATCCCACGCACCGCCATATTCGGGAAAACCGTGCATCATCAGCAATGTCGGCAGCTCCGGATTGCCCCAGGAACGGATGAAAAACGGGTGGCCGTTCAGGGTCAGTTCCTGAGTATGCATTTTATTGGTCCTTTGCTTTGGTTTCAAACCGCAAGCCGGCGGCGGTGCGCGCGGGAAATCCCGCCCAATAGGTGTGATCGGCAGTTTCCTTGCCGGCATCATCCAGCGCAAACACGCCATTGGAAGACTGCGGAACCAGATCAAGAAAGCGCGCCCGCGACACATCCTGTTTCAGGTGGATATCCAGAAAGGCCGTGGTGAAGTGCTGTGCGATATTGTTCATGCGCACAGTGTCCCAGACAGGATCGCTGTAATGTTCGGCCGGGGCAAACTCCAGATTGTCGACCGGCGCCCAGCTTTCAACCGGGGCGGGGATCGGCGCGGCCGCATTGTGGTTGGCGTTCTCGAAGGTCAGCAGATGACGTTCCGTTCCAACCGTTTCGTCAAAAATCTGCCGGATCGCGGCATAGACCGAAACATCATCGACAGACCCTGCAATCAGCAGCAGGGGCTTTTGCAATCCGGCCAGTCCGACATCGTCCCAGATATCGGCATTCATGCCCCACGGGCCAATCGCCACAATGGCCTTGACGCGGGCATCTATCAGCGCCTCGTGGCTTTCGCTGCCTGACAGATGACGTTCAAGCAGGGCGTTCGGTGCGCTCCAGCTTGCTTCGACAGCGGCAGGGGTGATGCCGGCGCCACCGTAAACCAGCGCGCCATACCCGCCCATGGAAAACCCGATGACAGCCGTATTGCCAGCATCCACAATATCGCCCAGCGGGCCATCAAGACCGGCCATCTGATCGATCACGAACCTCTGGTCCAGCGGGCGATGATAAAGCGTCGATCCGAACGCCCCCTGATCGGAATAGGTGCTGTCGGTGTGATCAATGGACACCGTGACATAGCCTTTGGACGCAAGGTTTTCGCCCAGATGTGACATCAGAAACCGGTTTCCGGGGTAGCCGTGGCTGATCACGATCAGCGGAAACGCATCGCCGGTATGGGGCGGCGCATCCCGTGCGGCGCGCCCGCTTAGCGTCACTTCGGTTTTGCCGTCGCGCAGGATGGCGCGATAGGTGCCGCCTTGCGGCGTACCCGAACGTGCCGGATACCAGATTTCCACCGTCAGGGGGCGGTCATAACGCGGCGTTTCACTGGCTGTCGTGTTTATGATGTCGACCTGATCGGCATGTACGAACCTGCGGGTTTGAACGCCGACGGTATAATCGCCAAACGCTGCCAGTTCCGGAGCGTCCGAACGCACCATGCTGATCTGGTTCTCCGCCAGTGCGGCCTGTCCCAGCGCTGTGCCAAGCATGGCGGCAACCATGGCCGATTTGGGTGTTTTCGCAGTCACGGCATACTCCTGTCGGGCGCAATTCCCCGGCTTACGGGTACAGAAGGCACACAGGCCGCTTTGGTGCGCAAGGGTTTTGATCGCTTAGTTTGACAGGGATCAAGGACAGGCCAACGCGGTGGAATTACAATCTGCCCGAGTTCAAAAGCGGGAAATTATTGTATGACAGTCACATCAACGGCCACCAAAACAGCAGAAATCGACACCAAGGCAAAGCCTGAGGCGAAGGAAATTGTGGAACACGCTCCTTCGCCCGATAAAATCCGTCAAGCATTTGAAAGCGGGCGTTACCCTTATACGACACGCATGTCGCGCCGCACATACGAAGCCCGCAAGGCGTTGTTGCAGGCCGAACTTTTGAAGGTGCAGTTATGGGCGCAGGAAACCGGCCAGAAGTTCGTTCTGTTGTTCGAAGGCCGTGATGCCGCAGGCAAGGGCGGGACGATCAAACGGTTTACCGAACACCTGAACCCGCGGGCTGCCCGCGTTGTCGCGCTGAACAAACCCACCGAAGAAGAACGCGGCCAGTGGTATTTCCAGCGCTATATCGAACATCTGCCCACGTCCGGTGAAATGGTGCTTTATGATCGCAGCTGGTACAACCGGGCGGGCGTGGAACGCGTGATGGAATTCTGCGAACCCGGCGAATATCTGGAATTCATGCGCCAGACCCCGGATTTGGAACGGATGCTGGTGCGGTCGGGCATCAAACTTTACAAATACTGGTTTTCAGTGAC
The DNA here is from genome assembly GCF_003352045.1 of Sulfitobacter sp. JL08. Lineage (NCBI taxonomy): Bacteria > Pseudomonadati > Pseudomonadota > Alphaproteobacteria > Rhodobacterales > Roseobacteraceae > Sulfitobacter > Sulfitobacter sp. JL08. The sequence goes on from NZ_CP025815.1 coordinate 1,026,755, forward strand.
GCAAAGGGAACAAAAGGCACGTTTTGACAGTCGCGCCACCGACCCGTTAAAGCGCTGGAAGCTTAGCCCGATTGACAAGGCGTCGCTGGACAAATGGGATGATTACACCCAGGCCAAGGAAGCCATGTTCTTTTACACGGATACCGCCGATGCACCGTGGACGATCATCAAATCGAATGACAAGAAACGCGCGCGTCTGGCCTGTATGACCCATTTTCTGGCGTCGCTGGAATACCCGGGCAAAGACTATGATCTTGTCGGACAGCCCGATCCGCTGATCGTGGGGCACGCCAACCATGTTGTGCACAACGCAGACCAGATTCTGGGCACGGCGCAGCATCCGGGTCAGCGCCGCAGGAAAAATGCCGAACCGGCCAAAGCACAGACTGCCAAGGCCTAAGCGCCGGTTGGAACACGGCAAAGGCGTTGTGCCGGGCATCGGCAGTTCGCGCGACAGCCTGCGCCGGCAGAAAGAATGCGGAAAACCCGCTGTGCATCTGACCGGCCTTGGCGAAAACATGCCTTCGCGCCAGCCAATGGCCCGAAATCACGCCCGCGCCACGTTGTGACACTGCAAATTACAGATTAGATGTCTTCCATGGAACGCGTTCTGATCTTGTGTGCAATGTTGTTGGGGCCTGCTTGTGCGGCCGCGCATCCGCATGTTTTTGTCGATACCGAATTGCGGGTTCAGGTGGATGACAACGGCATGCTGACCGGTGTTGAACTGGTATGGGAATATGACGATCTGTATTCCCTGCTTTTGTTTGAAGATATGGGGCTGGACCCGGATGATGACGGGCGTTTGAACCCCGAGGAAGAGGCTCGCCTTGCCGGTTTCGACATGAACTGGATCGAAGGATATGAAGGTGATTTGTACCTTCGCACCGATCAGGAGAACATCGTGTTGGGGCCGCCGCAACCGCGCGAAACCACAGTTGTGAATGCGCGGATACGTACCGTGCATTACAGATCGGTCGATCCTGTGCCGGCGGATGCGGTGACAATACGCGCCTATGATCCCACGTTCTACACCGCCTATGATCTGAAATCCGTGACAGTAAGCGGTGGATGCAGCACGCAAATCCAAGAGGCCGATCTGGATGCTGCCTTTGCGCTGACCGAAAAACTGGTTGGTGAAATGGCGGCAGACGCCGATGAAGATGCCTATCCCGAAGTTGGCGAAGCCTTTGCCAGCACGGTGGTCGTGTCATGCGCAAATTGATCTGGGTGGGTTTGGCCGCAATTGCCGCGCTGGCGATATGGCTTTGGCCGATGGGTGGCATGGCCGATGTCACGCGCTGGGCGGCGGTCGGACAACGGGATGCGCAAAACGCGCTGGCGGGGGCGTTGCGCGCCGTGCGCGCCGGTGATGCGGGGGCGTGGTCTGTTTTGCTGGGCCTGTGTTTTGCCTATGGCTTTTTTCACGCGGCGGGGCCTGGCCACGGCAAGCTGGTGATCGGCGGATATGGCGTTGCACGCCGGGTTTCCGCTCTTCGACTGGGGGCGCTGGCCATCATGTCGTCGCTGGCGCAGGCGGCAACGGCTGTTATCCTTGTCTATTCCGGCGTCTGGGTTCTGGGCATGGGCCGCGAGGCGCTGACAGGGGCCGCAGAATCCCTGTTTGCGCCGCTCAGCTATGGTGCGATTGCGCTGGTTGGCCTGTGGCTGTTGCTGCGCGGAATAAAACGGTTCCGCGCGGTGCGCCCGACCAGCCACGTTACGCATGCGCACGACAACTGCCACACATGCGGGCACAAACATGCACCCACACCCGAAGATGTGACCCAGATCACCACATGGCGTGATGCGGCCATTCTGATCGGGGCGATCGCGATCCGCCCCTGCACCGGTGCGCTGTTCGTGCTGATCCTGACATGGCAGATGGGCATTGCCGCCGCCGGTATTGCGGGTGCGTTTGCCATGGGGCTGGGAACGGCCAGCGTCACGCTGGCCGTGGCCTTTGCCGCGACTTTCCTGCGTGAAGGCACGCTGGCACAGATGCAGGGCACAACGGCCCTGCGCGCGATGGCGGTGCTTGAGATGCTGGCGGGTGCTGTTGTTGCAACCCTTGCCTTTCAAATCCTGCTGCGTCTGATCTGATCCGGTTGCGGCCTTGCCGGGGCAGGCCAATCGGCCTAAGCGTTGGCCATGACGTCTCTATCCCATCATTCCACACCCAGGATGAGCTATGCCCTGCACACGCGCGCATTAAGCGTGCTTGGCCTGCCTTTGATCGGCGGCCATCTTGCGCAGTTCGCCATCGGGCTGACCGATACCGTGATGCTGGGCTGGTATGGGGCCACGGCCCTAGCGGCGGTGACCTTGGCGGGCAGCGTCTTTTTCACCCTGTTCATTATGGGGGGTGGATTTGCATGGGCCGTCATGCCGATGGTGGCCAGCTTTCACGCGGAGGGCGATGAAATCAGCCTGCGCCGTGCGACCCGCATGGGCATGTGGCTGTCGATGATCTTTGCCGCTTGCGCCCTGCCGGTTTTCTGGTGGTCTTCACCGATCTTGCAGGCGCTGGGGCAAGACCCGGAACTGGCGATGGCTGCGCAGGGGTATTTGCGTATCGCAGGCTGGGGGATCGTGCCGGCCCTGCTGGTGATGGTGATAAAATCCTATCTGGCCGCGCTGGAGCGGACACAGATCGTGCTGTGGATTTCGCTGCTGTCGGCCATTGCAAACGGTCTGGCCAATTATGCGCTGATCTTTGGCAACTGGGGCGCCCCTGAACTGGGTCTTCAGGGGGCTGCAATTGCGTCGGTGATCACGCAGATCATCGGGCTGGTCGGCGTTGTCTGGTATGCCGTGCGTGCCTTGCCCGATCATCACCTGTTCCAGCGCCTGTGGCGGCTTGATCCGGAAATGTTTTCCCGCGTCTTCAACCTCGGATGGCCGATCAGCCTGACCAGCCTTGCCGAAACCGGGCTGTTTGTGGCCAGCGCGCTGATGATGGGGTGGCTGGGTACAATACCGCTGGCGGCGCACGGCATCGCCATCACATTGGCCAGTGGCACCTTTATGGTGCATCTGGGGATCAGCAACGCGGCCACGATCCGTGCGGGCAATGCCTATGGCCGCCGCGATGTGGATCATATGGCCCGCGGCGGGCGCACTGCTATTGTCCTGTCCCTTGGCATGTCGGCGCTGACGGTTCTGGTGTTTCTGGCCATTCCGGAATTCCTGATCGACGGTTTTCTGGACGCGGGCGAACCGGCGCGGGATCAGATACTGGCCATCGGGGTCGGATTGTTGGCAATGGCGGCCCTGTTCCAATTGGTCGATGGCGCACAGGTGATCGCGCTGGGCCTGTTGCGCGGTGTGCAGGACACAAGGGTGCCGATGTTCATTGCGGCCTTCAGCTATTGGGGCATCGGAATGCCAAGCAGTTATGTTCTGGGCTTTGTCGCAGGGATGGGGGCAATCGGCGTCTGGCTGGGTCTTGTGATCGGGCTTGCCGTGGCGGCGGTGCTGCTGATGGTCCGGTTCTGGGGGCCCACAATGCACCGTTTGCGCGGTTGAATTCACGAATTGTGGATGATGATTTCCATCACGTCATCATAGGTCAACACGCGCGCGACCCGTTCGGCAATGCCCGATTTCAGATCATCCTGCCCGGCCGATTTCGGGCATGAAACCGGCGGCACCTTGATATCTTGATCATCGTGCACGCCGGACAACTGGCCCAGTGTTTCGGCCAGATGCGCGTCCTGCCATGACCCGGACACCAGATCCTCAAACCGAAGATGATGTTTGGTGGCCGAAGGTTCCGACGCAAAAAATGTCATCAGCCCAAGATAGCTGTCGATTTCGGTCTCGATCAGCCGGCGCTGTTTCAGGGGCGATAAAGCGGCAAAACGTCGGTGTTCTTGCAGCAGCTTGGATGCAATCGCAGCACTTGGTCGGCGCGTCAGAAAAAGAAATCCCAGCGGCGCATCCACATGCGCGCGGTGGAACATGATCTGGCTTGGACGATGCGATGTGTATCCAATGGGATCCTGATCGGTGATTTCGATCGGGTTCCGGCCCGCTTGCACCGCGCGGGCATGTATCGGCAAATCTTTTTTGCCGCTTTGGGGGCAGCCAATGGTCGGACGACCGGAAAATGTCTCAAGCAGGGTGCGGACAAGATTGCTGCCGCTGCGCGGATAAGAGGCGATGTGCCACGCCGGTTTCCTGAAGTCTGGCTGCACTCTTGCTGTCCTTGTCGCCGCCCCCGGCCAGATACAAAACAAAGCAAAAATGGCCCGGACGCAATGCCTGGATCGCGCGTGGCCGAAGGAAAGGCCGTTTTAAAGCGGGTTTCGGCCGCTCCTGCGCCGCAGATACCGACATAGACTAGTCGTCGGCATCCCCTTTCATCAACCGGTCGGCTTTCTTGCGCACCAGAACAGACCGCAGATCATGCATGGCCAGCAAAAGATCGTCTGTGACCGCCTCAAGCTGGTCGGGGCTGGCCTTGGACTGGGCCCATTGCGTTGTCAGGTTCATGTAGTCGACGGCGCGGTGGATATCATCAATGTCGCGATGCGCCAGAACCGCGGCGCGTTTTTCCATCCAGTCCCGGATTATGGCCAGATCTTCATCCGACAGGGTGCGATCCCCGTGCGGCTTTACCTCGCCGTTGCGGATATTGAGCACAGCGATCTGATCCATTTCGATGCGGCGCTGGCGGTTCTCGGTGTCGATACGAAACACGACAGCGCCGTTTTCGCGCACCCTGAAATAATAATCGGGCAACTCGCTTGCCATGATGCGGCCCCTGAACAGGTTGATGGTGGCGAACACCTAGCAGGTGGTCGCCCCTAGTTCCACATCAAGCTGGCCGACGGGTCAAGTTCGGCGTCAGGACAAACCTTTGCAAAAAGTCTGGATGCGGGTGCATGCTTCTTTCAGGGTGTCATCCGACGTGGCATAGCTGATCCGGAAATTCGGTGACAATCCGAATGCCGCACCGAACACCACGGCAACTCCGGCTTCTTCCAGCAACGCGGTGGCAAACGCTTCGTCGGTGTCGATCAGCGTTCCGGCGGCACTGGTCTTGCCGATCAGCCCGGCGATCGATGGATAGACGTAAAATGCCCCTTCCGGAACTGGGCAGGCGACCCCGTCAATTTCGCGCAGCATCGACACGACCAGATCGCGGCGGCGTTTGAAAACCGCGTTGTTGCTGTCGATGAAATCATGCGGGCCGTTCAGCGCCTCAACCGCGGCCCATTGCGAAATAGTGCAGGGGTTGGACGTGCTTTGCGACTGGATCTTGCGCATGGCCGCGATCAAATGTTCCGGCCCTGCTGCATATCCGATACGCCAGCCTGTCATGGCATAGGCCTTGGACACGCCGTTGCAGGTCAGCGTGCGGTCATAAAGGGCGGGTTCGACCTGGGCAGGGGTGCAGAATTCAAACCCGTCATAGGCCAGATGTTCATACATGTCATCGGTCATCACCCACACATGGGGATGGCGCAACAGCACGTCTGTCAGCGCCTTCAATTCCGCACGGCTATACCCGGCACCCGTCGGATTGGACGGGGAATTGAAGATGAACCATTTCGTTTTCGGGGTAATCGCGGCCTCGAGCGCGGCAGGCGACAGCTTGAAATCATCCTCAAGCGTGGCGGCGGCCACGACAGGCTCGCCCCCAGCCAGAAGCACCATATCGGGATAGCTGACCCAGTAGGGCGCGGGAATCACCACCTCGTCCCCCGGATTTAGGGTGGCCATCAGCGCATTATAAAGGATTTGTTTACCGCCTGTGCCCACACTCACCTGCGCGGGAACGTAGTCAAGCCCGTTGTCACGCTTCAATTTGGCGCAGATGGCCTGTTTAAGCTCGATAATTCCGTCAGGCGCTGTATACCGCGTCTTGCCCGCACGGATTGCGGCGATACCGGCCTCCGCGATGTTTTTCGGCGTGTCGAAATCGGGTTCGCCCGCGCCCAGCCCGATCACATCGTGGCCTGCGGCCTTGAGTTCCTGGGCTTTGGTGCTAACGGCGATTGTGGGCGACGGTTTGACACGTGACAGTGTCGCAGACAGGAAATCCATAGGGGCCTCGGTTCGGTTATGACGAACCCATGCTTAGGCGGCGCGTTGATCCCGATCAAGCGCTTAGAGTGATACGACGCAAAGGAGAGCAGAATGAGTGAAATGAACTCGAACTTTTACGGACCGGAATTTGCCACCTTTGGGGATCGTCTGGCCGCCGCGCGCGAAGCCGCAGGTATGGATCAGGCGCAAATGGCGAAACGACTGGGCGTAAAGCAGTCAACCATGCGCACATGGGAAGATGACATGGCCGAACCGCGCGCCAACCGTCTTTCGATGCTGGCGGGCATTCTGAACGTGTCGATGATGTGGCTGATCAACGGCGAAGGCGAAGGCCTGGACGGACCCGTCGAAACCGACACCATGCCCGAGGACATGCAGGACCTTCTGGTTGAACTGCGCGCGGTAAAATCCGAGATGACAAAATCCGCCGAACGGCTTGGCCGGTTGGAAAAGAAACTGCGCCGTTCCCTTTTGGAAAGCGCCGCGTGATCGAAACGCCCGAACACCGGCTCAAACGCCTGAAAATGCGGTCAATGCGGCGCGGGATCAAGGAAATGGATCTGATCCTGTCCGCATTTGCCGATGCCAACCTTGCCCATATGGACGAGGCGGGGCTGTCGCTTTTTGATGCGCTGCTGAACGAAAACGATCAGGACCTCTATCAATGGGTGACCGGGCAGGTAGCAACACCGGCCCCTTATGCGGCGTTGATGAACGATATCGCGCAAACTCTTCAAACCAGGGACTGATCCGTCAAGCCTGAACAGGCTTAACGGATTGTTGGGTTTTCTTCGTCAGGGTGGTGTTGCACTGCCTTGAGTCGGAGATAGGAATGAGTATGCAACAACAGCTTGGCATGACCCAGAACAAGGGTTTCATGGCCGGATACCTTGATGCGCTGGCGCTGGTGGAACGGCTTCACCGTCTGCTTCTTGATGTGGTGAAAGATGAATTCGAACGCGTCGGGGTACTGGAAATAAACGCGGTTCAGGCACTGCTGCTGTTCAATATCGGCGAAAACGAGGTGACGGCGGGCGAGCTGAAAAGCCGTGGTTACTATCAGGGCAGCAATGTCAGCTATAACCTCAAGATGTTTGTGACAAATAGCATTTATGTACACGTTACCAGCCAGATACCCCCAGCCACCCTTGAGTGTTTCGCGGGGTTTCTGAGGGGGCCACGGGGGAGTTGGCGGAAGGCTCACGTATATATACCCTCAGAGATTTTTGGGGCGAAATCCTAATGAGTAACCCGGGGTGCACTTATGGAAAACTCAAGGCTCAGCTATCCGTCTTAATTATGGGAGAGACCCGAGTATCTGTAAGAGTCAAAACCTTGCCTTCTAGGTAGATCAGCAGAAAGTTTCGATGTCCAAGCGTTGCGTTCGGCCCTTTGCTGCCGTTGACCACTGCCGTTCGATGCTGCATCTGCAGCCCACATTGCCGACATTCGCTGCGATCGCAAAATCAGCTCAGGGGCGAATTCACGCAATGCGGACCAAGCTGCCGCAGACGCGACCGGACAGACTGCTTTGCGGACTATCTCTGCAGTTCAATATTGTGCTTCTGAAAGTCTGTCGTGGCGTTTGTATGCGGATAGCTTTGATCCGGCACAGATACTCCGAGGAACTCACAGAGCGGCTCCCATCCTGAGCCCAGTTCATATACGAGAAGACGGTCCGCCGGGATCACTGACTTCACCTCGGCAACATGCGCCTCGAAGTCTTTTATTGCCCGTTCCTCGGTGTCGAAGCGGTCGGCGAGAAAGACATCCACGAACTCCTGGATTTGGCGCATATGTGGCGCCTCCGGCGGCATTTCGGTTTCGCGAAAAACTTTGATCGTTTTCGAGTAGGACGCATACCAGCCCTCCGGATCACGCACCGACAGGATTACCTTCGCGTTCGGGTAGTATTCAGCCGACTCGCGCCAAAGATGGGCGCCAGGCCAGTCGACCTGCGACCGATAGCCGTCGAACAACAGGTCGAGATCCAACGGCGACCCACCACAAAAATAATCATGCCATGGACCCGCTTTCTCCGGATTGTCCCGGATCTCATGCATGTGGTGGCAAGGTCCGAAGCCGAGAACCGCCAATGCTTCACGGAGGGAGTCCGTGCCAGTACGCCCGAAGCCGGCGCCAATAATTTCGAGGGCCATCAGATGAAATCCTTGCTGCGATGTGGAAGCTTTACCCGAACTACAGTGCGGCCCGAAGCAGTCTCTGGCAATACCCTACATGATGTAAGTCGCCCGGTGCCCACCGGTACTGGATATTCACGGCGTCAAGGAAAGGACCGCTCTGGGCTCCGCGCAGTCATCCGACTTTTTTGCTCAGATGCCTATTATTCGGGGTAAAGCTGGAGTTGGCGGTAGCGAAACGGCGATTTCAGGTCCGAATGTCAGCTTCTTCCTGGAGCAGCCATTCGCAAAAATTCGAGCAGCGTCTATTGTGCGGGACAAAGTGTGAATTCGCTGCAAGTGCGAAATTCCAACTGTTTTAGAAAGCCCACTGATATCTCGGGCGGATTCCGGACGTTCGTTGCGCCATGCGTGGAGGTCCGCACTGCGGACTTGGCGACCTTGGCAAAAAGCAGATGAAGCGTAGAAAACCCACAGGTTCTCAGATTTTGTTTGCCCGGATTGGAAAGACTGGTAACCTTCACCATTCAAACAGAAGCCAAGGAGCTCAAAAAGATGCCAGTTTTTAGACTTACCGAATTTACATCACGAGATATGAGCAAGATGGTCGAGTTCGCTGAAACTTTACGCGAAGAAGTGGCAGCTGCTGGCGCGGAATTTATTGATGTTATCTCAGTGGGCGATGGCAAAGGCATTGTTATCGCCAAATATGACACTCAAGCCAAGATGGAGGCTGCAACCGAAATCAACAAAGCCGCATTTGGAAAAATGATTGCGGCGGGAATTGTCGACGCAGAAAGCATCAGCGGGCAATCCGGTGAGATTACTTTCTCTTTCTAAGTTAGTGGCGGATGAAGCCAAAAAATTAGCTCGGCCAATTGCTGAAAATTACTGCAACTTCAAACTAGAAAGGTGGTGCAAATCTCATGCAAGTTAGCGTTCGTGACAACAATGTCGATCAGGCCCTCCGGGTTCTGAAAAAAAAGCTACAGAGGGAAGGCGTTTTCCGTGAAATGAAGCTCAAGCAACATTTCGAGAAGCCGTCCGAGAAAAACGCACGCCAGAAAGCTGAAGCTATCCGCCGTGCCCGTAAGTTGGCACGCAAAAAATTGGAACGCGAAGGATGATGCATTTCATTCCTCGATGCTGAACAAATGTACCCCTGTTGCCCGCTGACAGCAGGGGTTTTGCGTTTCTGTGGGCCATTTTTCAAATCGACGTCCTGAGATATCAAAGTCCGTAAACCGCCCCTTCGCCGCAACGGTCACTAACGGCGGCTGAAGGCGGCGTGGTTGTGCGGGTTACTTCCCTGATGAGTTCCAAATTAGTGGCCACTCAAGACCAAAGAAAACACCGGGAGCATAAATACTTGAATTCTCAGAATAATCGCGTGAACCAACCCCAGCGTATCCACGGCGTGCAGATAGACCCGCTCGACAGAACCAACGTCACCTTCGTGTAGAACGTCATGATGATTACTGTATGCATTCGCCAGACACGTATCCGTGGGCATATGAAAGCCTCCAAAGCAATCGTCATCTACCCTCCCTATATCCTCTCCTAAGTTACAAACGTCAAGAAACTGGTGGAAATGGACTATATGCACCACCAGCGATGCGAGATCGATCGCAGGTCGGTGCGCGTCAGGCTGACCCGCAAGGGGCGTGACATTCGCGATATTGTCGGGGCATTGTTTGCGCGACATGCAGACGGGCTTGAAACCAAAGGCGTGCTGGGCATTGATGGGATCGAAGAAATCACGATGTCCCTGAAACGGATGGAACGGTACTGAACGGATCAGATCCGCTACATTTACTAAATCTACAGGGCAGGGGGCAGGGCTTACCGGCTGGACAGGGCTAGACCCTGCAATTCGCGCAAAAGCTTGCGCACCATCGCGTCTTCAAAATCCTCGAACCCCAGCGCTGTCTGCACAAACGCATCCGGCCCGACGATCACATAGGCGCGAAAATAGGACGAGATTTCCGCAATATCGACCTGGCGCGCATCGCTGATCTTTGGCGCATCCGCGCCGATCACCAGCGCATTGATCGTGATGCCGCCACGCTGCAATCTGTCCGATACAGCGCGCGGGTGCGGCCCGATATTCGATTTGCCATCGCCCGAAATATCAAGTGTCCGTTTCCAGCAGGTCGATTGCTGGCGCAGCAGATCAGTGCCAAACAGCATCGTCTCGCCAAGTGATGTGCCCGGTGTGGACACGATGCGCTGCGTTAAACGCAACCGTGCGGCAATGCTGTCAATCTGGGCGTCACTTTCGATATATGTCCAGCCCAGTAACATGCGCTGATCCTGCGCGCCGCTCCATTCATAAATCGCCAGCGACACTGGTGCCGACGGCATCGCCAGCAAAGCGCCGCGCACATCGGGATGCGACAGTGCGCCCGCCAGTCCATCCAGTTGCAACCGGTATTCCCGGGCATCCACCGATCCCGAAACATCCAGCGCCAGCGCCAGTGCCTGCCGGCATTGTGCCACCGCCATCTGACCCCAAAACGCCAGAACAAAAGCGGCAAACACGATACGGCGCATCCCCGTTCACCCCGGAATGTCTGGCGCAGGCGCTGACAGATTGCCAATTGTCCGGGCAGAAACCTCGCGTTCCAGCTTGCGCCGCATGGCGTCCTTGTAATCTTCAAAACTGTGCGCCTGTTCCAGAAACGCCCCCGGACCACGCAGAACCTGATCCTGATAGAACCGGATCACGTCCTGCCCGTCCGACGTGTCCGGCGTGGCGATCACCAGACCATTCACGGTGACGCCCTCGAACGGGAACGCGCCATAGGCCGTATCGGGCATGAACCCTTCGTTGTTGACGCCATCCCCCGCCATATCCAGCGTGCGAAACAGGCAAGTCGGGCCGCGCCGCAGCAGGCCCGCGCCATATCCCAGCGCATAACCCATGGCGGTAGGAAATTCGATTTCGCTGCGATCAGACCGCTGGATCGCAAGGGCGATATCCTGCAGCGTTTCAGGGCCTGTCACCATCTGCCAGTCGACCAGCAGCGACTGATTGTACCGTCCGCTCCATTCAAAAACCGCTAGTGCCACCGGCAGGTCCGCGCCAAAAAACGCGGCCTGCACATCGGGCGAGATTAATGCGGCGGCCAGACCGCTGCGCTGCAAACGGTCTTCGGCCTCGTCCACCGATGACGACACATCAATCGCCAGAACAAGCGCCAGCCGACAATCTACAGCCTGCGCCGGCCCGCCCGCCATCATGGCGCAAACGGCGCCTTGCAAGAGGCGCCGTTTTACCAATGGCCGGTGTTTTCCATGCTGGCCCAGGGTTCGACCACTTCAAGCGCATCGCCGTTCTGCAACAATTCGACCGAAATGTTATCCGGCGAGCGTACAAAGGCCATACGCCCGTCGCGCGGTGGGCGGTTGATGGTTACGCCGTTGTCCATCAGGTGCTGACAGGTTTCAAAAATATTGTCGACACCGTAGGCCAGATGGCCGAAATGGCGGCTGTCGCTGGGCAAAGCGTCATCGCCATCCCAGTTATACGTCAGCTCAAGCGGGCATTCCTCTTGTCCCGGCGCTGCCATGAACACGTTGGTGAAACGCCCCTGTTCAGAGTCCCAGCGCCGCGTTTCCCGCAAACCCAGCAGTTCGTAAAACGCCATCGACGTTTCCAGATCCTTGACGCGGACCATGGTGTGCAAATATTTCAAACCCATAAAAAAACTCCTTCTGTTCGTGTTCAACCTAGCACAGCCCGCGCTGTGATCCAGCGCGATCCACGGTTTCAGAACTTGGAGCGGATACCCATCGACACCGACAGTTCGCGCGTATCAAAGCGGCTGACATTTGACCGGCTTTTGCCTGCCTGGAACCGCATGGTCGGGGCAAACCCGGCATAATCGATCCCGCGAAACAAAAGGGTTACATCTGCCAGCACGGATTCATCCTGCCGCCCGCCGGGGACCGAGATGAACCCGACATTGAACGCATCGTAATCGGAATACCCAAAGGTGATTCCGGCACTGACTTCGACTGGGCCAACCGGGTTGGCAAAACTATAGGCCGCCCGCAAGGCCGTTGTGTTGAAGTCGTTGTTTATATTTACGGAATTGACATCGCGCAGGGTCAGATCAACGCTGACGGCATCGCCATTTGCAAGCCGCTGGAAATACCGTGCGCCCAGCCCGTAGATGTCTGCATCCTGCGAGGCCGGATCAATCCGCGACCTGCTTTCATAAAGCCCGCTGACGGTAACGCCGCTTTGCGCATTCAACCGCCACCCGCGCAACGCAGTGACCCGTCCGAAATCATAAGATTCCCGCCCCCCCGACCAGAACCGGCCCGCCGCCGCCTCGACCGATCCGAATCCGTCAGAGCCTATCGCAAAATCGTGCCGTAACGAGGTTTCGGCATAGGTGCTGTCAAAATCATCATCCGAAGCCATCGGCGCCTGCGATCGTGCGTCATCGGATAATCGCACCTCTTTGATGTAAAGCCGCCCGCCCCATGTTGTCGTGCTTCTGCCGTCCCCGCGCAGGCGGTATCCGGTTGAAATATCCAGCGTCCCGATCACACCGCTCAGCGCTTGCGCATCCGGGCTTAGAATGCCGGTCGCGGGAACGCCGTCGATGATGTTAAGGCCGGTATCGGCCCCGTTGTTCACGTTGTCAGATGGGCGCAGACCCACCCCGATCTGGAATGACCAAGGGTTCAGCGCGCGCACCTGTGCGTATTCACGTCCGATCTGGCTCTCTATCTCCTCGGTCGGGGCGTGCTGAACGGCGCGCCGCATCCAGATTTGTGTCAGCGTCGGGCGCCCTTCGGCATAGGACAGTTGCGCCGCCAGTTGCGCGGCTTCGAACTTGCGCCCGGGATTTTGGGTATAGCGATAGGCCTGCGATGCCGCCTTGCGGCCCTCGCGCAGGTTTCGTTTCTGCGAATAGGCCACGGCCATCACGAAATGCGCGAAAGCATCGTTCGGGTCGGCTTGCAACAACCCGCCAGCCACTTGCAACGCAATGTCGGGATCACCGGCCTTGAGCGCCTGTTCGGCAACGATACGGGCCTGATCCAGCGACAGGGTGACGGTTTGCGCTGTGTCCTGCGCCGCAAGCGGCGGCGTCAGGACGACAGAAAAACAAGCGGCAATCAGGTAGACAGCGTTCCGAATGGCCTGCGCAGGTTTACGGACAGGCCGGATCATCGCCAGGCTTGCCACACTGGATCAGGACAAAGACACCGCGTTCGCGTTCGGTGCCGTTGGCGATGCCTGCATCGTCAAAAAACTGGTCCAGAGAAATGACGCCGCCCACGGCCGCCGCGTCTGTGCCACCGAACACGCCGCCGAATGCACCGATGCTGCGGCTCGGATCTCCGTCATATTCGACATTGCCCAGAAACGTGCCATCGGCCGCGATGTTGCCTTCGACCAGTACGATTGTCGGCAGGGCGGTTGCCGTATCAACCAATGTGCGGCCCGACACGTTGCCGTTCACCGAATCGTCGGTGAAATCAACGTTCAGGAAAATCTGACCGGTGGTGCGGGCCGATTGTGCCGGAAGGTCTGACAGCACCGCGCCAACGGGCGGGGGCAAAAGGTTCGGGCCACCGGGTGCTTCAAGGTTGGTCACGCCCGCATAATTACCGGCGTAAGTTACAAGGCCGGATGGCGATGCCACCCCACCGGGGGGATCATAGGCGCCGGTGCGCTGATAAAACGCCCCCGAAAAGAAGCGGTTGAACTGTCCGCCATCGGAGACGGCGCCAGCTTTGACAGAGGTGCCGGGATCGGTGCTTTCCGCGACAAGGGCGGTAAAATGCCGGTTCGCCCAATCTTGCTGGTAGGTGAAGGCCTGATAGTTCCCGATATCAAGCCCGGGCGTACGCACATAAGGGGCGATAAGCGTCCCGGCATCCAGCGACGTCAGTTCAAGCTGCAAAGTGCCGTCTGCGGGATTGTAAATTGCCGATTGCAGGTTGCCGGCCAAAACTTCGGGAATGCCGTTCGTGCTGTCGTCGGGAATTTCACCCGGCGCACCGCTTCCGGGTGGCGGGGTATCAAACGGGTTGCCGTCGCCACAGGCTGCCAGCGCCGCCAAAAGTGCCACACTCATCCAAACGCGCATGATCTGCCCCTAATCCGTTTTTTGACTTTGGGGCAGATTCCATTGGGGCGCTGCAAAAGTCAACGCTGTTGCAGTGTAATAAGAAATCAGCGTGGCCGATAAATTACCATCATATTGCGGTTCACGCAGGGGCAACAGCTATATACAGTAGGGCGCAAATAGATTCTGTAACAGAACCTGCGGATCAGGAGAATGAAGATGTCGCTAAGCCCCGAACAACAGGCCGAGATTGATGCCCAGCGCAGTGCGCCCACGCCAACCCTGCGCACCGTCGCACCGGGAATCGAGGCGCATTTGTACAGCGCAAATCCGGTTCTGGATCACGGGTTTGTCCGTGTAATCGATTACATGGGCGATGATGCCGCGATCTGTCAGGCGGCGCGGGTCAGCTATGGCAAGGGCACCAAATCGGTGCAGAACGATGCCGGACTGATCCGCTATCTGATGCGCCACTGGCACTCCACTCCGTTCGAGATGTGCGAGATCAAGTTGCACGTGAAACTGCCGGTGTTCGTTGCGCGCCAGTGGATCCGCCACCGCACCGCCAACGTGAACGAATATTCCGCGCGCTATTCCATTCTGGATCGCGAGTTTTACATCCCCGCGCCTGAACATATCAACGCGCAGTCGGTGGTGAACAATCAGGGCCGCGGTGCCGTGCTGCAAGGGGAAGAGGCCGCGCGCGTTCTGGAAATCCTCAAGGCGGACAGCACCCGCGCCTATGACAATTACGAGGCGATGATTTCACAGGACGGACAGGACGGGCTGGCGCGCGAATTGGCCCGCATGAACCTGCCCGCCAACATCTACACGCAATGGTACTGGAAGGTCGATCTTCACAACCTGTTCCATTTCCTGCGCCTGCGCGCAGATGCCCACGCGCAATACGAAATCCGTGTCTATGCCGATGCGATCTGCAACGTGGTCGCCGACTGGGTGCCCGCCGCCTACGGTGCCTTCGAAGACTACCGCATGGGCGGCGCACAGCTAAGCGCGACCGCGCTGGACTGTGTAAAGCGGATGCTGAAGGGCGAGACGGTGACGCAGGAAAACTCCGGCATGAGCAAAGGGGAATGGCGGGAGTTTGAGGGGGTTATTGGTGGGTGACGAAAACAACTCCTCCTTGGCTGGTCAGTGGCTTGGCAAAAGCAATGGTGATCCAAGTGCTGAGGTGTTGTTGGATGTCGATGCCGAAGACGGCGCCGCTTCAGGCATAGCTTACTTGTTCCCAGACGGTGATTTAATCCCATCCTCCTTAGCGCGCATTCGAACTGAAGGAATCTCTGAAGAACTTCCCCATTTTGGCTTGATTTGGTATGGTTTCTGCGGATGAGAGAGGAGCCCGCCGATGCCCAAACAGCCTGCCATTCCCGGCCTTGGTGATGCGGTGAAGAAGAAGGTGACGCGCCGCGAGAAGTTCCTGTCGGAGATGGATGCGGTGGTGCCTTGGGGTCGTCTGTTGGCGCTGATCGAGCCGCACTATCCGAAGGTTGGGTCAAAGGGTGGTCGGCCACCGATGCCACTGGAGACGATGCTGCGAGTGTATTTCCTTCAGAGCTGGTACGCGCTGAGCGATCCGATGGCCGAAGAGAGCCTGTATGACAGCGAGGCCATGCGCCGGTTTGCCGGTATCGAGCTTGGCGATGACCGCATCCCCGACGAAACAACGATCCTGAACTTCCGGCACCTGCTGGAGAAGCATCAGCTGACCGAGAAGCTGTTTGCCGAGGTGAATGCCTATCTTGCCGACAAGGGCGTCACGCTGCGCTCTGGCACGTTGGTGGATGCGACGATCATCGATGCGCCGTCCTCGACCAAGAATGAAGCCAAGGCCCGCGATCCCGAGATGTCATCCACCAAGAAGGGTAATGACTGGTACTTCGGCATGAAGGCCCATGTTGGCGTCGATGCAGACAGCGGCATCGTCCACAGCCTGGAGACCACCACTGCCAAGACCCACGATAGCCAGGTCTGGGACGAACTGCTGCACGGCAACGAAACATCCGTCTGGGCGGACAAGGGCTACGTGCATTCCGAACGAGAGGCGGCCTTCACCAAGGATGCAGGCCGGTTCTGGGGCGTGATGCGCAAGGCACCCAAAGGTGGCGAACTGGATCCGCTCGACGTGCAGATCAACCGGATCATCGCAAAGGTCCGGGCCAAGGTTGAGCACCCGTTCCGGATCCTGAAGCGCCAGTTCGGCCACGTGAAGACGCGCTACCGTGGGCTGGCCAAGAACCGGGCGCATCTGTTCACGCTCTTCGCCCTCGGCAACCTGTTCATGACCCGGAGAAAGCTGGCAGCATGAGGCAGAGTCTGCCCAAAAACGCCGAAACCGCCACTCAGGCGGCCGAAACAGCGGGAAAATCGCTGGAAATGGGACGTCTGACGCCCCAAACTACCTTCAAGCCGGCACGGCGGCGAAGCCGAAGGCGTTGATCAGACTTTCCCTAAGGGCAATTGATTTGCCCGTTTCAGAAGCAGAGAAAGCTCTAAATGATTTGAGATTAATGGGCATAACCAAGGCGACTCTATTTCCTGGAATTGAGAGCATTTGCGAAGAATTGAGGAACCTGTATTTTTCTTAACGCTCACGACTACAATTGAAATTTGTTGCCCAATCTCCGATTGGGCAGCGCCCGAACCGCCCCCGTCGTGCCGAAGGCACGCCTGCGGCGTGATGCGGGCGCTTACGCCCATCCCTCGGTTCGGGCGCGGCGCACTATTTAGAACGCAAACCCAATGCGCACACCTCAATTACATCACCGCCACACCGCAGCGCAGCAGTCACACCCCTTGTTCATGAAATCATCCGGCGACACTTCACCTGTGCCCGGCCCCCAGTATCCAGAGGCCGGCCCGATCCTGTCGCCGTTTTGGAAAGGTCAGAGCGGTTTGATATCGGCGGCCATCTGCCGTCCGTCACGCCCGTCTTCCAGCTCGTAGCTGACCTTTTGATTGTCCGCCAGTCCGGTCAGTCCGGACCGCTCCACAGCCGAAATGTGCACAAACACATCCTTGCCGCCATCTTCGGGTTCGATAAATCCGAACCCTTTTGTTGTATTAAACCACTTCACGGTGCCTGTTGGCATCACGTGTCTCCTTCTTCCCTTAACGCCCGCACCATCACCCGATGCAGGCAAACTAAGTGGCGGGCACGCGCCGCACCGCAACCGGCAGGTCGTTACCACATCCACGGCCTGAATGATTACACGGTAATTATAAAAATCAAGCGAAACGGGATGCAATCGCCCGCCGTGCTGCTATTTTGGGCACCAGATAACGGGGGCGTGATGATACTCTACGGGCTGAAAAACTGTGATACCTGCCGCAAGGCATTGAAAGAATTGCCAAATGCCGATTTTGTCGATGTCCGCGCCGATGGCGTGCCCGCCGATGTGATGGCCCGCGCGCATGAGCAATTTGGTGCCGCTTTGCTGAACACGCGTTCCACCACATGGCGCGCGCTGGATGAGGATACGCGCCAAACCCCGCCGCTGGCATTGCTGGCCGCCCACCCCGCGCTGATGAAACGCCCGCTGATCGTGGCGGGGGACGCGATGTATCTGGGCTGGGGGCCTGATGTGCGCGCCGCCCTTGGGATTGCGTGACCGCGCCCTTATGTAAGGCACCCGAAACAGACACGAGGCCCCGATGCGCAACGCAGCTTTGACCCTTGGCATTATCGCCGGACTGACCGGTATGATCGTCGGATTTTTCAGTTTCGGCTATATCGAAGCCATCGAAAAATACGGTGAAATCGAAGGTTTGGCCGAACAGGTCTCCAATGTCGGGCTGGTGCAGGTGGTGGCGATCCTGTCGCCGATGCTGGCGATTGCCGGCGGCGCAATGGCACGCGCCCGCGCACTGGCGGGCGGGCTGTTGATGGGCCTGTCAGCAGTGGGAATGTACGCCGCTTTCGGCTTTAACGTGTTCACGATGTTCCCCATCGCCTTTGCCGGCCTAGGCGCGGTTCTGGGCATCGCCGCGGGCCAGCCCGACGAACCCAAGGCGCATTTCTAGGCGGCGTCTTTTGGTGACACTGCGCGATCCACCGAAATCGGACCTGCACCTTTGACCACAAGGATCAGCAGCAGCATGATCCAGAACGCCCGCTGGTCCATGATCATGCCATCTGGAAACCGGTCAAACCACGCGCCCAGCGTTTCGGGATGATCAATGCCGCCATGGCCGTAAAGATCGGTCAGTGATTGCACCACGATAAACCCGATCATGCCAAGCGCCGAAAGCCGTGTCAGCAACCCGATCACGATCAGCGCGGGCAGGATGAATTCGGCCCAGGTGCCGGCCACAACCACCGCCCAGTGAAAGAAACCGAACGCGTCGGTGTCATATCCCACCGCTTCGAAGGCGCGGGGAAAGATTTGCGCATAGGCCCCGGTTGACGGCTGGAACAGGCCCATGAACCCATCGCCCAGCTTGGTCAGGCCCGAGACCCAGAAATACATCAGCAGCGTGGCGGCAAAAACGAACCGGGCCAGCGTGGGCAACAGCCAGTCGGCCCTGTCCAGCCTGCCGAAAATCGCAGTGTGCAAAGAAATAAGCGCGTTCATGGGATGTCCTTTGAAATAATATCTGTCATGGCATTGCCCTGCACCAGCAGCCCAAGTGCCGTGCCAAGATCAAAATTCGGGTTTTCCTTCAGGGCGATATCATGCGCCGCCCCGAACGTATGGTCTGATAGCGCGGCAATCCACGCGGCGCCGCCTGGGGGCAGAAGATGGGGCGCGGGATCAAATTCGGGCCGTGTGATCAGAACATCCTGCGCACCTGCCTGCGGTTTCGGTGCGTTTTCTTCTGTGTTGTAGCGCCAGATATCAAATATCGGCCAGTCCGAGCGTACCAGACGCACCGCCGGGGCCAGCCGGATTTGCGCTGCCATCAGGGTTTCGGGCGAGATGGTTTGTAACATGGCGGGATCAACCGGCTGCGCATCCGCCGCGTGATAGGACGCGCGCAACGCCAGTTCCAGCCGCGCCACATCCGCCAGATATCCCAGATGCGATAAAGCGGCGAACTCTGCCAGAAAATCGGGAAAATCCTGCCCATACTGCATCATCAGGGGCGATTGTGGCGGATGCGCGCGCAGATAGATCGCGGCGATACCGTCAAAGTTCTGTGGCCCCAGCAATTTCGCGATCACCGGAAACCCTTTGGCCAGCGCTTCGCCCAGCGACACGGCAATATTGTTGCGATAGACGTTATAGCGGCGCCCGGCGGGGCGGTTCTGCCCGTCTGTCAGGCCGTCCGGCACAGGGTGCGCGCCGTCCAGCAAGGCGGCGTGAAACGCTGTCTGGTCGGGGATCATGCCGGCAGCTTTTCAAGCGCGGCCTGCGCCCTTGCCGCTTCGGCACGCAACACCGGCCAGTCGGGCACGTCATTGTCCCATTCCACCAGCACGGGGCGCGGGCCTGCGCGGTCCAGCGTATAGTCCAGCAACGCCCATACCGGATCGGCGATCGGTGCGCCGTGGCTGTCGATCAGCAACGGTGCGCCGTGATCATCCATGTCTTCGTCATGCCCGCCCAAATGGATTTCGCCAACCTGATCCAGCGGAAACCCGTCGATATAGGCGCGCGCGTCCAGTTCCAGATTGGTGGCCGAAACAAATACGTTGTTCACGTCCAGCAACAACCCGCACCCGGTGCGCGCCGCAAGTTCGCGCAGGAAGTCGGTTTCCGACCATGTCGATGCCTTGAACGCCAGATAGCTTGACGGGTTTTCCAGCAGCATCCGTCGCCCCAGAACGTCCTGCACCTGATCAATGTGGGATGCGACGCGGGCCAGCGTGTCGTTGCTATAGGGCAGGGGCAGCAGATCGTTCAGGAAATGGCTGTCATGGGTGGACCATGCCAGATGTTCGGAAAAGCTGGCCGGATTAAGCCAGCCCACCAGATGTTTGAGCCGGGCAAGATGGTCCTGATCCAAAGGCCCTTCGCCGCCGATGCTAAGCCCGACGCCATGTACGGACATGGCAAACCGCTCTGAAAGGTGTTTAAGTTGCGCAATCGGACGACCGCCGTCGCCCATGTAATTTTCGGCGTGCACTTCAAGCCAGCGCACATGGCCCGGATCATCCTGAATTTCGCTGAAATGCTGCGGCTTGTAGCCGATGCCCGGCGCAGCCGGCAGGCGGTCAAATCGCGATGCGGTGTCCAGCATGTTCAGGCCTTTCTTGCGTGGGGCAAGGCACCAGCTGCCTTACCCCGCTTTTTGTGATTGTACCTGATCTTAGGCCGGCAGGTCACGCTCCAGCGCTTCCAGCGATCCTTTGCGCGGTGTGCCGTCGGCTTGCGCAGGCAATTCCAGTTCGGTGCATGTGCCAGCTTCGACCAGCGACCACGCGTTGCCCTGATAATCGACAACAGATGACCCGGCGCAGGTTGTGCCAGGTCCGGCGGCACAGTCGTTTTTGCCTGCTAGCGACACGCCAAAGCATTTTTCCTTGGATGCGGCAGACACGGTTGTTGCTGTCGATGCCAGTGCTGTGGCAACGGCGCCTGCGACGGCCAGAGATTTGAAAGCTGTAGACATTTTGCAGTTCCTTCTGTTGTTGGACTAAGCGAAGTGTTCGCCATTACTTGTTGTGAAACATTGATATCCGGCCACGGCATCGGTTTCCACTCACGAGGCTGTGTCTCACGTGCGTGTTAAAGAGTGTGACAAGTCCTGACACGGCAACGCGTTGAAATATAGTAAAGATTCGCCCGGGTGTTTCAATCCGGCCGGGCCATGCCGACCGGATTGCGCCAAATCCTTGCGAATTGTTACAGCAGATCGGGCGGTGTCGCTGCCGTCTTCAGCGTCTTTGTTACATCCTCCAGCGGCTCGACGCTGGTGTGTTTTTCGCCCAGACGGCGCAACGTCACGGTGCGCTCGGCCACTTCGCGGGCGCCGACAGCTAGAATGACAGGCACTTTGCCAACCGAATGTTCGCGCACTTTGTAATTGATCTTTTCGTTGCGCACATCGGCCTCGGCGCGCACGCCAGCGGCGGTCAGTTGCGCCACAACTTCGTGCACATAGTCATCCGCATCCGAAATGATCGAGGCCACGACAACCTGACGCGGGGCCAGCCAGAACGGCAGCTTGCCCGCGTGTTCTTCGATCAGGATACCGATGAAACGTTCGAATGATCCCAGACACGCGCGGTGCAACATGTAAGGGCGGTGCTTGGCACCGTCTTCACCGATATAGGTGGCACCCAGCCGTTCCGGCAGGTTGGGATCGACCTGAAAGGTGCCGCATTGCCACTCACGACCGATCGCGTCAGTCAGTTTGAAGTCCAGTTTCGGTCCGTAAAACGCGCCTTCACCTGGGTCGAGCGTATAGGCGTTTCCGGTAGCCTTGATTGCATTTTCAAGCGCGTTTTCAACATGGTCCCAGCTTTCCTCAGTACCCACGCGTTTTTCCGGCCTTGTTGCAAACATGATCTCGAATTTCTCAAATCTGAGATCCTTGTAAACTGATGACAAAAACGCGATGAACTTGGCACATTCCGCCTCGATCTGGTCCTCGGTACAGAAAATATGTGCGTCGTCTTGAGTAAACCCGCGCACCCGCATTATTCCATGCAACGCCCCAGAAGGCTCGTATCGAGTGCACGACCCAAATTCGGCCAACCGCAAAGGTAAGTCTCTGTAGGATTTCAAGCCCTGATTGAAAATCTGCACATGGCAGGGGCAGTTCATCGGTTTAAGAGCGTTGATGGCTTTCTCGCGTGCGTGCTCTTCGTCGACTTCGACGATGAACATGTGCTCCTGGTACTTGTCCCAATGCCCGGACGCTACCCATAGCTTTCGGTCGACGACTTGAGGCGTGTTGACCTCTTGATAGCCGTCAACGCGCTGCTTGCGCCGCATGTAATTTTGTAGTTCCGTGTAAACCGTCCAGCCGTTGGGGTGCCAGAAAATCTGCCCTGGTGCTTCTTCCTGCATGTGGAACAGGTCCATCTCGCGGCCAAGCTTGCGATGGTCGCGCTTGGCGGCCTCTTCCAGCATGTGCAGGTGCGCCTTGAGCTGTTCCTTGTTGGTGAACGCGACGCCGTAAATCCGCTGCAACATCGCGCGGTCGCTGTCGCCGCGCCAATAGGCGCCGGCGATGCTCATCAGTTTGAACGCGTCACCCGGAACCTGACCGGTATGTTGCAGGTGCGGCCCGCGGCACAGATCCTGCCAGTGGCCGTGCCAGTACATGCGCAACGGTTCGTCACCGGGAATGGCGTCGATCAGTTCGACTTTGTAGGGTTCGTTATTGGCCTTGTAGAACTTGATGGCGCGCTCGCGGTCCCACACTTCCGTGGTGACGGGATCGCGTTTGTTAATGATTTCCTTCATCTTCTTTTCGATCAGGCCCAGATCTTCGGGGGTGAACGGTTCGGACCTGTCGAAATCGTAATACCAGCCGTTTTCAATCACCGGGCCGATTGTGACCTTGGTATCAGGCCAGATTTCCTGCACCGCGCGCGCCATGATGTGCGCCAGATCGTGGCGCACCAGTTCATTGGCCTGCGCCTCGTCCTTCATGGTGTGAATGGCGATACTCGCATCACTTTCAATCGGCCATGCCAGATCGTAATGCGCGCCATCGACGGTGGCGGAAATGGCTTTTTTCGCCAGAGACGGGGAAATATCGGCAGCAACCTGCAACGCGGTGATACCTGCGTCATAGGACCGTGCATTGCCATCGGGAAGGGTAAGTTGGATTTGGGCCATGTTGGGCCTCCTCGTCGGTTTGGCGCCTACGAGACGCCCGGTTGCGGGTTATGTTCGCGCGCTGTGTGGCGACAGATTGCGGGTAAGTCAACCGGTACGATTACCGCGCCGGTGTCGGAACCCCGACACGGATCGCTTGTGAATAGCCGGACGTCAGCCCAACCTCCTGCGCGCGTTCGTCAATATGGGACAGCGCGCGCAACTCTTCCATCGGCACCCGCGTGTCCAGTGCGCCCTGATCATAGGCAAAATCGGGCAGGTAGCCGTTTAGCAGCAACCGCCAGTCCAGCGGGATGTTCACGCCGATGGCCCGCACCATGCGAAACACGGTTGTGGTGCAGTTGGTGGTGACAGAGTTGTAGAATTGCGGTGTTGCCGCCAGCAAATTGGCATCGCGTACGTATTCTTCCAACAGGGTGCGCGCCACAAGGGGAGATGTGTTCAACCGGTAAAGCTGCACGTCTTCGCCCCGGATGTTGGAGCGCACGCCCACCACATCGCGTTCTTCGGCGGCGACAAGAACCAGCGTGTTGGTCTTGAAAAAATCCGCCAGCGGGGAAAACCCGCCATCCACCTCGCGCCGCACCTCGACGGACCACGCCAGATAACGCCCGTCCTGAAACCCGAAGCTGACAATGAAATGGGCGATTTCCGGCCCGTCCCAGTGGGACAGAAACAGATCGACGCCTTCCAGTGTCGTCAGATCATAGCTGCGCTGCACCCAGTTTTGCGTCTTGTCGTCTTCGCTGCGCCATTCAAAATCGCGCACATCGTTCAGGGTCAGTGTATCTCCGTCGATTTCCCCGGTGACCTGCCGCGCCACGTCCGGGGCCCAATTGCCATCGGCAGGGGGTTCGATCGACTCCCACCAGATGAAGATAAGCGCCATCGCAAAGGCAAACATCGCAAGCGAGCGCGTCGGGCGTTTGCCAAACTGGGCTGCCAGCGTGGTCAGGCCCAGCAGGCCCACACCCCCCGCCGCAATCATGCGGGCCGTTTCTTCCATCGGAAGGCGAAACCACAGGGCAAGGCCCGACCACACGGTCAGCCCCGCCACCAGCAACACAAGGATGCCGACGAAAATGATTTTACCGACAAGTCGCATGGCCTGTCCCCTGTTCTGCCCGATTAGACACCGGCGCGGGTTTTGCCCCTTTTTTACCGGTTTTTGGCTGTCTTGATATACCTCGCCACATTTTCGGCCATATCGCAATGAAGAATTGCGGTCAGGCCGGTCACGTGCATGATGGCAGCAAAAGGAGAAACCGATGCCTGCCACCACATTTCTGGAGACCGATCAGGGCCGCACGCTGGCCTATCATCTGACCCAGGGGCGGGGGCCGTGCATCGTGTTTCTGGGGGGGCTGAAATCGGATATGGAAGGCACCAAGGCGGTCCACCTTGAAGCATGGGCCAGAGCGCAGGGGCGGGCGTTCTTGCGGTTTGATTATTCCGGGCATGGCGAATCCTCGGGCCGGTTCACAGACGGGTGTATCGGCGATTGGGCGCAAGACAGCCTTGCTGCCGTCACCGCCCTGACCACCGGGCCGCTGGTGCTGGTCGGATCGTCCATGGGCGGGTGGCAATCGCTTTTGCTGGCGCGCGCCATCCCCGAAAGGATCGCCGGTCTGGTCACGATCGCCGCCGCGCCGGATTTTACCGAAGACGGGTACTGGGCCGGTTTCAGCGATGCCCAAAAGGCCGCATTGGACAGTGTCGGCCATGTGGAACTGCCCTCTGACTATATGGAGCCCTACATCATCACCAAACGGATGATCGAAGACGGGCGAGACCAGTTGGTGTTGCGCGCACCGCTTGCCCTGCCTTTTCCGGTGCGGTTCCTGCAAGGCACCCAAGACACCGCCGTCAGCACGCAAACCGCCCTGCGCCTGCTGGATCACGCAATTGGCCCCGATATGCGCCTGACGCTGGTGAAGGATGCGGATCACCGGTTTTCTGACGATGTGTGTCTGGATTTGATCGTGTCCGCCGTCAACGATGTGCTGGCGGATTAGCATACTGCGACAAGGAAGACGGACATGGACCAGCGGATTAGCCTGATTACCCTCGGTGTGCGTGACATTGCTGTTTCGCAGGCATTTTACTCCGCCCTTGGATGGGAACAGGCCGATGCAGAAGGCGGCATTGTGGTGTTCGATCTGATCGGTCAGACGCTTGGGCTTTATCCGCTTCAGGCGCTGGCGGATGATATCGGCTTGCCGGTTGATCACTTGGGCCACGGCGCGAAAACACTGGGGTATAATTGCCGTCGCAAGGATGAGGTGGCAGAAGTTCTGTCTGCAGCAGAAAACGCAGGCGCGCGCATCCTGAAAGCCGCATCAGACGTGTTCTGGGGCGGGCACCAAAGATATTTCGCCGATCCCGATGGCCACATCTGGGAGGTTGCGTTCAACCCGTTTTCGCCCTTGTCCGACAAGGGCGCATTCCGCTGGGCGGGGTATCCGGAACAATGAAACCGCCCGCCAGCATGAGAAGCCTTGAAAATTTCGGGCGCACCCGTTTGAGCAAACATTTTTTCATGCGCGATTTCCTTTATTCCGAAATCGGCAATTTCCACAGTATTCCAAACCTGCCGGACAATCCCGATCTGGCGATCAAGGCGGGCAAAATATTGTGCACAGAACTGCTGGACCCGCTGGAAGAAACCTTTGGCCGCATCGCGATCCGTTCGGGGTTTCGCAGTCAGGTGCTGAACCGGTATGGCAACGAAAACAATCTGAACTGTGCGCGCAACGATGCCAATTACGGGCACCACATCTGGGATGTGCTGGACAATGGCGTGATGGGGGCAGGCACATCGCTGGCGATCCCGTGGTTCGCCGACCAGTATGATCAAGGGCGGGACTGGCGCGATCTCGCGTGGTGGATCCATGATCATCTGCCCTATTCGCATATGTATTTTTTTCCGAAACTCGCCGCATTCAACCTAAGCTGGCGCGAGGTGCCGCGCCGCACGATTTCAAGCTATATCGCGCCCAAGGGAAAGCTGCTGGCGGCCGGGGCATCGCCTGATGAGCCGATCGATGAACGCCGCGCGCGCTATGCCGATTTTCCACCGTTTCGCGGCATAGCCTATCCCTAATCCACATTTTTCTGCCGACAGGCTGGCTTGGCCTTGCCTGCGGTCGGCGCATTGGTCAATGTGGCGTCAAGAAGACCCCAAAAATGACGGGCCGCAGGACACAGCATGATTTCCCCAATCCTTTCTAATCGCGGCTGGCCATGACCGAACCTGTCGTTTTTCTGCCCGGAATGATGTGTGACGCCCGTGTGTTCGGCGCGCAAATACTTGATTTGTCGGGGCAGACGCCGGTGATGGTGGCCCCCATCACCAAAGGCGAACGGATCGAGGAGATTGCATCGTCCCTGCTGGATGCCTTGCCCGCCAAATGCGCGCTGGTCGGGTTAAGCATGGGGGGCATCGTCGCGATGGAGCTTTTGCGCCGCGCGCCAGAGCGGGTTTCGCGGATCGCGCTGATATCGACCAGCCCGCTTGATGACACGCCCCAGATATCCGCCGCGCGCGAGCCCCTGATGGTGCGGGCCAAAGCAGGACGGCTTGAGGATGTGATGGCTGAAACACTGCAGCCCGAATACCTTGCCCCCGGTCCCAAACGGGTAGAAGTGTTATCGATTGTAAAAGAGATGTCGCAGGCGCTGGGCCCGGATGTGTTCATACGCCAGTCGCGCGCCCTGCAGCGGCGGCGCGATCAGCAAAGCACGTTACGCAAATGCAAGGTTCCCGCGCTGATCATGTGCGGCGCGCACGACCAGCTTACGCCGGTCAAACGCCACAGTTTCATGGCCGAACTGATCCCGAATGCGCAGTTGCAGATCATGGAACATTCCGGCCATCTGCCGCCGCTGGAACAATCCGACGCGGTCACTCAGGTGTTGCGGGACTGGCTGAAAATGCCGTTTATCCTGCGCTGACTTTCAGGCCGCCGCGTTCTTGTTCGCGGCTTTCTTGGATGGTTTGCCGCTGTTGGCGTCGATGAAATCCAGAACCAGCGGGCGGATGTTGTTGCGCCAGCTTTTGCCTGCGAAAATGCCGTAATGGCCCGCTTCGGGTTCTACATGGCTGGCTTTTTTGCTGTCGGGTAGGCCGGTACACAGATCAAGCGCGGCAATGCACTGGCCGGGAGCGGAAATATCATCCTTGGCCCCTTCGACGGTTTTGACAGCAACCGTCGTGATCTTGCCGATATCCACCTGCTTGCCCGCAACGATAAATTCGTTCTTGGCGATTTCGCGGTCTTTGAAAATCCGTTCAACCGTGGACAGGTAGAATTCGGCCGGCATATCCATCACGGCAAGGTATTCATCATAAAACCGGTTATGGGCGTCGTGATCGGATGCTTCGCCTTTGGCGACCCGTTGAATCTGATCCACAAAGGCCTGCCCGTGGCGTTCGCTGTTCATCGACATGAACGAGGCAAGCTGCAGCAAACCGGGATACACCATGCGGCCCACGCCGGGATACTTGAACCCGACCCGCTGGATCATGGTTTCTTCCAGCTGGCCCATCGTCACGCGGCGGCCGAAATCTGTAACGTCTGTCGGTGTCGCATCGGGATCAATCGGGCCACCAATCAGGGTCAGCGAGCGGGGCTGCGCATCCGGGTCCTGTTCGGCCAGATAGGCGGTGGCGGCCAAGGTCAGCGGGGCGGGCTGGCATACGGCAATCACATGTGTGTCCGGTCCCATTTCGCGCATGAAGTCGACCAGATACAATGTGTAGTCTTCGACATCGAATTTTCCGGCGCTGACGGGAATATCGCGCGCATTGTGCCAGTCGGTGATGTAGACTTCGCAATCGATCAGCAGGCTTTTCACGGTCGAGCGCAGCAGCGTGGCATAGTGGCCCGACATCGGCGCAACCAGCAAAACCTTGCGCGGGCGCGGCTTGCGGCCATTGATGTTGAAATGGATCAGATCGCCGAACGGGCGCGATACGATGGTTTCGACATTAACCAGATGGTCCTTGCCGTCTTCGCCGGTAAAGGTGCGAATGCCCCAGTCCGGTTTCACCGTCATACGCTGGAACGTGCGTTCCGTCACTTCGCCCCACGCGGCGATCATGTTCATCATCGGATTGGGAAACATCGAAAACGCAGGGTAGGATGCCATCGCCAGCGCCGAGGCCCCCATCCACTGGTTGGTGTTCCGGATCGTTTCCATCCAGTCATATGTGACCATGTAGCGCATCAACCATCTCCTTGCTTGATCGCGAACCACGTCCGGATCATACGTCGCTTTGCCCCGCAGCGAATGCGGCGCTATGCTGCACAGCAGCGACGTTAAGGGGGATTCGGCAAGATGACAACACGAGACAATGACGCGGGCAATACGATCGGCACGGAAGGTGGCGAAATTGCAGCAGAAAATCTGGAAAAGCTGACCGAGAACCTGACCAAGGTGGAAGAGCTGTCAAAGCGTTTGATCAACGCAATGTCACAGAAGAAGCCAAGCAATCCCGCCCTAAGCGCGCCGGATCAGGAGCTTTTCAGCAAAGCGGCCACGGCCTACTGGACGCAGGCGATGCACAATCCGGCTAAGTTGCTGGAGCATCAGCTGGAGTTCTGGAGCAAATCGGTCAAACATTATGTCGAAGCGCAACATATCTTGAGCCATGGCAAATTCGAGGCCCCCGCCGATCCCGGCCCGAAAGACCGCCGCTTTTCAAACCCGCTGTGGGACACGCATCCCTATTTCAACTTTATCAAGCAGCAATACCTGATCAATTCCGAAGCTCTGAAGCAGGCCGTTGCACAGGCCGGCGATCTGGATCCGGTTGAACAGCGCCGTTTGACCTATTTCACCCAGCAGATCGTCGATATGATGGCGCCCACCAATTTTCTGGGCACAAACCCCGATGCGCTGGAAAAGGCCATCCAGACCGAAGGCAAATCGCTTGTCGACGGGCTGGAAAACCTTGTTGCCGATCTTGAGGCGAACAATGGCGAACTGGTTGTGCGTCTTGCAGACGAAAAAGCATTTGAACTGGGGCGCAACATTGCCACGGCCGAAGGCAGCGTCATTTACCGTAACCGGATGATGGAACTGATCCAGTATTCGCCCACCACGAAAGAGGTTCACGAAGTTCCGCTGATCATCTTTCCGCCCTGGATCAACAAATTCTATATTCTGGATCTCAAGGCGCAAAACAGCCTGATCCGCTGGATCACCGATCAGGGCTATACCTTGTTTGTAGTCAGCTGGATCAACCCCGACGCGAAATACAAGGATGTCGGGATGGAGCAGTATATCGAAGAGGGATATCTGACCGCCATTCGCGAGGTCAAAGCGATCACCGGTCAAAAACAGGTCAACACGGTCGGCTATTGCATCGCGGGTACTACGCTGGCGCTGACGCTGTCGCTGTTGAAACAGCGCGGTGACAAATCGATCAAGTCGGCAACCTTCTTTACGGCGCTTACCGATTTTTCGGATCAGGGCGAATTTACCCCGTTCCTGCAAGACGATTTCATAGACGGTATCGAGGCCGAGGTGGCCGACAAAGGCATGCTGCCTTCATTCGTGATGGCACGGACCTTCAGTTTCCTGCGCTCGACCGACCTTATTTATACACCCGCGATCAAAAGCTACATGATGGGCGAGGCCCCGCCGGCATTTGATCTTCTGTACTGGAACGGCGACGGTGCGAACCTGCCCGGCAGGATGGCGGTGCAATATCTGCGCGGTCTTTGCCAGAACAACGCACTGGCCGAAGACGGGTTTGAATTGTTCGATACCAAACTGCATCTGAAAGATGTCGATGTGCCGCTGTGTTCCATCGCGTGTGAAACCGATCATATCGCGGCATGGAAGGATTGTTATCGCGGGGTCCAGCAGATGGGATCCAAGAACAAGACCTTTATCATGACCCAGTCGGGCCATATCGCCGGCATCGTCAATCCGCCCACAAAAAACAAATACGGCCACTATACCAATCCTGATCTGGATCTTGATCACGATGCCTGGCTGAAAGGCGCGGATTTCCACGAAGGATCATGGTGGCCCCGGTGGGAAGGGTGGCTGGCGAAACGGTCCGGCAAGATGGTTTCGGCCCGAAAAGTCGGGGATTCGGATCATCCTGTTCTGGCCGCAGCGCCGGGAACCTATGTGGAGATCAAGGCAAGTTCTTGATTTCAATAATATTTTAATATTTATGCTGCGATGCAGCAAAAAATACTTGAAATGCTGCGCCGCAGCAAGTATATCTTTGTCATCAAGACGAAACGGGGCTGGCCCGGACATAGAGACAAAGGATTAAGACAATGGCTAAAGCACAAGACATGACAGCAGTTCTGAAAGACATGATGGGCGCATTCCCGGTCGACACAGCTGCAATGGAAGACGCATTCAAGACAACAGCATCGCTGAACGAAAAACTGTCGGGCGTTGCTCTGAACGCTGCTGAAAAATCCACCGAGATTTCCAGCAAATGGACAAAAGACACTCTGGCCAAACTGGCTGAAATGTCGAAAGTCAAAGCAGAGCCTGCCGATTACGCCAAAGCAATGACCGATTTCGCATCCGCTTCTGCCGAAGTTGCTGCTGAAAACATGGCCGCTTTCGCTGAAATCGCGAAAAAAGTTCAGATGGACACAGTTGAGCTGATGATGGCCGCTGGCAAAGACATCTCGGAAGATGCAACTGCCGCAGTCAAAAAAGCCACAGGCGAAGTGACTGCAGCTGCCAAGAAAGCTGCAACTGCAAAATAAGAACGCTGATCAGCGTTCTTCCTCCCGAGGACGCGATTGCGGGGGCGAACCTTCTGGTTCGCCCTTTCTTTTTTGCAGACTGACTTAAATCACAGGTCCGCCAGTACGACACGCTCTTTCAATTCCACCGCACCTGTCCTAGGCTATGCCGCAGTGCTGCATTTGGGAAAGGTTGGCGCGTGACACAGACAGATAAACCCCTGCTCATCAAAAGATACGCAAGCCGACGGCTGTATAACACCGAAACCAGCGATTACGTGACGCTGGAAGATATCGCAGGATTCATCCGCGCCGGACGCGAGGTGCAGATCGTGGACCTGAAATCCGGCGACGACCTGACGCGCCAGTACCTGCTGCAAATCATTGCCGAACACGAAAGCCGCGGTGAAAGCGTATTGCCGATTGATGTGCTGACCGATTTAGTGCGCAGCTACATGCTGCCGGGCGGGTCTGTGGTGCCGCAATTTCTGCAAGCGTCATTTGACATGCTGCGCGATGGCCAATCCAAAATGGTTGAAAACATGACCACTCTGAACCCGATGGCGAAAATGCCCGGGTTTGATGCGATGCAGGCACAGCAAAAGGCATTCATCAAGGCCATGACAGGCGGCATGTCTGACAAATGGACCGGTGCTGCCTCTGGCCCCGCACCGGAAGAGGCGGAAGAAACCGAAGACCTCGATGCGATCAAAAAGCAGCTGGCCGAACTTCAGGAAAAGCTGTCGCGCCTGAAGTAACTGACGGCAGGCCTTTCAGGTGCCATAGGCGCGCACCGACCCCAACACTGGCCCCATGGTTTCGGTAATTGCGTTCAGCAGGACGCCGGCAATCGCGTCCAGATCGCCTTGCCGCAATTGAACCGGCAGGCGCACATCACAGGCCCGCATCAACATGGAGCGGGTCTGCGGCAAATCCGGCAGATCCGCGACAAACTGCCAGTTCCAGAATGCGCGCGCGTTGTCTGCCGACAGGCCAAACACCTGCACCTTGACCCCGTTTGCCCCTGCGATCTGCACGAAATGGCGCACTTCGTCATCCGACAAACCCGACAAATTGAACTGGATCGAATCCGGCGCGCGGTTTTCCGGGGGCAGGGCATCAGGCACCTGCATCCACTTTGATGTGTTCAACTGTGCGGCCACGTAATCATGGTTGCGCCGCCCGTCGCGCACACGGCGCGGCAACTCGGCCAGTTGCGGGCGAATGATTGCAGCGCTCAGGTTGTTCAGGCGCAGGTTATAAAGCGGCAATTTGTTCTGCCAGCGCGCAAAGGCCTCCTGCAGAACCGGATGTTTCTGCCAGTTATGTTCGTAAGCACCCGACATGATGATGGCGCGCGCGACAAGATCGGCATCATCCGTGATCAGAATTCCGCCTTCACCGGCGTTGATCATCTTGTAGGATTGAAACGAATAACACCCGACGCGCCCCAGCGTTCCGATGTTGCGCCCGTTCCATGTGGTGCCCAGCGAATGGGCGGCATCCTCGATCACCGGAACTCCGGCTTTCTCACACAGCGCCAGAATGGCATCCATATCCGACGTGTGCCCGCGCATATGGCTGATGATCACGGCGCTGATGTCATCCCCCAGACGCTGTTCAAAATCGGCCAGGTCAATACGATAATCCGTGCCCACCTCGCACAACACCGGAATGCAATCGGCGTGCAGAACCGAAGACGGCACCGCGGCAAATGTGAACCCGGGGATCAGCACGCGCGCATCCCGCGGCAGACCCAACGCCTTGAGAGACAGGAACAGCGCCGCAGAACACGATGATACCGCCAGCGCAAACCGGCTGCCCATCATTTGCGCAAATTCCGCTTCCAGCAGCGCCACCGGCGCATCGGCATCGGCCGTATAGCGAAAAAGATCGCCCGTTTTCAGCAACCGGTCAATTTCGGCGCGGGCAGTTTCAGGGATCGGTTCGGCGGAATGGGTGTCGGGAAGAGGGGGCATAATCAGCTTTCCTTAATTCTACCTTTCAAAATAATAAAACAATGTAGCGGGCGTGCAAAGCAAAAACTGCCCGTTCGCCTTGCATCGGCGAAACCGGACTGGCCTTGATTTCAGGTAATGTGCGGCTTTGCGCTGACCGGCTCAGAGGCCCATGCGGTCGCGCATGGCATACCATGTCATCGCCAGTACCAGCAGCGGCGAGCGCATCATCGATCCGCCCGGAAAGGACGGTGTCGGAACCTTCGACATGACATCAAATCCGCTGGCCTGCCCCTGAATGGCCAGCGCCATCAGTTGCCCCGCATGGGTGGCCGTGCCAACGCCGTGGCCGGAATAACCCGACGCCGACAGGATATTGGGGGCAACCCGCGCCACGTAGGGCAGGCGCTTCATCGTAATGGCCAGCGTTCCGCCCCATGTATAATCGAATTTCACGTCTTTCAGATGCGGAAACACGATAGACATCGGTTTGCGCACCACCGCGCCGATATCCTGTGGAAAACGGTAGCCATAGGTTTCGCCACCGCCGAACAACAACCGCTTGTCATGGGACAGACGGAAATAATTGACCACAAAGCGGCTGTCGGCCACCGCCACATCCCGCGTCAGAACCTGCGCGGCATCGTCGCCCAGGGGTTCGGTGGCTGCGATGAAATTGTTGATCGGCATCACCCGAGCCGCCACTTTGCGGTTCAGATTTCCCATATATCCGTTACAGGCCAGAACCACGTGATCGGCAACCACGCGGCCCTTGTCGGTGTGTACGATGGGTTTGGTCCCTTCGGTGATGTTATGCACATGGCTCAACTCATGAATGCGAGCACCTGCTTTTGCCGCCGCCTGTGCCAGACCCAGCACAAAATTCAGCGGATGCAGATGCCCCGCCCCCATGTCCAGCGTACCGCCCTTGTAATCGGGCGACGGGCACAGCGCATGGCACGCCGCTTCGTCCAGCGGTTCGATTTCGTCATAGCCGTAATCGCGTTGCAGCTTTTCGGCGTAGCGATGCGCGTGCTCCACATCCGCCGCGCTGGATGCGGTGTGCGCCACACCCGGTTTCAGATGGCAGTCGATCTTGTGCTTTTTCACCAGCGCCTTGACCAGTGCCTTTGCCTCTTCTCCCATGCGCCACAGACTGGCCGCATCATCCTTGCCCACCAGACGTTCCAGACCGTCCTGTTCCATGCGCTGGCCGCTGCCCAGTTGGCCGCCATTGCGCCCGGACGCGCCAAACCCGGCGCGGTGTGCTTCGACAACCACAACGTCCAGACCCGCCTCGACCAGATGAAGCGCCGCCGACAATCCGGTATACCCTGCGCCGACCACACACACATCTGCCCGGGTTTCGCCCCGAAGCGGCGCAAAAGGCGGCAGCGCATTTGCTGTCGCGGCATACCAGCTGTCGGGATATGTCCCTGTTTTGTCATTTGAATACAAAAGGTTCATGCTACAGCTCCGCTCTGGCGCCGGGGGAACAGCGCCTTGCCTTCATTCGTCCGGAAATACTCACCTGCTCCCGCCGCGCGTCTTGCGGCACCGGTGCCGGTTGGATTTTAGACGTTGATCAACAGGTGCTCGCGTTCCCACGGTGAAATCACCTGAAGAAATTCCTGATACTCGGCCCGCTTCACGATCGAGTAGACCCGCGCGAAATCCGGGTGCAGCACATCGTGCAGATCCTTGGCCTCGTCAAACAGATCCAGCGCGTCGCCCAATACGCTTGGGATATCGCCTTCGCCCTCATACGCGTCGCCCTTGTATTGCTTGTCGGGCCATTCTTCGTTGATCAGACCAAGATAGCCGCAGGCCAGCGATGCGGCGATGCCCAGATAGGGATTGCAGTCCATTCCGGCCAGACGGTTTTCAACGCGGCGTGCCTCCGGCCCCGAAAGCGGAATACGAATGCCCGTAGTGCGGTTGTCGCGGCCCCATTCCAGATTGATCGGCGCGGCGTGTTCGCGCACATAGCGCCGATAGCTGTTCACATAAGGCGCCATCACGGCGATGGCCGACGGCATGTGGTTCTGCAATCCAGCGATAAAGTTGAAAAATGCGTCTGTCTCTCCGCCTTGCGGGCCGGAAAACAGGTTCTTGCCGGTTTCAATATCGATGATCGAATGGTGGATGTGCATCGCGCTGCCCGGTTCATCGGCAATCGGTTTGGCCATGAACGTGGCGAAACAATCGTGGCGCAACGCCGCCTCGCGGATCAGGCGTTTGAAATAGAACACCTCGTCCGCCAGTTTGATCGGATCGCCGTGGCGCAGGTTGATCTCAAGCTGGCCAGCGCCACCTTCCTGCGTGATACCGTCAATCTCAAGCCCCTGCGCTTCGGCGAAATCATAGATGTCATCGATCACGGCGCCGAACTCATCGACCGCAGTCATCGAATAAGCCTGACGGGCGGCGGCGGGCCGGCCCGATCTGCCCATCATCGGTTTGATTTCCTGTGCAGGATCAATGTTGCGCGCCACCAGATAGAATTCCATTTCGGGGGCAACGACCGGTTCCCAGCCTTTGGCACGATAAAGATCAACCACACGCTTGAGCACATTGCGCGGCGCGTAAGGCACGCGTTTGTCCTTGCGATCAAAGGCGTCGTGGATCACCTGCAACGTCCAGTCGCCGGTCCATGGTGCCGCCGAAGCCGTGCTCAGGTCCGGTTTCAGGATCATGTCGCGTTCGATAAATCCCTCTTCACCCGCGGCTTCGCCCCAATCGCCCGTAATGGTCTGATAAAAGATGCTGTCGGGCAGGTGAAAATATTTCTGGTAGGCAAATTTGGTGGCCGGCATGGCCTTGCCCCGCGCGATACCGGGCAAGTCCGAGATAATGCATTCCACTTCGTCCAGACGGCGCCCCTCCAGAAAGGTGCGGGCGGCCTCGGGCAGCTTATCGGTCCAGTCGGTCATCTTGTTCTCTCTTTTTTGAAAAACGCGGCCATCTGGGCTGCGATGTCGGCGCTGGCGGTGGGCCTGTCCAACTTGGTGCTTGCTTCGGCCATGATCTCGTCGGGCACGATGCCTTTGCCGCGCCCTTTCATCAGCCCGTCCAGAAATTCAGCCGTGAATTCGGGATGGGGTTGGATCGACCATATCTTATCGCCGTAAACCAGAGCGGCGTTTTCGCAGAAATCCGTGCGCGCAATCACCTCTGCGCCCTCGGGAACCTTGACCACCTGATCCTGATGCCAGGCGTTCAGCGGTACCTTGTGGCCGTCAAAATCATATTCGGTATAGCCGACAGACCAGCCACCGGAATATTTTTCAACCTTGCCACCCAAAGCCTGCGCAATGATCTGGTGCCCGAAACAGACACCGACCAACGGGCGGCCATCCGCATAGATATCGCGCACGAACTCTTCCAGTTTCGGGATCCACGGGTGATCTTCGTAAGCGCCATAGCGCGATCCGCTGATCAGCCAGCCGTCGCAGTCGGTGACGGCATCGGGAAACACGCCATCCACGACGGGATAGGCCTGAAAGTCAAGCCCGTACCCCGCCAGTAGGTTGGGATACAGAACATCATAATCACCCAGCTTGTGGATCAGGTCGTCAGGCGTGTGCCCCGCCTGTAGAATGCCGATTTTCATAGGTCACCAATAATTTGATCAAATTCAGAATAGCGGAGCCTTCTTCAGCGGGCAAGAGGGATTAAACGCGCTCCAGCGTCGCCAGCCAGTGCTCTTCGGATGGCAGTTCGGCCATGCGTTTGATTTCCTGCCGTTTGGTCATCACAAGGTTTTCGATCAGTTGTGGATGAAAGATACCGGCAATGATCGGATCGGTTTCAAAAAGACTGACAGCGCTTTCCCAGTCCGACGCAAGCTGCGGCAGACCCGGAACATCATAGGCATTTCCGGTGACCGGGTCAGGGGGTGTCAGTTCGGCCTCGATCCCCTGCATGGCCGCACCCAGAACAACGGCCAGCATCAGATAGGGGTTGATATCGCCGCCCGCGACCCGGTGTTCAATGCGCCGCGCCGATGCGCTGCCGCTTGGGATACGGATCGCAGCCGTGCGGTTTTCATAGGCCCAGGCTGCCGCCGTCGGGGCATGTGCGCCAGGAACCAGACGATCATATGAATTGCTGTGGGGGGCAAAGATCAGGGTCGATGCGGGCATCGCCGCCAGACAACCGGCCACCGCATGGCGCAAGATCTGGCTGCCCTCGGGGCCACCATTGCTGAACACGTTTTGCCCGTCACCATCGACCACGGAAAAATGCACATGCATTCCATTGCCGGCATCTTCGGGATAGGGTTTGGCCATAAAGGTGGCGGAATAGCCATGTTTGCGGGCCATTCCGCGCACCAGTGTCTTGAAAAGCCACGCATCATCCGCGGCGTGCATGGCGTTCTGGTGGTTCAGTGTCACCTCGAACTGGCCCATGCCGGATTCCGAAATCGAGGTCTGCGCAGGAATTTCCATGGCGTCGCAGGCGTTATAGAGATCGGTAAAGAAATCATCAAACGCATCCAGCTGCGCCACGGACAAGATTGCAG
The DNA here is from genome assembly GCF_003352045.1 of Sulfitobacter sp. JL08. Lineage (NCBI taxonomy): Bacteria > Pseudomonadati > Pseudomonadota > Alphaproteobacteria > Rhodobacterales > Roseobacteraceae > Sulfitobacter > Sulfitobacter sp. JL08. Next base: position 1,064,011 of record NZ_CP025815.1, read on the forward strand.
AACTGGTGAGCGGGCGGCCCGACACCGGACTGCTGGGCGCCTGCGGTCTGTCGCCGGAATCATCGATCAGGGTGAATTCCATTTCCGTTGCCGCCATGACAGACCAGCCGCGCGCGGTGTATTTGGCGACAATGCGCGCCAGCGCGTTACGCGGATCGCCTTCGAACGGAACGCCGGGGGCTGTTTCCATCGCCATCGGCACCAGCGCGCTGGGGTTGGACAACCATGGCATCGGAACCGCGCCCCGGTCTGTCGGGCGCAGAATGCCGTCGGCATCGCCTGTCGCAAAAACCAGCGGGCTGTCTTCGATGTCGGCCCCCCAAAGATCGACATTCAGCACCGACAGCGGCATGCGCACGACACCGGTGTCCAGTTTGCGAGCGTAACTTGCGGGCACACGTTTGCCCCGCATCTGACCGTTCAGGTCGCTGGCCGCGACACGAAAGGTCGAATAACTTTTCAAATCCATTAAACGACGTCCATTCCCATTTTTTTGCTCAAATACTCACGCATCGCGGTAAATGTCTATGGGGATGCAATCGGCACAGCGCTGCCAGGGCGCGCGATTCAGCGAATGACGTTCACTTTCAGCTTTAGTTTCTGGCGCACATTTGACGGTAGGTGCCGGTTGAGATGCTTGTTCGCCAGTCCGAACAAGCCGACGATGCACAAGGTCAGCAGGATGAAAAAACCGGCCAGAATAGGGTAGGGCACAAACGGGTTGAACGTCTTGTCGGCAAAGTAGCTGGCATAATAAAGCGCATCGCCGCGTTGCTGCCATGCCGGAAATCCGCTGAAGTAGACAAGGGTCGTGGCGTGAAACAGGAAAATCGCCTCGTTCGTGTAGGCAGGCCATGCCAGCCGCAGCATCGTCGGCCAGATGATACGGCGAAACCGCGACCAACCCGACAGCCCATAGGCATCCGCAGCTTCGATATCGCCCTTGGGGATCGAACGCAGCGCGCCGTAAAAGATTTCACCGGTATAGGCGGCGGTGTTCAGGAAAAGCACGATCAGCGCCCCCAGCCAAGCGGCCGTAAACGGATCAAAGATCGGGTTCACGCCTTTCAGGCTGAGAAACAGGAAATACGCAAAGAAGAACTGGATGAACAGCGGCGATCCGCGGAACACGAAGATGAACCATTCCGCAGGTTTGCGCAGCCATTTGTTGCCCGATCCTTTGGCGACGGCCAGCGCCGTGGCCAGGAAAAAGCCGGTCAGCAACGCCAGAACGCCGAAATACACGTTCCAGATCATGCCCGATCCGATCAGGGTCACCTGTTCGCAAATCGTGAAATTGTCACGCGGCAGCAACCGTTCGCCAATACCGATAGAGCGCAGCGCGTAATCCTGAAAGGTTTGCCAGCAACTCATGACGTAGCCGCCTTGCGTTGCGCTTCACCGCCGGCGGTGGCCTGGCCATGGGTCAGTTTCAACATCAGCCGTTCCAGAACAATTTCCGAAACGCGGGTAAAGGCGAGGTAGAACACCAGCAAAAACAGGAAATACCACATCCGCCAATCCCCATGAGGATACGCGGTGAACTTGCTGGTCTTGGTGCCGCCCAGTTCACGGGCCCAATAGACAATATCTTCAATCCCCAGCAGGAACAGCAGCGGCGTTGCCTTGATCAGCACCATCCACAGATTGCTGAGGCCGGGCAGGGCATAGACCCACATTTGCGGCACCAGAACGCGCCAGAATGTCTGGCGGTGCGACATGCCGTAAGCCTCGGCTGTTTCAAGCTGGGCGTGGGGAACGGCACGCATGCCCCCGAACAGGACGTTGGCGGCAAAAGCGCCGAACACGATGGCAAAGGTAATCACCGCCAGCGAAAAGCCGTATGTCTCGTGTACCCATTGCGGTGCGGTGCTCAGCGGCAGTTTCGCGGACTGGCAGACGATGAAATCACTGCCCTGGCGGATCGGCTGATCCCAGTCGGGGCACATGACCTTGTGCCGCAGGAATTCAAAGGCCTGATCCAGCGCAATGACGAAAAACAGGAAAAAGGCGATGTCGGGCACACCGCGCACCAGCGCGATATAGGTTTTCCCGAACCAGCGCAGCGGCGCAATGCGCGACCGTGCGGCCATGGCCCCCAGAAAGCCAAAGCCAAGCGCCACAGGTGCCGTGATGGCCAGCAGCAACAGCACTTTGAAAAAAGCGATGTAAAACGACATGTGCACGCCAGTCGTCAGATAGCAGGACAACCACCTGAAGGTGCCCAGCGTGTCCGGATCGGTGCAAAATGAAAACATGTCGGGTGCCAAAACGACAGGCCCGCTAAGCGCGGGCCTGTCTGTTTCCTATCAATAGGTTGCGGTGCCTTCACCGAACCATTTGATCAGCAGTTCGTTCAACGAACCGTCCTCTTTCATCGAGGTGATCGCGGCGTCGAATTTGTCGCGCAGTTCATTGTCGCTTTCGCGCAGGCCCATGCCAACACCACCACCCAGCGGAACATTGGGGCCGACAAACATCAGCTCGCCATTGGATTCTTCAACCAGCGGCGCCAGATAGTCGCGGTCTGCAAAAACGGCATCCGCTTCGCCGTTGCGCACGGCGGCAACGGTTTCTTCGGGTGTAGCAAACTCAACCAGCGTTGCACCGCTTTCCGCGATGTAACCGGCCTGAATGGTCGCGGTTTGTGCGGCAACCACTGCGGACGTCACATCAAGACCCTCGGCTGCGCCGACATAGGCCGAATCGGTGGGCGGAAAGTAATCTTGCGTAAAGTCGATGACTTCATCGCGTTCGTCCGTGATGCTCATCCCGGCGATGATCGTATCGTAGTTGCCGGACACCAGGTTGGGAATGATCGAATCCCAGTCGTTCTTGACCCACTCGCAGGTCAGACCGGCGCGCTTGCACAGCTCGTCGCCCACTTCACGCTCGAACCCGTCAACTTCGCCGGCGTCGTTGATGAAGTTATACGGAGGGTAGGCACCTTCTGTGCCCATGCGCACCGTATCGGCCATCGCGAATGTTGCGGACAAGGCGAATGCCGCAGTTCCAAGTATCAGTTTTTTCATTGGTTTTTCTCCCACTTTGATTTTTTTGGTCGTTCTTTTTACGCTGCAACGGTTGCCGAAAGGAACCCTTGCAATCGTTCTGATTTGGGCGCGCCGAACAGTGTGGCGGGCGGCCCTTGTTCTTCGATCAGGCCCTGATGCAGGAACACAACGTGATCCGATACATCGGCGGACAGTTTCATATCATGCGTCACGATCAGCATCGTGCGCCCTTCGTTGGCCAGATCCTTGATCACGCGCACAACTTCCTGTTCCAGTTCCGGATCCAGTGCCGATGTCGGTTCGTCAAACAACAGCGCCTCGGGTTCCATGCACAGGGCGCGGGCGATTGCGGCCCGCTGTTGCTGGCCACCCGACAACTGGGCAGGAAACACATCGCATTTGTCGCCGATTCCGACCTTGTCCAGATATCCGCGTGCCGCGTTTTCCACTTCGCCACGCTCGCGGCCCAGAACGGTACAGGGCGCTTCCATCACGTTTTGCAGCACTGTCATGTGCGACCACAGATTGAACTGCTGGAATACCATGGACAGGTTCGTGCGGATGCGCAGAACCTGTTTGGGGTCCGCAGGTCGGCGGTTGTGGCCATTGCCGCGCCATAGCACCGGTTCGCCTTTGAAAAGAATTTCGCCCTGCTGGCTGTCTTCCAGAAGATTGGCACAGCGCAGCAATGTCGACTTGCCAGATCCCGAAGACCCGATCAACGATACCACATCTCCGCGATGCGCAAGGATATCGACACCTTTCAGAACTTCCAGATGGCCATAGCTTTTGTGCAGCCCTTTGATTTCTATCACAGGTGTTGGATCGGTATCGGTGTCGGACAAAGGCAGGCCAATCTTGTTATGCGGCGATTGCAGGGTAATAGGGATGAAAAATCGCGCCAATGCAACGTCCAAAACGGACGATTTGATGCCGAAAGGTGCAAAGTGACCGGAGGGAAGCCCGAAATGCCCGTCAAAAAGGCATCAGGATGCGGCATCAGGCGGGTGGCGGGGGCGGCGTTGCGACGGCCAGATAGGTATCCTGCGGAATAACAACCAGACCTTGCAGGTGCAGGGCCGCGCGGTCGGCCTCTGACAGCATGGCGATCGCCTGTTCCACCGCGGTGCGTATGTGAACCGGATCATTGGCAAGGGACGTGATATAGGGCAGCCCCGGTGTCGGATCCGTACGCTCGACCTCGCGCAGGTGGCTGGCCCATGGTTCACATTCACAGATCAATGCCCATGTCAGCGCATCGATTGCGGCGATATCCGCATTGTTGTCGGCCACAGCCTTTGCCGATGCGATATGTGCGCCGGTTGGAATATAGGCCCCGAAAACCGTGCCGGTTTTGGCGGCGTGGGTCGCAGGCGCGGCCCAGCCCGATTGCGACACTGCTTCGTTATAGGCGAACCGCTGGCCGGAGAAATCGGCCATCGTGTCGCCCGGTGCATCGGCGCGGGCCACCAGCACCGAATTGTAATATCCCGGCGGACAACCCGGCAGGCCGTAATCGGGGGTGCCAACAAGATGCACATGCCCGTGCAGAGCGGTGCGGTAGGGCATGCCGCAGGTCTGCGCAAACACCATGCCCGGATCGCGCCAGATATCCCAGAAATCCCGCGACCGCTCTAACGTGTCGGGACCGGTATTCAGACAAGAACGGATCGTGGCCCAGAACCTGTTATTCGCGGCCTGAAGATGGGGCAGGTCATACATGCCCAACATGGCCGTCATGATGGTGTATCGACCCGCTGGCGCGCCATCGCGCTGTCACGGTCATTGATGCCCAGCAGATTTGCCACCAGGCGCAACAATGCATCTTCATGATCGTCCCGCACGCCATCGGCCAGTACCACCCGCCACATCGCCTCGACCACGGCCAGACGGTCGGGATAGGGCACGGCATCCTTGATGGCGCGGGTAAAACGCACTGTATCCGGTGCTTCGGTTTCCAGCGTTTCTGCGGCGGTACGCAGCGCGACAGTTGCGTCCTGATCCAGCCCGTAGCGCGCTGCAATGATGCGATCTATGTTGGCCACCTCGGCGGGCGCATAGTGCCCGTCCGTGCGTGCCACCCGCACCAGCAAAGCGGTCAGTGCCAACCGTGCATCGTCATCGGGCAGAGTGGCCGGTTCCGGCTGGGTCAGCCGTTTCAAGAATTCTCCGAACATGTCTTGCTTATCCTGTTTCTGCGTCGCGCAGTGCGGTCAGTTTGGCCGCGTCGCTGTCCTGCGCGGTAATACCTAATGTCGTTTCGATCAGGTGCAATGTTTGTTCCTCTGCATCATCGCGTTCCCCGTCGGCCAGAACGACATCCCACAACGCCGCAACAATCTGCAACCGGTCCTGATAAGGCACTTCCTGCCGGATCAGGCGGGCGAACTCGTCGGTGCCGGGGGCGTGTTTTTCCAGTTTTTCGCAGGTAGCGCGCAGCCGCGCGGCCTCGATCGGTTTCAGGGCATAGCTTTGGCCCAGAATGCGATCGATCTGGCCGATCTCGGCAGCGGTATAGACGCCATCGGCCATGGCGACGCGCACCAAGAGCGCCCCCAGCGCCAGACGGGCATCCGGTTCCGGCAATGGGGCCGGTGTGGCGGGCGGGCGGTTGAAAATCCGGTTCAGCATGAAAACAGGTTACCCGATCCAGCCTTGCAGGCAAGAGTTCACCCCGCATCCCGCAGCGGATAATGCAGGGCGCCCATTTGGGGGGGCTGTTCAAACCGCAAATTATCAAGGGCCAGCCCCTGCGGGTCTGCGTTTGTCAGAACAAATCCGGCGATATCGGCCACGCCATCCGAACGCACGAAGCCGAAACCGTGTTCACCGACAGGGCTGATCTGCATATCCTGAATGATACTGCCGTCGCGGCGCAGGAATTGCAGGGTTGCAACACCGTCCTCGCCACCGCGCAATTCAAAGGATAGTGCCGCCTGATCGCGATCAAACAGCACCGAGATCGCGCCTTCGCCCTGGGCATCGCGCTTGGGATATCGTGCGGGGCCGAACCCGTTCAACACATTGGTGCCCGACATTCGGGTGATCGAAAGGGTTTCACCCGGCCCGCCACTGATCGCCACCAGCGGGGCCAGCGGCACGCCGGTGATATGATCAAACATTCCCAGCGCATCGCGCGACTGGCCGGCAAACCGCTCTCCGAACTGAACGCCGGTGGTGACCAGCACGTCATCCACCAGACGGCCCGGTCCGAAACTGCTGGGCATGTCGTCAAATGTCACGATCTGCGTCAGCGCCAAAGAGTCCGGATCGACGAGGCAAATCGCCTGTTCGCACGCCAGCGCCATGCGCGGCAAAACCGCAAGAAAAACACTGAAAAGGCCAAACCGAAAACCTGTCATGGCCTATGTTAGCACGACTTAGCTGTCGTAGCCTTCAATAATAACGAGATCACCGGTCGAAACCGGATCACGCAGGCCTTTGGCAGTTTGATATTCATCTGAATGATAGCATTCCAAAGCCGCATCATAGCTTGGAAACTCGATCACGACTGTGCGCTCCCGGGTTTCGCCTTCCGCTTCGATGCGGGTGCCGCCCCGCACCAGAAAGCGTGCGCCATATTTCGCAAGCGGTATCGCGTTGGCCGCGATATAGGCCTTGTATGCTTCAAAATCATGCACATCGACATGTGCTATCCAATAGCCCTTTGGCATCGTTTCGCTTCGGTCCTTTTCGTTGCGTTTTAAACCAGCCGTGAATTGTCCTTTGCCGCGCGCACGAAATCCTTGAACAGTGGGTGCGGATCGAACGGCTTTGATTTCAGTTCAGGGTGGAATTGCACGCCGATAAACCAGGGATGATCGGGCCATTCCACGATTTCAGGCAGGCGCCCGTCGGGCGACATGCCGGAAAAGCACAATCCCGCCTTTTCCAGTTGCTTGCGATACTGAATGTCCACTTCGTAGCGGTGGCGATGACGTTCATCGATATCCAAGCGACCGTAAATCTCGGCGACGCGCGATCCTTGTTTCAGCACGGCATCATAGGCGCCCAGCCGCATTGTGCCGCCTTTGTCGTCATCGGGCCGCCGGTTTACCTTTTCGTTGCCCTGCACCCATTCTTTCAGGTGGTAGACCACGGGCGTAAACCGTTTCTTGCCGGCTTCGTGGTCGAATTCCTCCGATCCGGCATCGGCCAGATCGGCCAGATTACGCGCCGCTTCGATCACCGCCATCTGCATGCCCAGACAAATGCCCAGATAGGGAATCTGGCGTTCGCGCGCGAATTGCGCCGCCTTTATCTTGCCTTCGGTTCCGCGTTCTCCGAAACCGCCGGGCACCAGAATGGCGTGAAACCCTTCCAGATGGGGCGCGGGGTCTTCGCGTTCGAACAGTTCGCTGTCCACCCATTCGATGTTGACCTTGACGCGGTTGGCCATGCCGCCATGGGTCAGCGCCTCGGCGATGGATTTGTAGGCATCTTCAAGCTGGATGTATTTCCCCACAATGGCAATTTTCACATCGCCCTCAGGGTTGTAAATCCGGTCTGCCACATCTTCCCAGCGGTCCAGATTTGGTTTGGGGGCAGGGGTGATCTGAAAGGCATCCAACACCGCCTGATCCAGCCCTTCGCGGTGATAGGCCAACGGCGCTTCGTAGATCGATTTCAGATCCTGTGCGGCAATAACGCTTTCGGGGCGTACATTGCAGAACAGTGCCAGCTTTTCACGTTCCTTGACCGGGATCGGCCCTTCGGACCGGCAGACCAGAATATCGGGCGCAATCCCGATTGAACGCAGTTCTTTCACACTGTGCTGTGTCGGTTTGGTCTTCAGTTCGCCGCTGGCCTTGATGAAGGGCAGCAGCGTCAGGTGCATGAAAATGCACTGACCACGGGGCTTATCCTGACTGAACTGGCGGATTGCCTCGAAAAACGGCAGGCCTTCGATATCGCCCACGGTGCCGCCAATCTCGCACAGCATGAAATCGACTTCGTCCTCACCGATTTTCAGGAATTCCTTGATCTCGTTGGTGACGTGCGGGATCACCTGAATGGTTTTGCCCAGATAATCGCCGCGCCGTTCCTTTTCCAGCACGGTGGAATAGATGCGCCCGGAACTGACCGAGTCGGTCTGGCGGGCGGCAACACCGGTAAACCGTTCGTAATGGCCCAGATCCAGATCGGTTTCAGCCCCGTCATCGGTGACGAACACCTCGCCATGTTCAAACGGGCTCATAGTGCCGGGATCGACATTCAGGTAGGGATCAAGCTTGCGCAAGCGCACCGAAAAGCCGCGTGCCTGCAACAATGCGCCCAAAGCGGCCGATGCCAGACCTTTGCCAAGCGAGGAGACGACACCGCCGGTAATGAATATGTAACGAGCCATGTGGTGGCGATCCCCCGCGAAATTATGGTGTGAAAACGCCAAAAAGCGTTGCCCGCTGTCGATCAAAAAACCACAGCATCACGGGACTTACGTCATAAAGGATTCGTCACGGATTGGCAAGGCAACCGCAACATCATGTTGCAACGTGTTCCGCTGCGTCAAGGTCTAGTGTTTCAGTCCGCCTTGGGTACCAATGGCGCGTTTTCGTCCGATGTCGGCGGCAACAGATCGGTGCCCAGCGGTGTCGCGGGTGCATCCGCACCTTCTTCGCTGCTAGGAGCGCCCAGTCTGTCGATCACACTGGTGCCTGCGGCCTTTTGCGCGGCGATCACCGTCAGGGTGATCGATGTGCAGATGAACGCAATCGCCAGCAGCCATGTGAGTTTTCCCAGCGCCGTTGCCGCAGCGCGGCCCGACATGGCCCCGCCACCGCCGCCGCTGCCCATACCAAGGCCGCCGCCTTCGGAACGTTGCATCAAAACAACGCCGATCAGGCCAAAAGCCAGAAACAAATGGATGATAAGGACGACGTTTTCCATGCATACCCTGCGTGCGCGACTTGATTGCGGCTATGTAGGCAAGTTTGCCCAGAGGGGCAAGGCCAGTTTCCGACACTTCCCGCTGGACAAGGCGAGGGGAGTGGGATCATTCTGTTTTTATGCCCCATGACCACCACGATCACGACCATCCGCACAGTCTTTTGCCCCCGGAACCAGCGTTGCGTGTGCGCGCGCTGGAAACGATTCTGACCCAGAAAGGGCTGATCGATCCGGCGGCACTGGATGAAATCATCGACACCTATCAAAACCGCATAGGGCCGCAAAACGGCGCGCGTGTGGTCGCCCGCGCCTGGAGCGATCCGGCCTTTCGCGCGCGTCTGCTGGAAGATGCGGATGCCGTGTTGCAGGACATGGATATTTATGGGCGCCAGGGCGAACATATGGTCGTGGTCGAAAATACCGACCAGACCCACAATGTGGTCGTGTGCACCTTGTGCAGTTGTTATCCGTGGCCGGTTCTGGGCATTCCACCCGGTTGGTACAAATCGGATGCATACCGTGCCCGCGTGGTGCGTGAACCGCGCAAGGTTCTGGCCGATTTCGGGATTGAACTGCCCGCTGATACGGCGGTGAGTGTCTGGGATTCAACCGCCGAAGTGCGCTATCTTGTCTTGCCGCAACGCCCCGCAGAAACCAAAGGGCTGGACGTCGACGCGCTGGCGCAATGGGTCACACGCGACAGCATGATCGGCACCGGTTTACCACAGGCTCCGGCATGACCCGCCCGCATGATATGGGAGGGCGGTTCGGCGACGGGCCGGTGGTGCCAGAACCGCAGGGCATTCCCGAATTTGCCGCCGATTGGCATGGCCGCGCCCTGGCGCTGACGCTGGCATCGGGCGCTTTGGGGCAGTGGAACATCGACACCTCGCGCCATGCCCGCGAATCCATCGCGCCCAAGGATTACGCGCGCTTCGGCTATTACGAGAAATGGCTGGCCGGATTGGCCGATCTGTTGGTCGCCAAAGGCATCGTCACACGGCAGGAACTGGAAAACGGACAGGCCGATGGCATGTTGTCCGATCTGGCGGCGCGTTGTCTGAAGCGCGATGCGGTGGCCGCCGTTCTGGCCAAAGGCGGGCCGGCAACCCGCGACAGCGATATCGCGCAACAATTTGAAATAGGACAGAAAGTGCGCACATTGCGCCCCGCGGGCAACCGGTTGGTGGATGGCGGGCACACACGTTTGCCCGCCTATGCTGCAGGCGCAACCGGGCATATCCTGCGCTATCACGGCACGCATGTTTTTCCAGACAGTGCCGCACATGGGCTGGGCGACGCCGCGCAGCCGCTTTATGCCGTTGTGTTTCCCGCGTCCGAACTTTGGGTGTCGCCCGAACATCCGCAGGACGAGGTCGTTCTTGACCTGTGGCAATCGTATCTGGAGTCTGCGTAATGGAAATTCTGGGTAAGGAACCAGTATTTCGGGAACCCTGGCACGCGCAGGTGTTCGCGCTGGCGGTGCATCTGAACGAAACCGGTGTGTTCACCTGGCCCGACTGGGCCGACCGGTTTTCGCAAACCCTCGCGGCGCATGGACTGGATCGCGAACTGGATGGCGGGGATGATTATTTCACCGCATGGCTGGCCGCGCTGGAAAGCCTGCTGGCCGAACGGGATATTGCCCCGCCCGAGGATGTGACCCGTCTGCGTGGCGCATGGGAAACCGCCTATCTGGAAACGCCCCAAGGTGCGCCGGTACAACTAAAGGATTAATCCGTATGAGAAAGCTCGATACGTCCGCGGCTGAGATGGTCAAGGCTGCACGCGCGCGGATAGAAGAAATCGAAACACCCAATGCCATCGCGATGGTCAATGATCCCGAGGTGGTTTTTGTCGATCTGCGCGATGTGCGCGAACGCCAGAGATCGGGTTTTATTCCCGGCAGTTTTCATTGCCCGCGCGGAATGGCCGAATTTTGGGTTGATCCCGAAAGCCCGTATTACAAGGAAGAATTCGGACAGGACAAGAATTACGTCTTTCACTGTGCATCGGGCTGGCGGTCTGCGCTGACAGTGGCGACGCTGAATGACATGGGGTTCAAGGCCGCCCACTTGAAAGAAGGGTTTTCCACCTGGGAAGAACAGGGCGGGCCGGTTGAACGGCTAGATTAACGCGAAGGCCGCCGGCTTAGACCCGCGGCGTTCAGAAACCGGCGCAGACTGGCCTTGAGATTGGGTTTGCCGATCCGGAATACGCGTTTGGGTTTTCCTGCCAAGCGATTGAATTCATGCACGTCAATGACACGTTCGGCGCAGCCACAGCCTTCGCCAAGACCGACCTTGGCGTAATAGAACTTTTCGAAACTCTGGTCCTTTGCGGGGCCGCGCGACATGGTGTTTCCTTTTTCTTTCGCATCTTAACCTAGCACGACGGGGACAGATTTCACAGGCTTGGGCACCTTTCGATTGCCCGCATTATCCACATGGGCCTGCCTTTACATATTGCCTGAAGAACCGGGGCACATCTGGCGCAAGTATAATCGCACAGTTCCGCCCCCGATCGACCCTGTTTTCTGCATCTTGCCCGTGCCGCAACACGGCAGAGGTGAAATTGAGGTTTCGCCCCGCGCCATGCCCCGATATACGGGCGCGGGTTGTACTGAAATCAAAGGACGGATCATGGCCAACGTTGTCGTTGTCGGAGCCCAGTGGGGCGATGAAGGAAAAGGCAAAATCGTAGACTGGCTGTCCGAACGGGCGGACGTGATCGCGCGGTTTCAGGGCGGGCACAATGCGGGCCACACCCTTGTCATTGATGGCAAGGTTTACAAGCTGTCGCTGCTGCCCTCTGGCATTGTGCGCGGCGGCAAACTTTCGGTGATTGGCAACGGGGTTGTGCTGGATCCGTGGCATCTGGTGAAGGAAATTGCGCAATTGCGCGATCAGGGCGTGACCATATCGCCCAAAACACTGATGATCGCGGAAAACACGCCGCTGATCCTGCCGATCCACGGTGAACTGGATCGCGCACGCGAATCGCAGAATTCTGTCGCCAAGATCGGCACGACAGGGCGTGGCATCGGCCCCGCCTATGAAGACAAGGTGGGGCGCAGATCGGTACGTGTTGCCGACCTTGCCGATGATGCAACGCTGCAATTACGGGTGGATCGCGCGCTGGTGCATCACGATGCGCTGCGCCGTGGTCTGGGGTTGGAACCGGTTGATCGCGACGCGCTGATCGCGGAACTGCGCGCCGTTGCACCCGTGGTGCTGGAATACGCGGCCCCTGTCTGGAAGGTATTGAACGAAAAGAGAAAAGCGGGAAAACGTATTCTGTTCGAAGGCGCGCAGGGCGCGTTGCTGGACATTGATTTCGGCACCTACCCGTTTGTCACATCGTCCAATGTGATCGCCGGGCAAGCCGCCACCGGCACCGGGATTGGCCCAGGATCGATCGATTTCGTGCTGGGCATTGTCAAAGCCTATACCACCCGCGTCGGCGAAGGCCCGTTTCCTGCCGAACTGGATGATGCGGATGGCCAGCGTCTGGGGGAACGGGGCCACGAATTTGGCACCGTGACAGGGCGCAAGCGCCGCTGCGGCTGGTTTGATGCGGTTCTGGTGCGTCAGACCTGCGCCACATCGGGCGTGAACGGCATCGCATTCACCAAGCTGGACGTTCTGGACGGGTTCGAAACGCTGAAAATCTGTGTCGGTTACGAACTGGACGGTCAGCGCATGGATTACCTGCCCACCGCTGCCGATCATCAGGCGCGCTGCACCCCGATCTATGAAGAAATGCCCGGCTGGTCCGAAAGCACCGAAGGCGCGCGCAGTTGGGCCGACCTGCCTGCCGAAGCAATCAAATACGTGCGCCGCGTCGAAGAACTGATCGGGTGCCCTGTTGCGCTGTTGTCCACCTCACCGGAACGCGAAGATACGATTCTGGTCACTGATCCGTTTGCCGACTGATGGCGCTGTCTTACAAAGCACGCCGTCGCTGGGCGCTGGTGATCCTGCTGGTTGGTCTGCCGATCTATATTGTCGCGGCGGTCACGCTGGTCGGTTTGCTGGAGCGCCCCGGTTTTCTGATCGAATTGCTGATTTATGTCGCGCTGGGGGTCGTCTGGGCATTGCCGTTCAAATTTATCTTCAAGGGCATCGGTCAGGCCGACCCGGACAAGGATGACCGCTAGAGCCTGCCGCCAGAGAACAGACTGCTACAAAAAAAACGGGCGGAACCTGATGGTTCCGCCCGTTTGCCCGCCGGTCAAATGACCTGACGTGTTCATCCCACATCTCGCGCGCGATGGGCTTCGGGTTTGAAGCCGATCTTGTCGGATACGATGAACCGGCCACCTTTGATTTTTTCGATCTTGCCCGACCGCAGCAACAACCCGAAGGCGCGCAGACCGTCTTCGCGCGAATAGCCGTCTTTTTCGACCTGACGCACCTTGCCCATCAGCTGGGGGCGCGAAAACTGTTCGCGGCCTTCGACATAGGCGATAAAGGCGGCGGCCGCTTCGATGACTTCGGGCAACCGCGTCGCACCGACGTTTTCGGCAAATTCCACAAAATCATCGGTTTCTTCTTCGACGGTGACGCTGCCGGATTGCAGAACGTTGGTGGCAACGCGGCGGGGGCGCACCGGCCCGCGCGTTTCGCCGTCTTCAACGTCGATGCGCTGTTCTGCAACCAGTTTCAGCGGCGCAGGGCGTGCATCTGTCGATGGGCGTTCTGTCCGCGAACCCGATGTTTCCGGACGGCGCGGTTTTACAACGCTGGCCAGATCATCGCGGTACGCATCTGCGCTGTCTTTGTCCTTGCCGCCTGTTCCAAGGGTTTCTTCTGCCTTGGTGGCGGCCACAGCTGCGCGCAGGTGGGCAAATGCATCGCGACGTTGCGATCCTTCGGGTTCACCCATCTGCTGTTCGGTTTCCGCCATCAGGCGTGAAAGGTCTTCATCAGCATCGGTGTTCTCCGACAGAACCTTGGCACCGGCATGGCCATGATCTTCGTCCTGATCATGCGCCTGCTCTGCAGCAGTGTCCTCGTCCGCGTCGTCATCTTCAACGCTGGCCTCGACTTCGGCCAGTTCGCGCTGCAATTCGGCTTCTTCTTCGTCGGACAGGGTGGTGTCCTGATCGTCTGATGCGTCGGCAACGTCGTTCTCGTCGATTTCTTCCAGATCACCTTCGGCAATGGCGGCTTCCAGATCGGCGCGGTTCACTTTCAGAACACGGGCGCGCAGCGGGCTTTCATCGTCGTCATAATCCTCGTTGTCGTCATAGGCTTCGGTTTCCATGTCGGGGCCGGATGCTTCATCCTGATCCTCGTCATCGTCCATGAACAGATTGCTGTGCGTGTCGGCCGTATCGGCGGCATCATCATCATCCTCGTCGGACAGGTCAGGCTCGGCCACGGTGACAACTTCGGGCGCGCTGACACTGGCGATGACGCTTTCGGTCACGGTGTCGTCCTCGGCCACTTCTTCGGCGTGTTCATCTTCCAGATAGGTATCGTCAGGTGTGGCTTTTTCCGACCGCGACACCACCGCACGGATGCGACGCAGTTTGTCTGCGATGCTGGATGTCTTGACTTCGGGCGCGGGTGCGGGGGCAGGGGTTTCAACAACCTCTGTCACAATGTCTTCTGCCGCGTCTTCTGCGGTCTCGTCATCCAGGCTTTCCAGTGATTCGGAAACAGCGGCGTAATCTTCGGCACCAAAGGCGGTTTCTTCGTCATCAGAGTCTTCGGCGTGGTCTTCCGCAGCTTCGGCTTCCACCCTCTCTTCTTCAACCGCGTCTTCTGTTACGGTCTCTTCTTCCACAACGGTGATTTCTTGTTCCACCATGGTGATCTCTTCTTCCACAACGGTGATTTCTTCCTTCACCGGGGAAGTTTCTTCAACTCCTTCGACAGCCTCGACTTCGGCAACCTCTTCGGTTGTTTCGATCACGGGTTCGGACACGTCCTCATCCGCTGCGACCTCGGCTTCGGCCTGATCCTGCTCTTGCGCGGGTTCCGCTTTCGCAACAGCCTGTTCAGCCGTGGCAGCGGCAACAGGGGCAGCGATGGCGGCCGCTTTGGCAGCGGGCTGTGCATCAGCATCGTCTTTCGCGCGCAGGACGATACCACCGTTTTCACTGTGTGCTTCTACGCGGCGGGTAATTTCGCGCTGGGCAATCCGGGCAAGCATCTCTGCATCGGGTTGGGGCGGCTCGGCGCCGAAATAACGATCATCTGCGGCAAGATCGCGAAAATACTCTGCAATCGCCTTCATCGTGTCGAAAGAATCATCGAATCCTTCCAGCGTGCACGAAAACGTCCCATAAGAGACTGTAAGAATTTTGTTATTGTTTACCATCGGATGCTCGTCCTCTGCCACATTGCAGGATTGTCTATAACAAGGAACCAAAGTCGAAAGCGGCTCGAATCTGTGCCAGTAAAGGTATCATTTCATGGCCAGAATGTGACCTGTTTCCCAAAGGGACCTAAAATTGACATGAATGACGACATTGTCCATTCATTGGAAACAATAACCTTGTTGGGCGGGGGTGTTGTATCCATATCGGACCTGAACGAGGCGCTTTCATGGGCGCCGCGATTGGTGGCGGCAGATGGCGGGGCAGTTTTTGCGCATGAAAACGGTCTGATCCCCGAGGCCGTGATCGGCGATTTTGATTCGCTGCCGGAAACAATTGCCGCCAAACTGCCCGCCGAAACTTTGCACCGGATCGAAGAACAGGACAGTACCGACTTTGAAAAGGCGTTGCGCAGCATCGCCGCGCCGCTTGTTCTTGCCGTTGGTTTCACCGGTGCGCGGATAGATCACCAGCTGGCCGCGTTCCACACGCTGATCCGGTATCCCGCCCGTCCCTGTGTGCTGATTGGCAGCCACGAACTGATCTGCCTCGCACCGCCGGATATGACGCTTGATCTGGCGGCGGGAGATGTGGTGTCGCTGTATCCCATGGGGGCAGTGACGGGCCGGTCGCAGGGGTTGGAATGGCCGATAGACGGGTTGGAGTTTGCACCTGACCGCAAGATCGGCACGTCAAACAGGGCCACGGGGCCGGTGCGGTTGTGCTTTGATCAGCCGGCGATGCTGCTGATCCTGCCGCGCCATGTCATGCCGCAGGTGGTGCGACATTGGCAACAATCGCCCGCGCGGTGGCCCGCTCTCTGATCACGATGTAAAGCCCGGCGGAAATCGTCACCAGAATTCCGAGGGCGGCCAGCCCGTTGGGAAGATCCCGGAACACCAGCCAGCCGATGATCGTGGCAAAGGGAATTTCAAGATACTGCATCGGGGCCAGCGTGGCCGACGGCGCATAGCGCAACGACCATGTCATTAGCAGATGTGCGAACGTGCCCAACAGGCCGATGGCAATCAGCATGCTCCATTCCGTGCTGTTGGGGCGGATCAGTTCCAGCGGTGCAAACCCGCTATCACGCGCCAGCCACAACAGGGGCGCCATGAACACCACGGCCATGACACCGCTGACCGCCTGTAATCCGATCGGGTCGGTTTCCTTGGCGATCTGGCGTGTCACCAGCATGAACAAAGAAAACACAACCGCCACCACCAAAGGCAGCAGCGCGGGCAAACCCACATTGGCAAAGCTGGGCTGGATCACCAGCAAAGTGCCGATAAAGCCGACGATACAGGCATAGATGCGGCGCGGCCCGACCTCTTCGCCCAGAACATATTTGCCCAGCAGCAGCATCAGAAACGGCATGACAAAGGCAATCGCAACCGCATCGGCCAAGGGCAGGTACTGCAAGGCGGAAAACATCGCGCCAATGCCGACGATATGCAACGCAGTGCGCAGCGCCGTCAGCCGTAACAACCGCCCCCGCATTTTCCAGTGCCGCCCGGTCAGCAGGACCAGCGGGATCAGAACGATAGCCTGAACGGCAAAACGCACGAACAGCAAAACGCCAAGCGGCACAGACTGCCCCAGAATTTTTGCCATCGCATCGCCCATCGGGGCCACGATGCAAAACCCCAGCATCAGCCCCACGCCCAGCAAGGGGCGATCAAGCGTTGTCGGTATCTGGCTCACGCGCGTCATTCCGGCACGCTAGGCAGGCCGATCTGGATTGGCAAGTCGCGCTGCCAGTTCCTAACAATTCGGCACGTTCACCGCCAACCCTCCGAGGGATGTTTCCTTGTACTTTTCGCTCATGTCCTGACCGGTCTGGCGCATGGTTTCGATGCAGGCATCCAGCGGTACCAGATGGGTGCCGTCGCCGCGCAGGGCCAGTGACGCGGCAGACACCGCCTTGATCGCGCCCAGACCGTTGCGTTCGATACAGGGCACCTGCACCAACCCGCGCACCGGATCACAGGTCATCCCCAGATGGTGTTCCAGCGCGATTTCAGCGGCGTTTTCCACCTGTTCGGGCGTACCGCCCATGACGGCGCACAATCCGGCCGCAGCCATCGCGCTGGCGCTGCCCACTTCGGCCTGACATCCGGCTTCGGCACCGGAAATCGACGCGTTGTATTTGACCAACCCGCCAATGGCGGCGGCGGTCAGCAGAAAGTCCTCGACATGGGCGTTGGATGCGCCGGGCACGTGATCCAGATAATAGCGCAGCGTGGCCGGTACGACGCCCGCCGCCCCGTTGGTGGGCGCGGTGACAACCTGTCCGCCGGCGGCGTTTTCCTCGTTCACGGCCATGGCGTAAACGCTCATCCAGTCGTTGATAGTGTGGGGTGGTGCCCAGTTCATGCCGCGTTCGGCCAGCAGCGCATCGTGAATGCCCTTGGCGCGCCGTTTCACCATCAACCCGCCCGGCAGAATGCCATCGGTTTCCAGACCCCGCGATATGCAATCATTCATCACCTGCCAGATGCGCGCGGTGCCCTTGGACAGATTGTCGGCGCCGCCGCGCGACACTTCGTTGGCGCGTTTCATGCCCGCTATCGTCTTGCCCGACGCGTGTGCCATCTCAAGCATCTGCGCGGCGGTCTTGAACGGGAAGGGCACCGGTGCGCCTTCGTCGGTATCCTTGCCTGCGGCCAGTTCCGCTTCGGTCATCACAAAGCCGCCGCCGATCGAATAATAGGTTTCGCGCAATGTCACGTCGCCCTGGGCGTCGGTTGCCATCAGCATCATGCCATTGGCATGGCCGGGCAAAGCGTGATCGTAATCAAAGACCAGATCCTGCGCGGGATTGAAATGCAGCGGCGGCAAACCTTCGGGGGTCAGGGTGTGGGTTGCCTTGTTGTCGGCCAGTGTCGCGTCCGCCTTGGATGCGTCATAGGTTTCGGGCACGAACCCCGCCAGACCCAGAATGGTTGCGCGATCCGTTGCATGACCGACGCCGGTAAAGGCCAGCGATCCGTGCAGGGACGCACGCACGCCGTGAAATTCAAACGGTGAGGCGCGCATCAGTTCGAGAAACCGTGCCGCCGCCACCATTGGCCCCATCGTATGGGATGATGACGGGCCGATGCCGACTTTGAACATTTCGAAAACGGACAGAAACATCAGGTGGCCGATCCTTCCTGTGGGGTGGGGTGATGTGGGGCGGTAAACGGGGTCGGGCCCAGACCTTCGGCGGTCTGAACCGCGCGGGCTTCGGGGCGTTTTTCAATTCTGTGCAGCAGGGTCATCAGGTTCTGATAGCGGGGCAGATCAAAATCGTGCCGGACCGCCTGATCGGGAT
The DNA here is from genome assembly GCF_003352045.1 of Sulfitobacter sp. JL08. NCBI lineage: Bacteria > Pseudomonadati > Pseudomonadota > Alphaproteobacteria > Rhodobacterales > Roseobacteraceae > Sulfitobacter > Sulfitobacter sp. JL08. The sequence continues at coordinate 1,082,555 of NZ_CP025815.1, forward strand.
AAAGCGCCACCCAGCGCAGGCAGGCGGCCACGTAGTAATCCAGACCGCTTGGGGTTGCGCCGTTGAACCACGGGTGCCCGGCACCTGCCGCCGCGTTCAATGTCTGGAAATGGCGCGCCACCTCAGAGTTCATCTGCGCGCGCAGGGCATCCTGTACCGCCGGTTCCGAACCCACGTACTGGCTGGGGTAAAACAGCATGCGAAGTGCAGGATGCAAGGTGTTGGACACAAAGAACAACCATTTCAGAAAAGCCGCACGGTCGGGATCATCCGGGGCAGGTTCAAGTGCGCTATGCGTGTCGGCCAGCCACAACAGGATCGCACCGGTTTCGAAAATCGCGCCGTGCGGTGTTTCCAGCGCGGGGATCAGCCCGTTGGGGTTGATCGCCAGATAGTCCGGCGCCTTCTGGCCCTGAACGGACCTGTCGACAAGCACGGTTTGATAGGGCACGGCCAGTGCATGCAGCGCCAGCCGAATGATCAGCGACGCATTGTCGGGGGCATAATACAGGCGGTACATCTGTGTCATGTCAGCGGATATAAGCGAGCGCCGGAATAAATTCTGCTGGAAAGCGACCAATGGCGTGCATTTGCGTACTTTGATGCCTTGCCGGTCCGGCCCGGCATTTTCGAATTCACCGCAACTTTGCGGCAAATCGCCCTCGCCACTGCGGCTCAAGCGGCCTATAAGGCGCCCATGCAATCCGGAGGCTTCCAATGACCCATGAATTGTCGCCCATCGACAAGGCTAAATTTGTCGCTGCCAAGCGCGCAACCGAATATGTAGAAGACGGCATGCGTGTCGGGCTGGGTACGGGCAGTACGGCGGCATGGCTGGTCCGGTGTCTGGGCGAAATGGTGCGCGAAGACGGGCTGAAAATCAAAGGCGTTCCCACATCCACCCGCACCGCCGAACTGGCGCGCGAGGTGGGTATTCAGGTGATATCGCTGGACGAGGCGAAATGGCTGGATCTGACGATTGACGGCACGGATGAATTTGATGGTGATCTGAACCTGATCAAGGGCGGCGGCGGCGCGCTGTTGCAGGAAAAGATCGTGGCCACAGCCAGCGACCGGATGATCGTGATTGCCGATATCGGCAAAGAGGTTGAAACGCTGGGCGCATTTCCCCTGCCGATCGAGGTGATCCCGTTCGGCTGGCAAACCACGCAGGCTTTGGTCGAGGAAACGCTGATTTCCATGGACGTGCTGGGGCGCTCTACCACGATGCGGATGAACGGATCGGTTCCCTTTGTGACCGACGAAGGCAACCACATTCTGGATCTGCATCTGAACCGTATCGGCAATCCGCGCCAGCTTGCTCTGGTGCTGAACCAGATGCCGGGGGTGGTTGAAAACGGGCTTTTCATTGATATCTGCGATACTGTTGTCATCGGGTACGGCGACGGGCGCGTCGAAGTGCGCGACATCAACAAAGGCACAGTCGATCAGGATCGGGTTGATTTCACCGAAAACGACAACCTGTTCACGGATCTGGCAGACTAAGGATTACCACTATGGCGTTTGATTATGATCTGTTCGTTATTGGCGGGGGATCGGGTGGCGTGCGCGCCGCGCGGGTCGCCGCAGGCGACACCGGCGCCAAGGTCGCACTGGCCGAAGACGACCGCTATGGCGGGACATGCGTGATCCGGGGCTGTGTGCCCAAGAAGCTGATGGTGTTCGCGTCGGGCTACGCGCGTCTGGCTGAAGATGCGCATGCCTATGGCTGGGACAACACCATGCCCAGTTTCGAATGGCCGCGTTTTCAGAAACACATGACGGACGAACTGGACCGGCTGGAACAGGTCTATCGCAATCTGCTGGCCGGATCGGGGGTTGAAACCTTTGATGCGCGCGCCACGCTGGTTGATCCGCACACTGTGGCGCTGTCCACCGGTGAAACCAAAACCGCCAAACACATCCTGATCGCGACCGGCGGGCACCCTGTCAAACCCGATATGCCGGGGGCTGAACTTGCAATAACATCAGACGATATTTTCCACCTGCCCGAATTGCCCAAAACGATGCTGGTCATCGGTGGCGGCTATATCGCGTGCGAATTTGCCGGTGTGATGAACGGCATGGGCGTTGAGGTGACGCAATATTATCGCGGCGCGCAAATCCTGCGCGGCTTTGACGACGAGGCGCGCGGCCTGGTCGCGACCGAGATGGTTGATCGCGGTGTCCAGATCAAAACCGGCACCAACGTGCTTGAGATGCGGCGCGAAGGCAAAGGTGTCTGGGTCAAGGCGACCAACGGGGACGAACAGGTATTCGATCAGGTGATGTTCGCCACCGGGCGCGATCCGAATTCGGCCAATATGGGTCTTGAAAACACCGGTGTGAAAACCGGGCGACGGGGCGAAATTCTGGTGGACGACTATTCCCAGACCGACCAGCCTTCGGTTTACGCGATCGGCGATGTGACCAACCGTGTGAACCTGACGCCGGTGGCCATCCGCGAAGGAATGGCCTTTGTTGAAACCGTATTCAAAGGCAACCCGACCAAGGTGGATCACGCATTGATCCCGTCGGCGATCTTTACGCAACCGGAAATGGGCACGGTCGGACTGTCCGAAGAAGCGGCGCGCGAACGCGAACCCGTCGAGATTTATTGCACCAGCTTCCGGCCCATGCAGACCGCCTTTGCCGGGCGCAGTGATCGCGTATTGATGAAACTTGTGGTATCCAAGGCCACGCGGGTGGTATTGGGATGCCATATCGTTGCCCCCGGAGCAGGTGAAATGATCCAGCTGGCGGGTATCGCCGTAAAAATGGGGGCAACCAAGGAAGATTTCGACCGGACCGTTGCAGTCCATCCTACAATGTCCGAAGAACTTGTAACGATGAAAACTCCGATGCGGACAGCTTGAATATTGTAATAAAGATCACAGTTTAGACGAAAGCGTCTTTTGGGCGTGTGAAATTAGGGGAAGTGCAGAACATGGCAGGTAACAACGGCGGCCCATGGGGGGGCGGCGGAAATTCAGGCGGCTCCGGCGGCAACAAGGGCGGCGATGACAATCGCGGCAACAATGGTGGTGGTCGCAGACCCGGCCAGGAAGGCCCGCAGATTCCCGAAATTGATGAGCTGGTGAAAAAAGGCCAGGAACAACTGCGCGTTCTGATGGGCGGCCGCGGCGGCGACAAGGGCCGCGGTGGTGGTACCGGCGGCAGCGGCGGCGGTGGCCCCGCGATTACGCGCGGCACGGTCGGCCTTGCCATTGTGGCAGGTGCGATCCTGTGGGCTATGGCCAGCTTTTATACCGTCAAACCCGAAGAACAATCTGTCGAACTGTTTCTGGGCAAGGAATATGCCATCGGCAATCCGGGTCTGAACTTTGCGCCATGGCCGGTTGTAAGCGCCGAGGTCATCACGGTAAGCTCTGAACGCACCGAAGATATCGGTGTGGGCGCGCGCGGTGATGATGCGGGCCTGATGCTGACGGGCGATGAAAACATCGTTGATATCGATTTTCAGGTTGTCTGGAACATCAACGACCCCGCCGAATACCTGTTCAACCTTGCCAATCCACCGGCAACGATCCGTGCAGTATCTGAATCCGCGATGCGCGAAATTATCGCCCAGTCCGATCTGGCGCCAATCCTGAACCGGGATCGCGGCCTGATTGCGGGGCGCTTGCAGGATCTGATCCAAAGCACGCTCGACAGCTATGACAGCGGTGTGAACATTATCCGCGTCAACTTTGACAAGGCCGATCCGCCGCAAACCGTGATTGACGCGTTCCGCGACGTTCAGGCAGCCGAACAGGAGCGGGATCGCCTGCAAAACGTGGCCGATGCCTATGCCAATCGCCGTTTGGCCGAAGCACGTGGTGAAGCCGCGCAAATTCTGGAAGAAGCCGAAGGCTATCGCGCGCAGGTCGTGAACGAGGCCGAAGGTGAAGCCAGCCGCTTTACCGCCGTTCTGGGCGAATACCGTAAAGCACCCGAAGTGACCCGCAAGCGTTTGTACCTTGAAACAATGGAAAGGGTGCTGGGCGACGTCGACAAGATTATCCTTGACGAAAACGCCACCGGCGCAGGGCAGGGCGTGGTGCCCTACCTGCCGTTGAATGAATTGCGTCGCACCCCGACGACAAATACCGGAGGGAACAACTGATGCGTGCTGCCACTTATCTAATTCCGATCGTCGTGATTGCCGTTGTCGGTGTATTGTCGTCGATCTTTATCGTGGACGAGCGTGAAAAAGCGCTGGTTCTTCAGTTTGGCCGTGTCGTCGCTATCAAGGAAGAACCCGGACTGGCGTTTAAAATCCCACTGATCCAGGAAGTCGTGCGCTATGATGATCGTATTCTGAGCCGCGATATCGACCCGCTGGAAGTAACGCCGCTGGATGACCGGCGTCTGGTTGTCGATGCGTTTGCCCGCTACCGGATTGCCGATGTGAACAAGTTCCGTCAGGCGGTGGGTGTTGGCGGGATCGCCACAGCCGAAAACCGGCTTGATTCGATCCTGCGCGCCAAAACACGGGAAACGCTGGGTTCGGTATCCTCCAACGATATCCTGAGTTCGGATCGTGCCACGCTGATGCTGCGTATCCGCAACGATGCCATCGCAGAAGCGCTGGCGCTGGGCATTGAAATCGTCGACGTGCGTCTGAAACGGACCGATCTGCCCTCGCAGAACCTTGAAGCAACCTTTGAGCGGATGCGCGCAGAACGGGAACGCGAGGCGACAGACGAACGTGCCCGTGGTAACGAAGCGGCCCAAAGGGTGCGCGCCCAGGCGGACCGGACTGTGGTTGAACTTGTTTCTGACGCCCAGCGTCAGGCCGAGATCATTCGCGGTGAAGCAGATGCAAACCGCAACGCCATCTTTGCCGGTGCTTTCGGCGCCGATCCGGAATTCTTTGAATTCTACCGGTCGCTTACGGCCTATACACGGGCCTTGCAGGGCAGCAACTCGACGATGGTGATGTCGCCGGATTCCGAGTTCTTCAACTATCTGAAAAGCCCCACAGGCGTTGCGTCGGAATGATCGCGACAACGCTTCTGGCCATCGGGTTGGTACTAATGGTTGAGGGGCTGGCCTATGCGCTGGCCCCTTCGCTTGTGGAACGTATGCTTGAGATGCTGCGCCAGATACCGGAAGCTGCCCGCCGGCAGGTGGGTGGGCTGGCCATCGTGACCGGCCTGATCCTGATCTGGGCGGCGCATCAGTTGGGCGTTTGACTCTGTCCGACGGAAATGGCGCAACGTGCGCGGCCTTTCGCCGGTATGGCGTGCGTCCTCACATTCATTTGACAGATTGTTTCGGCGCTACACCTTTAATGTTGTCCTAACTCGTTCCTAAATGCACGGTAAGGTCAACACCCGGACATCGGGTCGGTCATATGCGGCCACAACCAAGGAGAATTTGAGCATGCAGGCTCGTACTTTCAGACAAAAACAAACACGCACGGATGCCGGGGCAAATGTTGCCGCTGCCAATTTGGTGGTCGCCCGCAGGGTGCTTTGGACTGGCGTTGTCGCGCTTGCGGCGATGCTGCTTTTGGCATTGCCTGCATTTGCAAAGCCCGAAAGCCTGGCGCCCCTGGCTGAAAAAATCAGCCCGTCAGTGGTGAACATCACCACATCCACAGTTGTTGCCGGCCAGACCGGACCACAGGGTATCGTTCCCGATGGCAGCCCATTCGAAGATTTCTTTCGCGACTTTCAGGAACGCAACCGCGATGGTGATCGACCACGCCGGTCCTCGGCGTTGGGCTCCGGCTTTGTGATTTCCGAAGACGGGTATGTGGTGACCAACAACCACGTCATCGAAGGTGCCGATGAAATCCTGATCGAATTCTTTTCGGGTCAGGAACTCAAGGCAACGTTGATCGGGACCGACCCGAACACGGATATTGCGCTTCTCAAGGTCGAAGCCGATGAACCGCTGCCCTTCGTGTCGTTTGGCGACAGCGATCTGGCACGTGTCGGGGATTGGGTGATCGCAATGGGCAACCCGTTGGGGCAGGGTTTTTCTGTTTCCGCGGGCATCGTTTCGGCGCGCAATCGTGCGCTGTCGGGCACCTATGACGATTACATCCAGACCGATGCCGCCATCAACCGCGGCAATTCGGGTGGTCCGCTGTTCAACATGGATGGCGATGTGATCGGTGTGAACACGGCGATCCTGTCGCCCAATGGCGGTTCTATCGGTATCGGCTTTTCCATGGCGTCCAATGTGGTGACGCGCGTTGTGGACCAGCTTAAGGAATTCGGCGAAACCCGCCGTGGCTGGCTGGGTGTGCGTATTCAGGACGTGACCGATGATGTGGCCGAAGCCATGGGTATGGAAAAAGCTTCGGGCGCTCTGGTCACCGATGTGCCGGAAGGCCCCGCGAAAGAGGCCGGAATGCTGGCCGGTGACGTGATCATCAACTTCGACGGCGATGATGTGGCCGACACCCGCGCCCTTGTGCGCCGTGTGGGCAATACCGCAATCGGCAAGGCGGTGCGCGTGGTTGTTTTCCGTGACGGCAAGACACAAACCCTGCTGGTCACGCTGGGCCGCCGTGAAGAAGCCGAATCTGCTGTGCCCGCAGCCATGGATGCGCCCGCCGAAGGTGCAACCGAAACTGAAATGCTGGGCCTCAAACTCAGCACCCTGACAGACGAGTTTCGCGAGCAGCTGGGTCTTGGAGATGATATGGACGGTCTGGTTGTCGTCGATGTCGATCCAGCGTCGGAAGCCTATGAAAAGGGTCTGCGCGCCGGAGATCTGATCACCGAGGCGGGACAGCAGAAGATTTCGGATATCAAGGGTCTGGAAGAACGTGTTGAAGCCACCAAAGAAGCAGGCCGCAAATCGCTTCTGCTGCTGGTGCGTCGTGCCGGTGATCCGCGCTTTGTTGCGCTCAGCCTGGAAGAATGACCCGGTCTTTCGATTGACAATCCGGAAAAAGGCGCCCCCGTGGCGCCTTTTTTCTTGGCCGGCAATCGCGCGCCCTATTCGGCGGGAACAGGCACCGTGACCAGCCCAAGCGCGCGCGCAGATGCAAGCGACAGGTCCGCGCTCAGGATACCATCGGGCTCTTGAAAGGTGCGGATGGCGGATTGCGTCGCGCTGTCCAGTCGCCCGGTGATCGGCCCGTCATAGATGTTGCGCGCCGCCAGCGCGCGCTGGACCGATTCGATGAACTCGGGTGTCATCACATCCTCACACGGTGTTTCAAACCAGGTTTCCTGCCGCTCCTGCACGATTTTCGGGCTTGGCGCATTTCTGTAAATCGCCGGACTGATGACAACGCCATTGCTGTCGACCTGTTCGGGGTTCACCAGAACCGGTGCGATGACAGTTTCGATCACGGCCGGTTCCACGCTTTTGCCCCAGCACGTTCCCGGCGGTGCATCTGGCGGCGCGCTGCCCGCCAGCAGGCCGCTGGTGTCCGGCGTGCGTGCCGCGCTGTCCGGGGCGATATCGCATCCTGCGAAAACGCCCAGCAGCAAAACCGCGTGTCGTGCCGTCCATGCCATTGTCTGAAATCTCGATCCTGTTCCTCGCCCGCAACCTAACCTGTTCGTGACCACCCGGAAAGGGCGATCCGCTTGCGGTGGGATCAGGGGTTCACCAGCCCGTCCAGCATGTCCGAAATATCCTCGATCTGTTCTGCGATAACATGGATCACATCGTTTTCGCGTTGTAACCGCCCCGTCACACGCAACATCCGCCCGGCAATCACCGCACGGCGGAACCGTTCATAAAGCGCGCGCCAGACGATCACGTTCACCACGCCGGTTTCATCCTCCAGCGTGATAAAGATCACGCCGTTTGCGGTGCCGGGACGCTGGCGCAGAATGACCAGCCCGGCCACGGCAACACGCGCCCCGTTTGGCGGATCGCGCAACCGCGACGCCACCAGACAGTGCGGCGGGCGGGGCCATCGGGCCTGTTGCGGGGCAGGCGGAACCCTATGATCTTTCAAAGCGGACATAAGAACAAAAATAGAACAAACGGAATTTGTCGCAAGGGGAATATTGTTCGGTCGCAAAAGGGGGTGGCGCGCCCTATATGGCCCAGATAGACAAGCGCGACACAGTTACGAAAGAAAGACGATCAAATGGCAAAAATCACCTATGTCGAACATGGCGGCACCGAACATGTGGTTGACGTCGCCAACGGCCTGACCGTGATGGAAGGCGCACGCGACAACAACATTCCCGGCATCGAAGCGGATTGCGGCGGGGCCTGTGCCTGTTCCACCTGTCATGTTTACGTCGATGCCGCATGGGTCGAAAAACTGCCCGCAAAGGACGACATGGAAGAAGACATGCTTGATTTCGCTTACGAGCCTGATCCCACCCGTTCGCGTCTGACCTGCCAGATCAAGGTGACCGATGCGCTGGACGGTCTGCGCGTGCAAATGCCGGAAAAACAGATCTGATGCGCCTTGCGGCTGTTCTGGTGTGCCTGCTGGCAGCCGGATGCGCCGCCGCGCAAAATGGCTGGACCACGGCATCGGGGGCAGGGATCACCGCAGCGCGGTATGAACATGATCTGGATGTCTACCCGCACCGGATCATGGGCAATATCCGCGAAAAGGCGGTGCTGGCGGCGCGCGATGCGCAGGGCCGCACCTACCGGATCGATCTGCGCGATCAGGGCGCAAACCATAATGTGTTCGAAGATATCGCACCCCGCGTTGTCGATGCAGACGGTGACGGGCAGAACGACATTGTCGTTGTCGAAAGCGCCCAAACCGAAGGCGCACAACTGGCCATCTACACCCTGCGCAACGGTGCTTTGGTCAAGGCCCACGCAACACCCTATATCGGCACACGCTTTCGTTGGCTTGCCCCCGTCGCAATTGCCGATCTTGACGGCAACGGGGTGATCGACCTCGCCTATGTCGACCGCCCGCATCTGGCCAAAACCCTGCGCGTGTGGACCTTTGCGCCAGGCGGTCTGACCGAAGCGGCAACACTGCGCGGCGTCACCAACCACCGCATCGGCGACGAACAGATTTTTGGCGGTCTGCGCACCTGTGGCGGCGCGCCCGAACTGATCCTTCTGTCTGCCGACTGGTCTGACATTATCGCCGTTACCTTTGCGAACGGTACCCTGACCCGGCAAACCATCGGCCCGAATACAGGCCCCGCTGCCATTGCTGCGGCGCTGGGCTGCGCCTAGCTGCGCCCGTGCGTCACGCTCCAACCTTCATTTGTCCGGAAATACTCAAACAAAACGCATCTACAGCGCGCGCCAGCCGATATCCTTGCGGTAAAATCCGTCCGGCCAGTCAACGGCGTCTACCATTTCATAGGCGCGGTCGCGTGCCTCTTGCAGGCTGGCGCCGCGCGCCGTCACGTTCAGAACGCGTCCGCCGGTTGCGGTGATCTGGCCCTTTACCTGCGCTGTTCCGGCGTGAAAACACATGTGGAAACTGTCTTCGGGCAATGCCTCCAACCCACGGATCACGCTGCCCTTTTCATAGGCGCCGGGATAGCCGTTTGCCGCCATCACAACGGTCAGCGCATGATCATCCGCCCAGTTGACCCGCGCGTCTCCCAACCGGTCCTCGGCGGCGGCGTGCATCAGATCGAAGGCCTGCGCGCCCAGCCGCATCATCAGCACCTGACATTCGGGATCGCCAAACCGGGCGTTGTATTCCACCAGACGCGGTTGGCCGTCCTTGATCATCAGCCCGACATATAAAACGCCCTGATAGGGCATCCCGCGCGCGGCCATCTCGTGCATGCTCGGGCGCACGATCTGTTCCATCGCCAGCGCCTCGATCTCGGGGCTGAGAACCGGGGCGGGGGAATAGGCCCCCATGCCGCCGGTATTGGGGCCGGTGTCGCCGTCGCCCACGCGTTTGTGGTCCTGCGCGGTGCCGATCGACAGGATGTCGGTGCCATCGCACAGCACGAACAGCGATGCTTCCTCGCCGTCCATGAATTCTTCGATCACCACTTCGGCGCCCGCCCCGCCAAAGGCGCCGCCAAACATTTCGTCCACCGCCGCCAGTGCTTCGGCTTCGGTCATGGCGACGATCACGCCTTTGCCCGCAGCCAGACCATCGGCCTTGACCACGATGGGCGCGCCATGTGCCTTGATATGGGCGCGCGCGGCTGCGGCGTCGGTAAAGTGGCCATAAGCGGCGGTCGGTGCGCCCGCTGCGTCGCAGATTTCCTTGGTGAATGCCTTGGATGCTTCCAGCTGCGCCGCCTTGCCAGAGGGGCCGAAAACCAGAATTCCGGCATCGCGCAACCGGTCGGCGACACCGGCCGCCAGCGGCGCCTCGGGGCCGACAATCACGAAATCAATTGCGTTCTCTTCGGCAAAAACCACAACCGCACCGCCATCCAGTATGTCCAGAGACGCGCAATCCGCAATCTGCGCAATTCCGGCATTTCCCGGCGCCACGATCAGCTTGTCGCATTTGGGGTTTTGCATCACTGCCCAGGCCAGCGCATGTTCCCGCCCGCCGCTTCCAAGGATCAGAATATTCATGCCGGTTCTCCACTTGGCCTTGCCGTGATGGCGTTCTAAGCTGGCATAACACAATGCACAAGGAACCGCCTTGCATGGACCTGATCGACGACCCGTCCGAGGGGCAGAATGCCCCCGAATACAGCGTGACCGAACTGTCCGGCGCAATCAAACGGGTGATCGAGGGTGAGTTCGGCCATGTCCGCATCAGGGGCGAGGTGGGCCGCGTCAGCCTGCCCAGATCGGGGCATATCTATCTGGATCTGAAAGACGACAAATCGGTCATTGCCGGTGTGATCTGGAAAGGCGTCGCCACCCGCCTGCAAACCCAGCCCGAAGAAGGCATGGAAGTGGTTGCGACGGGGCGGGTGACAACCTTTGGCGGCCAGTCGAAATACCAGATCGTGATCGAAGATATAAAACCGGCGGGCATGGGCGCGCTGATGGCGATGCTGGAAAAGCGCAAGCAGCAATTGGCGGGCGAAGGGCTGTTTGATCCCGCGCGCAAACGCGCCTTGCCCTATCTGCCCGAAATCATCGGCGTGATCACGTCGCCCTCGGGCGCGGTGATCCGCGATATTCTGCACCGTCTGCGCGACAGATTTCCGCGCAAGGTGCTGATCTGGCCGGTCGCCGTGCAGGGCGCCAAATGCGCCCCCGAAGTGGTGCGTGCCATTGAAGGCTTCAATGCGTTTTCGCCGGGGGGCGCCTTGCCGCGCCCTGATCTGCTGATCGTGGCGCGTGGCGGCGGCTCGATCGAAGATTTATGGGGCTTCAACGAAGAGGCGGTCGCGCGTGCGGCGGCAGAGTCCGGTATCCCGCTGATCTCTGCGGTGGGGCACGAAACTGATACCACGCTGATTGATTTTGTATCAGACCAGCGCGCGCCGACCCCCACAGCCGCGGCTGAACTGGCGGTGCCAGTGCGCCTTGATTTGCTGTCATGGGTAGGCGAACAGGAATCGCGGATGACCCGCAGTCTGGGCAATATGGTGGCGCAACGCGGCCAGCGGTTGCGCGATCTGGGACGTGCCCTTCCGCGCGCCGATACGTTGCTGGACGGACCCCGCCAAAGGCTGGATGTTCTGGGTGACAGGTTGCCCGCCGCGCTGATCCGCAATGTGCAGGTGCGCCGCGTGCATCTGTCCGAACGCGCAGGCAGTCTGCGCCCCGGAACGGTGCGGCGTGGTGTGGAAAACGAACGCCGCCGCATGGATGCGTTGGGCCGCCGGCTTGCCCCGGCTTTGCTGCGATCTGTCGATGTGCACCGCACCGCGTTTCAGGCCCGTGTGGCCCGCGTGCAGATCCGCGCCCTGACGGCGGATATCATCCGCAAGCGCGAGGCGCTGACCGCCCTGTCGCGCCGGTTTTCCGAAACCGCACAGCGCCAGATCACACAGTTGCATCAACGCCTTGAGGCAACCGACCGCTTGCGCGAAACTTTGGGGTACAAGGCGACATTGTCGCGTGGCTATGCGGTTGTGCGCGATGGTGACACGTTGATCACTACGAAAAAGGCCGCCGCCCGTGCGACCGCGCTTGAGATCGAATTTTCGGATGGTCGGTTTTCGCCGGATACGCCGGCGCGCGCCAAACCTGCGACCAAGCCCGCGAAACCAGACCCGAAAGATCAGGGATCTCTGTTCTAAACGCCGATCTCGGGGCCCAGACACAACATCGGTTCGTCTGATGTTTCGGCCTCATAAAGCTCTAACCCTTCGGGTTCGTTTTCAAACTGGGCAATCAGACCGTTTGCGCCTTGGGTAAACGTCCAGCATTGCGGGTCGGGTCGGTCTTCGTAGACGAAACAGATCCGGCCTGCATCTTCGTACCAGACGCCATCCTTGCATTGCCCATCCAGAAACGACCAGCGCACCCGGCGGTTTTCCAGATATTCCTCTGCGCCATAGGCCGATCCGCCCTGCGCATACATCAGGGTTTTACCGCGCGTATACGTGTCAAACGCATCCGCCGACATCGGCTGCCCTGCCAAAACAGGGCCGCACAGAATCAACAGACACAGACAGGCGCGCAGAATAATCATGCGGCCATCGTGGCAGATCACTTACCGCATGAAAACCGGCAATACCGCCACAGGCAAAGTGTGGCAGGGTTCAGCCACCCTGTGCCGCCGCGTCTTTCAGGGCGTCAAAAAGCAAGGGCAGCGCACGGAAATCGCGCACATGGCGCGTTTTCAGCGCCTGTATCGGACGCGTCAGCGGATCAAGCCAGCGGTAGCGGTGGCACCATGCCTGCGCGCCGGCCCAGATGGAATTCGTGTCATGCAGTCGATAGGCGCGCATCGCCGCTGTCATCTCGGGGCGCTGTTCTTCTACGGCGGCAAAGGCGCTGTGCAGGAATATGATCAGGTCACGCACCTGATACCTGAAACTGTTATGCGCCGGGCTGTAATATTCCAGATCAAGCAGGGTGATCTGCCCGTCTTTCCAACAAATATCCTTGATCGACGGGCGGCCATGGGCAAATCCGGCCTGATGCATCAGCGCAAGGGCACGCCCCGCCGCTTCGAACGCGGTCACCCGTTCTGCCTCGGGCAGTTTTGCCTCTCGCAATAGCTGCATCAGCGGTACGCCGCCATCCGGGGTCACAAAGTAATCAGGGCTGTCCAGAAGGATTGACGGAAAAGGCAGACCCGCCGCATTCAGCGTTTTCAGTGCCTTCCGTTCCGCATCGAAATTGCGCTGTGCGTTGCCTTTCTGCAGGCGCATCCGTGCATCTGCCCGTTCAGGGCGCTTGATCCAGTAAACGGTGCCGTTATGGGTAAAGTGTGTCACACGTTTAAACGGCTGTGCCAACTGCGCCGATACGGCCTCGGCCAAGCCGGCGGGCGGTGTGATCATTTTCATATCCTCCCCTTCGCACTTGGCCATTGCGGTTTCCGGCCACATGCAAGGTGGTCCTTTGACGATCATATTTTAGTTTGAAACCCCAAGGCAAGTCGCACGGCCTTCCATCTGGCGCAAATCCCCATTAGGTGAAATCAACCGAGTGGCGGAGGGTGCATGTCGTTTTTCAAAAAACTCAAAGACCGGTTGTTCAAATCGTCGTCCAAGATTGATGAAGGTCTGGACGCCATCATGGAAGATGGCGGCACCGAAGAAGAAATTCCGGAAACGGACGAAAGCCCTGTTGCCATTGCCCCGGAACCGGGAGACCGCATTCCAGAGCCAGAGCCAGAGCCAGAGCCAGAGCCAGAGCCAGAGCCAGAGCCAGAGCCAGAGCCAGAGCCAGAGCCAGAGCCAGAGCCAGAGCCAGAGCCAGAGCCAGAGCCAGAGCCAGAGCCAGAGCCAGAGCCAGAGCCAGAGCCAGAAGTGGTTGCACCAAAGCCCGCGATGGAGTCCGTTCAACCGGAACCGGAACCGGAACCGGAACCGGAACCGGAACCGGAACCGGAACCGGAACCGGAACCGGAACCGGAACCGGAACCGGAACCGGAACCGGAACCGGAACCGGAACCGGAACCGGAACCGGAACCTGCCGCGTCGCAGCCGGTCACGCTGGCACGTCCCGAACCGATGGCAACGCAGGAACCCGAACCGGTGGCGGAAAAATCGACCGGCCTTCTGGGCCGTCTGTTCAGGCGTGGTGAAAAGACAACCGTGGTCCGCCGCGTGCTGGACGACGACATGCTGGAACAGCTGGAAGAACTGCTGATTTCGGCGGATATGGGCGTTGATACCGCGTTGCGTGTGACCGCCAACATGGCCGAAGGCCGTTTTGGCAAGAAACTGTCAGCAACCGAGATCAAGGAACTGCTGGCGCGCGAAATCGCCCGAATCATGGAGCCTGTCGCCAAGCCGATGCCGCTCTATCCGCACCGCCCGCAAGTGGTTCTTGTGGTGGGCGTGAACGGATCGGGCAAAACCACAACCATCGGCAAACTGGCCAGCCAGTTCCGTGCTGCCGGCAAGAAAGTGGTGATCGCCGCAGGCGATACCTTCCGTGCGGCTGCGGTGGAACAACTGCAGGTCTGGGGCGAACGGGCCGGTGTGCCGGTCCTGACAGCGCCCGAAGGGTCCGATCCGGCCAGTCTGGCCTTTGACGCGATGACCAAGGCGCAACAGGACGGCGCCGATCTGTTGATGATCGACACGGCGGGGCGGCTGCAAAACCGCGGCGACCTGATGGAAGAACTGGCCAAGATCGTGCGCGTGATCCGCAAGAAAGACCCCAGCGCGCCGCACAACACCTTGCTGGTGCTGGATGCCACGACAGGTCAGAACGCGCTGAACCAGGTCAAGATCTTTCAGGAAGTATCCGATGTGTCGGGGCTGGTGATGACCAAGCTTGACGGCACAGCCAAGGGTGGCGTTCTGGTGGCGCTGGCCGATAAATTCGGCCTGCCCATTCATGCGATCGGTGTTGGCGAACAGATCGACGATCTGGATGCGTTCGACCCCGAAGACTTCGCCGCCGCACTGACCGGGCTCGACAGGTGATCGAGTCCAACGCCCGAACCCGTCAGGCCATTCACGCGTATGGGTGACTGGTTCGTCGCGCTGGAAGGCACCGAGGCCGGCCATCAACTGGCGCTTGGGCTGGCCATTCTTGCGGCTTTTTTGCACGCGGTGTTCGGGGCCTTGCAAAAGGGGCGGCATGATCCGTGGCTGACGCGCGGCGCGATCGATATATCCTATTGCCTGATGGCCGCTCCCTTTGCCCTGTTTGTGGTGCCCTGGCCCGAGCCGCACATGTGGATCATCTTTGCCACCGCTTTTGCAATTCACCTTGTTTACAAGATGTTGCAGGCGCAGGCCTATACCAAGGGGGCCTATACGGTTGTTTATCCGGTGGTGCGCGGCATGGGCCCGCTGTTCACGGTGATCGGGGCCTATTATCTTTTTGGCGAAGTGTTCACCGGCGTGCAGTGGATGGGCATTGCGGTACTGTTATGCGGCATATTCGGGTTGGCCGTCTATAATCTGATGTTTCTGGAAACCGAGAGGGACACGCTGAAACTGGCGTTGTTTCTGGCGGTTCTGACGGGCCTGTTCGTGGCACTTTATACGACCTATGACGCCTATGGCATCCGCGCGACGGCCAACCCCTTTACGTTTCTGGCATGGTTTTTCATGTTTGACGGGATGGTGATGCCGTTCATCGCCTATGCCCGCTGGCGCAACATGCCCAACCCGCCCGCCATCGCCCCGCTGATGGCGCGCGGCGTGTTCGGCGGACTGACCGCTTTTCTGAGTTTCGGATCGATCATGCTGGCCACGCGTCTGGACAAGGTCGGCGAAGCGGCGGTGTTGCGCGAAACATCGACCGTATTTGCCGCCCTGATCGGATGGCTTGTGCTGAAGGAAACCGTCGGACCGCGGCGCATTTTTCTGATGGCGCTTATTGCACTTGGGGCCGTGATCGTTGAGATGGGCGGATAGGAGCATGAAATGAATGACGCAAAACAGATCAACCCTGTTCTCAAGCAGGTGCTGGAGCTTGGCCCGACGCTTGTTTTTTTCGGGATCTACCTGCTGATCCGCGATGAAACCTATCAATGGAACGGCACCGAGTATTCAGGTTTTATCGTTGCGGCGCTGGTGTTCGTGCCGATCCTTCTGGTTGCAATGGGCATTCTGTGGGCGCTGACCGGCCAGCTGAGCCGGATGCAGGTCTTCACCGCCTTTATGGTGATCTTTTTTGGCGGTCTGACCGCGTGGTTCAATGACGAGCGGTTCTTCAAAATGAAAACCACGCTGGTTTACGGTACGTTTTCGGCCCTTTTGGGTATCGGGCTTTTGCGCGGACAATCCTATCTGGCCTATGTGATGGCCGAGGTGATGCCGATGCAGCACGAAGGCTGGATGATCCTGACCAGAAGGTTGTGTCTGGGCTTTGCGGTGCTGGCGGTTGCCAACGAAATCATCTGGCGCACGATGTCGACCGATATGTGGGTCAAGATCGAAACCTTCGGCTTTCCCATCGCGCTGATGGCGTATTTGTGGTGGCAGATCATGGCGCTGCAAGGCTACATGATCGATACCGACAACGACGATCAGGGACAATGACGTGCCTGCGGCGTGACACCTTTTTTTGTCACCTTCGGTGAAAGTATTTTTGAAAAGATGAAGGCGGGCGGTGCGCCTGTTTTGGGTCAGGATCAGCCCTTTTTGAATAGAACGTCCTGGGCCGACCGCTGGTCTTTGGAGGCCAGATTGGTGCGCAGTTCGGCGGCCAGAGCGCGGCCGCGTTGTACGGCAGGGCGGGCGGCGACGCTGTCCAGCCATCTGGCAAAATGGGGCTTGTCATCCAGCGTTTGCTGCTGCCCTTCCCAAAGCGAGGCCCAGGGCCAGATGGCCATATCGGCGATGGAATAGTCCGGTCCGGCGACAAATTCGTTCTGTTCCAGCTGTCTGTCCAGCACACCGTAAAGGCGCGCGGTTTCATTGCGATACCGGTCCTTGGCATAGGGCAGATCATTGGGGGGATCCATCGCGGGGGCGTATTTCAGAAAATGGTGCGCTTGCCCCGCCATCGGGCCAACCCCGCCCATCTGCCACATCAGCCATTGTTCGATTGCGACCCGGTCGCGTTCGGTTTGTCCGCCGAACTGGCCGGTCTTTCGCGCCAGATATTGCAGGATCGCGCCGCTTTCAAAGATTGAAACCGGGGCATCATCTGGGCCGGCAGGATCGACGATCGCCGGCATCCTGTTGTTTGGCGCGATTTTCAGAAACTCGGGTTTGAACTGGTCGCCCGCACCGATATTGACCAGATGCAGGGTGTAGGGCAGGCCCATTTCTTCCAGCGCGATCGAGATTTTCCAGCCATTCGGCGTGGGCCAGTAATATAGATCGATCGGATTTTGCATTGGGATGGCCCTTTCATTTCGAGTGTTGCGCCTATGGTGGCGTATTTTGCGCCCGCCGCAAGGGCAGAGACGACAGGAATGCGGTGCATGGCAAAGACAGCGCAAAACCGGCGTGACCGGCCTGCTTCCCGGCTGCGATATCCAGAGAGTGTGACGACCACGCAGTGTTGACGCGGCGCGCGGCGCGCAGTATCGGTTTTATGTGGCGATTTGTTACCGGATTGCGGGCCACGTTAAACAAGCCGCTAAAAGGTCAGGATGAGGGACCCCCTTTCGCTTGACCGCGACGGGGGTTTTTTATTGGGCGCAAGCGCCCGGAGGACGATCAGATGAGCGAGACCTGGAACAGCCGCACCAAAGCCGTACACAGCGGCACAAGACGCAGCCAGTACGGCGAAGTGAGCGAGTCGATATTCCTGACGCAGGGCTTTGTCTATGACAGTGCCGAAGCGGCAGAGGCACGGTTTGTCGAAGCCGGGCGCGAGGAATTCATCTATGCCCGCTATGGCAACCCGACAGTTGCGATGTTCGAAGACCGGATTGCGGCACTGGAAGGCGCCGAGGACGGGTTTGCCACGGCCAGCGGCATGGCGGCTGTCAGCGGCGCGCTGACTGCGATGTTGCGTGCGGGCGATCATGTAGTGGCGGCGCGCGCGCTGTTCGGATCCTGTCTTTATGTGCTGGAAGAGGTGCTGACCCGTTTTGGGGTCGACGTGACGTTTGTCGACGGCACAGACCTTTCGCAATGGCAGAATGCTCTGCGCCATGACACCAAGCTGGTGTTCTTTGAATCGGTATCCAATCCGACGCTGGAAGTGATTGATATTCGCGCTGTTTCGGACATGGCGCACAGGGTCGGCGCGCAGGTGGTTGTCGACAATGTGTTTGCCACCCCGGTGTTTTCGCGCGCCTTCGAACAGGGGGCGGATGTGGTTGTGTATTCGGCCACCAAACATATCGACGGGCAGGGGCGTGCGCTGGGCGGCGTGATCCTTGGGCGGCGCGATTTCATTCGCGGCACTGTTGAACCCTACATGAAGCACACCGGCGGCTCGATGAGCCCTTTTACGGCGTGGATCATGCTGAAAGGCCTTGAAACCATGCATTTGCGGGTAAATGCGCAGGCAGATACGGCTCTGGCAATCGCCAGTGCACTGGACGGGCACAGCGCATTGGCGCGGGTGATTTACCCGGGCCACCCCGCCCATGCGCAGCATGAACTGAGCCAGGCGCAGATGATCAAGGGCGGCACCGTTCTGTCGATTGATCTGGCCGACGGACAAGAGGCGGCGTTCCGGTTCCTGAATGCGCTGAGCCTGTGCACGATTTCCAACAATCTGGGGGATGCGAAAACCATCGTGACGCATCCGGCCACCACGACGCATCAGCGCCTGCCCGAAGATCAGAAACAGGCGCTGGGAATCACCCGCGGGCTGGTGCGGATTTCGGTGGGGATCGAGGATCAGGGCGATCTGATCGCGGATATCACGCAGGCACTGGCGGCGTCCTAGACATCTTCCCAGGGGAAACTGTCCAGCCGTTCGGTGCCGCTGTGGGTGATCAGAACCTGGGTTTCCAGCTTGACGCTTTCGCTATGCGCGTCGGCGATCAGGCTTTCGACACAGATAACCTGACCCGCCTCGAACGTGCCGCTTTGGCTGTCGGCAAAATCGGGATGCAGGGCGATCACCGGCCATTCGTCGGCCATGCCCACACCGTGGGCCGCAAGCGAATAGCGGTAGGGCTGGTAGGCGGGCGGGATTTGCCAGCTTTTGGCGTTGAACTCGGCAAAACTCAGCCCCGGTTCTATCAATGCCAGATTATGTTCGATCTGGTCGCGGGCGGCACTGTAAATGCGTCGCTGCTCATCATTCATCGGGGTGTAGCCGCAGGTCCATGACCGGCTCAGATCGGCGCAGTATCCGTAGGGACCGATCATGTCGGTATCAAAGGCGATCATTTCACCCTTTTGGCAGGGGCGCGACGAACATTCCCGATACCACGGTTTGGTGTTGGGGCCACAGGTCAGCAATTTGGTTTCCAGCCAGTCCCCGCCAGAGCGTGCGTTTTCGAAATGCAGATGCGCCCACAGTTCGGTTTCAGTCGCGCCCGGAACGGAATGGTCGTAAATACGGGCCATTCCGGCCTCGCAGACGCGGATGGTCCAGCGCATCAGTTCGATTTCATCTGCCGATTTGATGGCGCGGGCGATTTCGGTGATCTGGCCTGCATCAATGATCGTGATGCCGCGCGATTGCAGGGCATAAACGCCTTCGGGTTCCATCCGGTCGACGCCAAGACGCAAGTTGCCGCCGCCGTGTTCGCGCAGGGTCTGGGCGATTTCGTCGGCCCAGCGGTTCAGTCGGTCATGTGATTTGTCGCCTGCGGCCATGAACATCCAGGCAATCGAATTGCGCAACTCGTCTATGCCATCCAGCCCGTCGTTCAGGTGTTCACAGCCCTTGAATTCGAACATGATGCCCGGACCACCGGTCAGGATCATCGCGTAGCGCATCGGGTTGTGTGCCGTCCAGACGCCCATGTTGGAACAGTCAACCGCGTACCGGATGTTGACCGGATCGTACAAAAGCAGGCCAGCCACATCATATTCGCCCAGGACCGTGCGCAACCGCGCCAACCGGTAGGCCCGCGCGCGTTCCAGAACATTCTGGGATACCGGGCTTTTCAGCGGGCGATCGGCGCCTTCGCTGTTCAGGTATCCCAGCTTGCGATCATCCTTGAAAGGGGTGTCAACGTTCATGATGCGCGCCCGTAAAAACCGATCCGCTCTTCCTGCGAAAAGGTGACGCCGGGGCGGTCGTAAAACGAAAACACGGCGATCACTCGGGCTGTGTCGCCCTGCACCGGGGTCACGCGGTGGGCCGTGTTCTTGCCGCGAAAGACGTTCAATGTGCCGGGCGTGAGGGTAATGCTTTTGACCATTTCGTCCTGTCCGGTCAGCAATCGCGCGACACCATCATAATTCGGGTCATCATCCGAACGCAGATCGGTTCTGTATTCGAAATCGCCACCCTGTTCGGGCGCTTGCAACAGCAGCGTCGTGGTGAATTCCGAGCGGTCGAAATGCCAGTTCAGCGCTTGCCCTGCGTGATAGGACATCACGTTCACGCGGGCCAACGGATCGCGCATCACGAAAAGCTCTGGCTTGTGCATCGTGGCGGCCAGAAATGCCGCGAATTCGGGCCATTCGTAAAGCCCAAGCAGATACGACGTTGCAATCTGATCCGCACACAGGGTTCTGTTGGATGTTTCACACAGCCGCAGTGCCGGGTGATCCGACGCCAGTCCGGGAATGTCTTTCCTGAAATAGATGTTGTGGGATCGTGTATGACAAAAGGCGTTTTCGGCAAACTGGCCCTGCATCTGCGCCACGGCTTTGTCGGCCGCATCCAGCCGCATCAGACCGGGCAGGTTGAACATGCCTGTTTGTGCCAGTTCGCCGCGGCAGTGCGCGACAAGACGATGCCAGCCGGGGCTGTGCGGCTGATCCAGCGGATAGGTTTCAAGATCGATGATATCGCGCATACCGCACCCTTCCATGCTTTGGGGTTCCACATCTTTGACTGCCGAACGCGTTTTCCACCACTGCAAAAATTCTTGGTATCCCCTAGATTTTCTTTAATACTGCAGTGATGAAACTGCCCCCGCTGAATGCCTTGCGCGCCTTTGAATGCGCCGCCCGATCCAGCAGTTTTGCTGCCGCAGGGCGCGAGTTGGGTGTGACTTCTGCAGCGGTAAGCCAGCAGGTCCGGAATCTGGAAACCTGGCTGAACCGAAAGCTGTTCGAACGGCACAACAACCAGATCCGCCTGACCGATGCAGGGCGCGATTATTACACGAATGCCGCCGCCGCATTATCGGATATCGCGCAGTTCACCCAAGCCCTGACCGAAGGGGGCAAAGGCATACCGCTGGTGATCAGCGCCACTGAAACACTGGCGCAGTTCTGGCTGCCTGCGCAGTTGGAACGGTTTTCAACCTTGTTTCCCGACATTCCGGTCGTTGTCCGGGTCGAACATGATCCGGTTGATATGGAAGGCGACGGAATTGATATTCGCCTGACCTATGGTGGCGAATTGCCGGATTACCAGATTACCCCGCTATTCACCGATGCGCTGGTCCCGGTTGCAGCTGATCCCCGCTTTGATCTGGCGACAGGCCGTCTGATCCATGTTGACTGGGGGGCGGCGATTAGCAGTGTGCCGCGATGGGCGCACTGGATTGCCAATCACGGGCCGGTTCGTGATCGGGGGGCAGGGGTGGACGTTACGGTCGCGTCAGTCGCTTCGGCCATCGCAATGGCCGAAGCGGGTGTTGGCGCTGCTCTTGTGCCGCGCAGCATGGTTTTGGGCCACGTCAACGCTGCCCGGCTGGCCTGTCTGTCCGATGCCGTCATCGAACTGCCACGTCCGTTTGTTATGATTTCGGCACATTACAAGAACAGAAGCCGGCGCATGAAAAGTTTCCAGAAGATGCTGGCCATGTCGGATTCAGATTGATCCGGTCGCAGGGTGCGCGCGTAAACACTTGTGAATGGATTTTAATACATGGAACCATTATGTATGTGGTTCGATGATTTCAAAGGGGTTGTACCGTTGAACCTTCACGCGCCTGATCTGACTGCCTTGCCTGATGCCGACGACGCCCAAGCGGCACTGGATGTATTGCGTCAATGGGCGGCCCAAGCCAGCCCGGCGGATATCGCGCAACTTGACCCGTCGCTTGCGGCCCTGATCCCGGCATCCGGTCTGACGGATTATCCGGCCCTGTCCCGCGAATACCCCGAAGCTTTCACGGTCGATGCAACCTACAAGGCCGGATTGCCCGATCTGCAAAACGGCCCCAGCAGCCTGATCCGCGGCGCGCGCCGCCAAATCCAGCATGTCGGAATTTCGAATTTTCGGTTGCCCATCCGGTTTCACACCCGTGACAATGGCGATCTGACACTTGAAACCTCGGTCACCGGGTCTGTCAGCCTTGACGCGGACAAGAAGGGCATCAACATGTCGCGCATCATGCGCAGCTTTTACAAACAGGCCGAACGCACGTTCAGCTTTGAAGTGATCGAAGCCGCACTTGATGATTACAAAACCGATCTGGACAGCTTTGATGCGCGCATCCAGATGCGGTTTTCCTTTCCGGTCAAAATGGACAGTCTGCGCTCGGGGTTAAGCGGATATCAGTATTACGACATAGCGCTGGAACTGGTTGAGCAGAACGGTGTACGTTCAAAAATCATACATCTGGACTATGTATACTCGTCAACTTGCCCGTGTTCGCTTGAACTATCCGAACATGCGCGCATTACGCGCGGCCAATTGGCGACACCCCATTCGCAACGCTCTGTCGCGCGCATTTCGGTCGAACTGGACAGTGCCGCAAACTGTCTCTGGTTCGAGGATCTGATTGATATGTGCCGCCGCGCGGTGCCCACCGAAACACAGGTGATGGTCAAACGCGAAGACGAACAGGCCTTTGCGGAACTGAACGCCGCCAATCCGATTTTTGTGGAAGACGCGGCGCGTCTGTTCTGTGAACAGCTTCAGGCAGATGTGAGGGTAGGGGATTTCCGTATCATCGCCAGCCATCAGGAAAGCCTGCACAGCCATGATGCGGTCAGCGTTCTGACAGAGGGCGGTATGTTCGCAAGCACGAGCCTTGATCCCAAACTGTTCAGCACGCTGTTCCACGTCGGATAAGATCGCGGACGTTTCCAACGTTGATGCGGCGTGCAGTCCCACCGGGCCCAATCTGGGCAGAACCCGCATGAAAGCCCAGATTGACACTTAATGCCGCAGTGCAGCATTTTTATCTGTCATCAATAGAAAAACTGCGTATGGTTGACCTTGATTTGGTCGATAAAAGGCGGTTTTCGATGGCAAGGCAAGATTTTTCGGTCAGACTCGCGCGACTGCTGCGATGCAGCAAGAACCGGTGTGCTGAATGAAGCACCCTTCACCCGCCGACATCGCAACCTTGTGGGTATCCTATGCAACGCTGATCACCGAAGCGCACAGTGTTGTGGCCTACAGGCTGATGGGTATGGGTGGGGCCTGGTCCGTGCCACGGGGCGAAAACCACGCCATGCTGCGTGAAAAGGGGCCGGCCTTTACCGAAGCAATGGTGGCCAGCACCATGACAGCCATCAAGGGCGGGGCCCCCGACAAAATTATGGCCGCCGCGATCAAACCATTGTCCAAAAAGGCCAGATCCAACCGGAAACGGCTGGCGCGGCGCGGCCCCACAACTCTCAGACTTAGCAAATGAACGACATGATCGGAGATTTGAAATGATCCCTATGACACATCCATTGGCCTTTTCCGCCGCCTGCCTGAAACTGGCAGGCTACACATGGGCCAGCAATCTGAAAGCCTCGCAAATCGTGATGCAGTCAATCAGGAACGCGCCGCTTGTCTGGTTGCCAACAACCCCTGACGCGCCCGCCACCGCGCCGAAACCTGCGGTTTCTGCCGCCCCCAAACCGCGCAAACCCCAGCGCAAGGCGAAACCGGTGCGCCAGAAACCGTCGCGGGTGGTGGCCACAACACCCAAACCGGACGCCAAGCCTGTCAAAGTCGTCAAAACCGCTGCGGCAAAGCCTGTTAAAGCCAAAATCAAACCAAAACCGGTGGTTGCCAAACCTGTCGCACAGCCTGAGCCTGTTGCAAAAGCTGTGGTTGCGCCGACGCCAACGCCCGTTGCGAAAACCGCTGCGCCTGCACCGGCACAGGTTGAAAAACCGGTTGCAGCGCCCGCGCCTGCACCTGCTGCACAGCCCAAGGTCGCTGCGCCCGCCGCACCAGCGCCAAAATCTGATGCAGCGCCAAAACCCGTGCCCGCCGCGAAGGCCGCCGATGCCCCGGTAAGCCCGGCCAAACCTGCGGTTCCTGCCGCAACGCCTGAACGGAGCACACCATCGAACGCGAAGGCCGCAGTCAAACGGCCCCGCGCCCCGTCCATGCCGCCTGCGTTGCCCGCTGCATTGAACGCGCAATCGGTGGACGCCGGGAAAGACGAAACAAAGGCCAAGATCAGTCTGGCCAAGCCACCCGCCAAGTAAGACGGACGCCCCCGATCACACGTCACGCCCGACCCTCTTGTGGCGTGACGAAGGGCGCCAGGCGGGGCGTTCGTCGAATGGGCTGCTGTCCCTGCTTGACAGTCGGCTGTCCTGCGGCCAACCCTGCGCCTCATGATTGACCTGCGCCCTGTCGGATATGTGATCGGCCTGTTGGTGGCCATGCTGGGCCTGACCATGCTGTTGCCATTGCTGGTCGATCTGGCCGAGGGGCGCGAACATTGGCCCGTTTTCCTTGAAAGTTCCGTTATTACAATGCTTTGCGGCGGGTTGATCGCGCTGGCATGTGCCAACGGCGTGCGCGAAGGCCTGACAATCCAGCAAACCTTTTTGCTGACCACTGGCGTCTGGCTGACCCTGCCTTTGTTCGGCGCGATCCCGTTTGTGTTCGGCGCGACCGAAGCACGGTTTGTAGATGCTTTCTTTGAGGCGATGTCGGGCCTGACCACAACGGGATCAACGGTTTTCTCTGGATTGGAAGACCTGCCCAAGGGATTGTTGTTGTGGCGCGGCATTTTGCAGTGGCTGGGGGGCATCGGTATCATCGTTGTGGCGATGGTGTTCCTGCCGGAACTGCGTGTCGGCGGGATGCAGATTTTCCGCTCGGAAGGCTTTGATACTTTTGGAAAAATTCTGCCAAGGGCGACCGAAATTTCCAGCCGGATTTCGGTGATCTACATCGGCCTGACACTGGCCTGCACCATTGCCTATATCAGCACCGGCATGAATGCGTTTGATGCCACCGTGCACGCCATGACCACAATCGCGACGGGCGGGTTTTCCAATTACGATGCATCCTTCGCCAGCTTTACCGGAATGACCGAATATGCGGCGGTGGCCTTTATGCTGCTGGCCGCATTGCCGTTTGTGCGGTTCGTGCAGTTGACTGCGGGATCCGCCCAGCCCCTGTTTCATGACAGCCAGATACGCGCATTCTTTGGCACCGCTGTTGTTCTGGTGCTGACCATCGTGTTCTGGAAAATGTTTCAGGCCGGCGAGGTGGGCGAGGAAATGTTTCGCAAGGCGCTGTTCAATACGGTGTCATTGCTGACGGGCACAGGCTATGCCAGCGCGGACTACATGATCTGGGGCGCCTTGCCGATTGCCGTTCTGTTTTTCACCGGGCTGATAGGCGGATGTGCGGGTTCAACGGCCTGTTCGATCAAGATTTTCCGCTATCAGCTGCTGTTCGCGTCGATCCGGGCCCAGCTATACAAGATCAGATCGCCCAACGGCGTGTTCACGCCACGTTATGATGGCAGGCCGGTCAGCGAAGACGTACTTGGCTCGGTGATGTCGTTTTTCATGTTCTTTGTCGTCACGCTGGGCGTGCTGGCTGTCGGGCTGGGGCTGACGGGGCTGGATTTCACGACATCCGTTTCGGGCGCGGCGGCGGCGCTGGCCAATATCGGGCCGGGTCTGGGGGATCAGATCGGCCCCGCCGGCAACTTTGCCGGTCTGAATGACACTGCAAAATGGATGCTAAGCGCGGCAATGCTGATCGGACGATTAGAGCTGCTGGCGGTTTATGCTATTCTTACCGTACAATTCTGGAGATCCTGAAAATGACAAGAAAAACCGCGGATACGGGTATGACACGCCCTTTGGGTGCCCAGATTTCGCATATGCTGAAAGATCGCGGAGTCGATGTGATTTTCGGCATTCCCGGCGTGCATAATCAGGAAATGTATCGCGGCATTCAGGAGGCCGGGATCACCCATGTTCTGGCGCGCCACGAACAGGGCGCAGGTTTCATGGCCGATGGCTATGCCCGCGCCACCGGAACGCCGGGTGTTGCCTATGTGATCACCGGACCGGGTGTGTGCAACATCATGACGCCGATGGGGCAGGCCAACAGCGATTCGGTTCAGGTGCTGGTGATTTCATCCTGTCTGGATGAAACCGCATCGCGTCAGGGACAGTTGCACCAGATGAAGGATCAGGAAATCGCCGCCGGTACGGTGTGCGACTGGTCCCATACCGCGCACAGCCCTGCTGCGGCCTATGGTCTGGTGGATCGTGCTTTCGAAGAATTCGCCACCCAGCGCCCGCGCGCGAAACATATTCAGGTGCCCATTGCCCAGCTCGAGGCCGATGCCGCCCCGGCAGAGCCGCCCAATATGCCCGGTTTGCGCGCCAAGGCCGGCCCGCCCGACATCAGCCCGCTTCTGTCGCTGCTGAACATCGCGCGCCGGCCGCTTTTCGTGTTCGGCGGCGGGGCGTGCAGCAATCTGTGGCGTCAGGTTCTGATACAGACCGGTGCGGCCTGTTTTCAGACCTATGCGGGGCGCGGATTTGCCGGTGCGGGCTATGATCTGGATTTCGGATCAACCCTCGCGCGGCCGGGCAGTGCTGATGTTATTGCCACGGCTGATCTGGTGATTGCTGTCGGCACCGAACTGGCCGAAGTCGATCTGTGGCGCGCCCATCTGGGGCACAGTGCGACCCTGATCCGGGTCGATATCGACCCTGTCAGCCTGTCTGATGATCAGCGCGCATCGGTCAAGCTGCTGGCCGATGCGGCGGATGTGGCCAAGGCCTTGTGGGCAGCAACCGAAAACAACACACCCGATACCAGATGGAGCGTTGCCGAAGTGGCCGAAGCACGGGCGCGCTGGCGTTCGGAAACCGATGCGGAACGCCCCGGTATCGTGCCAATCTGTGATGCGCTGCGTGCAGCCGTGCCGGACGATACGATGATCTATTCGGACATGACCCAGTTTGCCTATGTCGCCAAAGAGGTTTGGCCGATGACACGGCCCAAACACTGGCACCATCCCTATGGTTTCGGCACGCTGGGTTATGCGCTGCCCGCGGGTATCGGCGGGGCCGTGGCCCGGCGCGGCAAACCGACAATGGTGATCATCGGCGATTACGGGTTCCACTATACAATGCAGGAACTGGGTGTCGCGGTGGAACTGGGGCTTAGCCTACCCATCATTCTATGGGACAACGGCAAGCTGAAAGAGATTGAGGACAGTATGGTGCGCGCCCAGATCGCCCCCAATGCCGTCATTGCGCGAAACCCCGATTTTTGCAAGCTGGCCGAAGCGTTCGGCGCCCGCGCCACAACGCCTGCTACGCTTGAGGCATTACAGGCGGATGTGCGTGCAGCGTTCGATGCAGATGGCCCGACCCTGATTTACGTCACACCTGACATGACGCTTTAAGCACGGAATGTACGCTGTATCAGTCCCAGCAACTGACCAGAACGGTCATTCCGCTGGCCCGTTCGCGGATATCCTCGACCGGCAGGGGGTCGGACCGGTCGACGGCATTCACGCTTAATCCCGCGGCATCCAGCACGGTTTTGATCGCCGCACCGTTTACCGCAAAATTCACGTCTTCCGGCAATGTCTGATCAGAGTTGGAGCGCGGCAAAAGCATGCCCAGAAGATGCCCGCCAGTGTCCAGAACGGGGCCACCGGCATCGCCCGGCAACGGGGTCAGCGCAAGACGTTTGATCTGGTCTTCGCCAGCCAGCCCGCGCAGGTCGGACAGGGTGCCAAACGTTACCGTTGGCGCGCCCAGTATGCCTTCGTAGGAATATCCGCCCACGGCAACGTCTGATTGCAGACGTGGCACAGCACCGGCGAACCGCGCAACACCCAACGGGGCCAGCGCTGTTGCGGGCTGCACGACGGCAACGCCCAGTTTGGTGTCCAGCGTCAGTACGTTTGCATCATGTTCATCGTCCAGCGTGATACGGGTGCAGCTTTCCACCGCATCCGCGGTCGTCACAACCGTACCGGCACGATCCACAAAGAAACCGGATCGCGACAGGCGCGGTTTGCGCACCTCAAGGCCGGCGACCAGATCAATGCTTTGCTGAGCATCTGCACCGATGCTTGGGTCCAGAACACCGCCAAGGCGCGCGAAACTTTTCTGCATTTCGCCCAGAACGCGGCGGCGGCGTTCTTCATCACCAGCCGGCCAGACAAGCGTAAAACCCTTGATTTCGCCGTTTTCAAGCCATGCTTCGGTTTGCGAGATCATCATCCCGCTTTCCCCGATCAGGCGGAAACTGTCGCTGTCACGTTCGCGCGGCCCGGTCAGCGGCACGATTTCCAGCGTTTGCATGATGTCATAAAGGCCGAACAAAGTGGCCTGATCGCCAGCCTGACTGATCAGCAGAACCTGCGCATCAAGATCACCGGTTGCCGCGTAATGGGCAAAGGGTGGTTCGTATTTTTCAAAAGCAACTACGCCGGTTGGAATCATGATTTCGATCCCGGCCTGGGTGTCGCGCACCAGTTTCAGGTCCATTCCTTTCAGCACGGCATTGTACTGGTCCAGAAGCGCAGCGCGCTGCGCCGTTGTCAGGATACCCGTCGATTCGAACCCGTTGGCCTGCTGCCACGCGGCCATCGAATTGCGGGTACCGCGCCCGAACGCGCCATCAATCGTCGAATCGTAGAATCCGGCCCATTTCAACGCCACCTGAAGGGCTTCCCGATCCGGGCGCGACAGCTGCGCCTCGCTGCGGCGGGCCTCGGTTGGGGTTTCGTCGGCAGGGTCCGGTGTCGTCTGTATAATGGAAGGCAAATTCGCTTCGGGCTGGGGTAATGACGAAATCACCGGCGGCGCCAGCACGCCACGGTTCAGCAGGTTTTCACCCACCGGCCAGAACTGCTGGCGAAAGCTGGATGAAAACGCGATGAAACTGTCACGCGGGATCGTTCCTTCCGAACGGTACACCCTAAGAACCTGATTTGCGTCTTCACGGGCATAGGGGCCAAGTGCGATGGCATACCACCCGCTGGTCATGGCAAAACCGTTAACATCAGGCAATCTGGCGGCATAGGCGCGCGCGCGGTCCTGTGCCTCGGCAAGGCTGGGCTGCGCTTCGACCTGAACCCAGACAACATCGTTATCCTGTGCAAGTGCGCGATTGAAAGGTGCGCACACCAACAGGAAAACGGCTATGACGACCGGCGTGAAAAAATGCTTGAACAAGTGGACGGCCTCTGACGGGTGAAACTTGGCGTAATAAAGCAGGCTTTTAACCGAATTGCCATGATTTGCACGGCCAAATTACCGCTTCTGTCACAATTGACCCCGCCGGTGTGGCAGCTTAGGTAAGGTGCGCGTATATTCGGGGCCGGACGGGCTGCGATTTGCCGTCAACCAAAGGCCAAAACCGATGAACAGCACACCCAATCCGCCCCGGTCCTTTCAGGAAATTATCCTGCGCTTGCAGTCCTATTGGGCGGCGCGCGGCTGTGCCATGCTGCAACCCTATGACATGGAAGTTGGGGCCGGCACATTTCATCCCGCGACAACACTGCGCAGTCTTGGCACCCGGCCATGGGCGGCCGCTTACGTGCAACCCTCGCGCCGCCCTACAGACGGGCGCTATGGCGAAAACCCCAACAGATTGCAGCACTATTACCAGTATCAGGTGCTGATCAAACCCAGCCCGCCGGATTTGCAGGATCTTTATCTTGGATCACTGGCAGCCATCGGCATCGACATGGGAATGCACGATATCCGCTTTGTCGAAGACGATTGGGAAAGCCCGACACTGGGTGCGTGGGGCCTTGGATGGGAAGTGTGGTGTGACGGCATGGAAGTGTCGCAATTCACGTATTTTCAACAGGTTGGCGGACATGATTGCCACCCCGTTTCCGGCGAACTGACCTATGGTCTTGAACGGTTGGCGATGTATGTTCTGGGCGTGGATCACGTGATGGACATGCCGTTCAATGATCCCGATGCCCCGATCGCGCTGACCTATGGGGATGTGTTCAAACAGACCGAAGAAGAATACGCGCGCTGGAATTTCGATGTGGCCGATACATCCGTCCTGTTGCGCCATTTCGAGGAGGCCGAGGCCGAGTGCCGCGCCATACTGGAGCAGCCCAAAGACGATCCCAAGACCGGAAAGCGCATCATCATGGCGCATCCCGCCTATGATCAGTGCATCAAGGCCAGCCATATTTTCAATCTGCTGGACGCGCGCGGCGTGATCTCTGTCACTGAACGGCAGGCCTATATCGGGCGCGTGCGCGCGCTGGCCAAGGAATGCGCGGATGCGTTTGTGCAAACCGCTGCGGGCGGGCAGGCGGCCTGATGGGCAAGTTTCTGGTGGGTATGCTGGTGCTGATCGCCGCATTGGCGGGCGGTGCGATGTATTATTTGCAGGTTTACGGCTATTATGAAGAGGTGACGCCGGACGGCGTCGGTGATGTGCAAATGGCTCTGGCAGGCACAGAGCAGCCGCAAACCATCCCCTATGACGATTTCCGGGCCATTGATGCGCAATCCAGCCCGATCCGCTATCGTGCCTGTTTCACAACCGGTCTGGATCTGGAAACGGCTGGTGGCCTCTATGTTCCGTTGCAGGATGTAACGCCGCGCAATGCACCGGGTTGGTTTGACTGTTTTGATGCAGCCGCCATCGCGCAGGCTCTGGATGCGGGCACCGCACAGGTCTTTCTGGGCGCCAAGAACATCCGTTACGGTGTGGACCGCGTTGTCGCGATCACCGATGACGGGCGTGGTTATGTCTGGCACGAACTGAATGAATGTGGTGAAAAAGCCTATGACGGCACGGTGATCGGCGAAGAATGCCCGCCGCGCCCGTGAACCCAGTTAGGATGCGTTATGGCCGATCCGGCCCATCAGGCTGAACTGGACGAGATGCGCCGGCGCAACAAACGGCGCGTGAAACGGGTGCGCGCCCAGGGTATGCTGCAGGGCGTTATTTCGATGCTGCGCGCAGGCGATATCGTTTTTGATTGCGGGGCGAATGTGGGTGATGTCACGGTGCAACTGGCGCAGTCCGGCGCGCAGGTGCACGCATTCGAACCCGATCCTGTGGCATTTGCCCGCCTGTCCGAGCGGTTTTCCGACGCCGACAACGTTACTTTGCATAATGTTGCCGTCGGCACGCAGGACGGGGTTGCTCCCCTG
This sequence comes from Sulfitobacter sp. JL08, assembly GCF_003352045.1. Classification (NCBI taxonomy): domain Bacteria; kingdom Pseudomonadati; phylum Pseudomonadota; class Alphaproteobacteria; order Rhodobacterales; family Roseobacteraceae; genus Sulfitobacter; species Sulfitobacter sp. JL08. The sequence goes on from NZ_CP025815.1 coordinate 1,113,844, forward strand.
ATACGTGCTCATGACTTCAAGGATGATCCGGCCGCGAAATCCAGCCGCAGCACAATCGTGGCCGGGGGGCATCTGATGGCGGATCAGGCTGATACGACGACACAGGTGAAAACCGTTGATCTGCCCCGTCTGATCCGCGAAACAGCAGTGGAACACGGCCAGATCGCATTTCTGAAAATGGACATCGAAGGGGCCGAACTGGACATTCTGGAAACGATGGAACAGCACGACCTGTTTGACGCTGTTCGCCTGACTGTCGTAGAGACCCATCAGGGAAAATTTCCGGCCTTGCGCCCGCGTCTGAAAGCCTTGCGCAAACGGTTCGCTGCCAAATATCCCGCCACCAAGGTCAACCTGGAATGGACCTGACCGGAACCGTTGAACAAGAAAGCCGCCCGCAATGCCCGATCTGCTGATTGAACTGTTTTCCGAGGAAATCCCCGCACGTATGCAGGCGCGCGCTGGCGAAGACCTGAAAAAACGCATGACAGACGGTCTGGTCGAGGCCGGTTTGACCTATGCCAGCGCAGCGGCCTTTACCACGCCGCGCCGTCTTGTCCTGACGGTTGAGGACGTATTGGATCACAGCCCGTCGCTGCGCGAAGAGCGCAAAGGCCCGCGCGTTGATGCGCCCGAAAAAGCGATCGAAGGGTTCTTGCGCGGCGCTGGCGTGACGCGCGCCGATCTGGAAGAACGGGATGAGAAAAAGGGCCGCGTGTTCTACGCCGTGATGGAACGGCCCGGCCGCCCCGCACCCGACATTATCGCCGAGGTTCTGGACCATACGATCCGGAACTTTCCATGGCCCAAATCCATGCGATGGGGCACAGGCAGTTTGCGCTGGGTGCGTCCGCTGCAATCGATCCTGTGTATTCTAAGCGCGGAAGACGGCGCGCAGACCGTGCCGCTTGAGGTGGACGGGATCGTGGCGGGCAACATGACGCGGGGCCACCGCTTTATGGCGCCGGATGCGTTTTCTGTAACTAATTTCGATGATTACAGTGCGAAGCTAAAACGCGCATTCGTCGTTCTGGATGCCGCTGAACGCGCCGATCACATCTGGGCCGACGCCACAAATCAGGCCTTTGCCAACGGGTTTGAAGTGGTGGAAGATGCCGCCCTGTTGACCGAGGTGGCGGGCCTTGTCGAATGGCCCGTTGTGTTGATGGGCACGATTGATCCGGCGTTCAAGGATTTGCCGCCCGAGGTGTTGCAAACCTCGATGCGCGAACATCAGAAATTCTTTTCCGTGCGCAACCCTAAAACCGGACGAATCGAACGGTTTGTGACAGTTGCGAATGTGCAAACCCCCGATCATGGCGCGACCATTCTGGCGGGCAACCAGAAGGTTCTTTTTGCCCGTCTGTCCGATGCCAAATTCTTTTGGGAAAACGATCTGCGTATTGCGAAATCTGACATCAGTATCTGGACGCAACCCCTTGAAAATGTGACGTTTCACAATAAACTGGGAACACAGGCCGAACGGGTTCAGCGTATTGCAGCACTGGCGCGCGATATCGCCCCTTTTGTCGGCGCGGATGCGGACGAGGCGGAACAGGCCGCACAACTGGCCAAGGCCGATCTCAGCTCGGAAATGGTCGGAGAATTTCCGGAATTACAAGGGCTTATGGGGCGTTATTACGCCTCTGCCGCGGGGTATTCCGATGCCGTCGCCGCCGCCAGTCAGGAACATTATGCCCCCCAGGGCCCATCCGATGCGGTACCAACCGCGCCGGTTTCGGTGGCCGTGGCGCTGGCGGACAAACTGGACACCCTGGCAGGGTTCTGGGCGATTGATGAAAAACCCACCGGATCGAAAGATCCGTTCGCATTGCGCCGTGCCGCTCTGGGCGTGATCCGGCTGGTGCTGGAAAACAGCGCCCGCCTGCATTTAGACCGGATGATCGACGCGGAACTTCTGAAGTTTGAAATTCGTCAGGCCAACGGCACCCCGCCCGCGCTTGATCTGCACACAATGGAAGAAACCCTGAGTGAGATCGCAGAGCATGGCGTATTCGGGGCGGCGTTGCGCACCGTGAAAACACGGTTTGACGATGCCGCCGAAAAGCCGGATTTCAAGGAAGGGTCTTGGATCGACGGGATCGCAAAGCGCCTGCCCGATGTCAGTGAACACCTGCTGTCTTTCCTGCATGACCGGCTCAAGGTTTATCTGCGCGATCAGGGCATCCGTCACGACATTATAGATGCGTGCATCGCGATGCCTGCAAACGATGACCTGACGCTGCTGGTCAAACGCGCCACTGCGCTGAACGACACTGTCAAAACCGAAGATGGCGAAAACCTGATCCAAGGCTTCAAGCGGGCCAACAACATTCTGTTGCAGGCCGAAGAAAACGACGGCGTTGAATATTCTTATGGTCCGGACGTCAAATTTGCCGAGGCAGGCGCGGAAACCGAACTGTTTGCCGCACTGGATGCCGCCGAGGCGAAAATCGCCCCTGCCATGGCGCAGGAGGATTTCACCGCCGCGATGCACGCTATGGCCACCCTGCGTGCGCCGATTGATGCGTTTTTTACCGATGTTCAGGTCAACGTCGACAACCAGACGGTGCGGCGCAACCGGCTGAACCTGTTGCACCGTATCCGCACGGTCTGTTCTTCGGTGGCCGATCTGACACGAATAGAAGGCTAAACAGTCGCATCCCGCGAAACAAAGCCCTACTTGCGCATGGCGGTTCTGTGCCTATGCTGCGCCATCCAACAAAGGTGCCGCAGCGCAGCAACATGCATAGAAACCCGACAACAACCCTGATTTCGGCGGATGCGCCGGTGGCGACCGCAACCCATGGCGGGCGTGCCAAATGCCTGCAACGTCTGGTGCGGCTTGATCTGCCTGTGCCGCGAACGGTCGCGCTGTCCTTTGATGCAGTGCACGGGATTGCATCGGGCGATATGCCGGACATTGCATCGGTCTTGAAGCAATTCGACGCTGGCGATCTGTTATGTGTGCGCCCTTCATCGGAAGATCCCGATTGGGGCGGGCCGGGCGCGGTTCTGAACATCGGAATGAACGACGCGCGCTATACCCAGTTGTGCGACACGCTGGGCCCGAATGCGGCAAGCGCGCTGTATCTGCGGTTTGTTCAATCCTATGCGATCCACGTGGCACGGCTTGACCCTGATATGTTCGACACGGTTGATGGTGATGGCCCCGACGCGCTGACCGAAACGCTGCGCGCCTATGAGGACGAAACCGAAGAACCCTTCCCGCAAGAGCCGGTTGTGCAATTGTCGGGCGTGTTGCGATCCATGGCGCGGGCCTGGGATGGCACATCGGCGCGTCTGCTGCGGCAGGCCAAGGGCGCGCCGGCAGATGCCGGTCTGGGCCTTGTGGTGCAACAGATGGTGTTTGGTGTCGGGCAGGGCGAAAGCGGGTCAGGCGTTCTGCAACTGGTCGATTCCGTCACGGGCCAGCCGCAGATCACCGGGCGCTACCTGTCCCAGTCACAGGGCCGGGATGCGTTGCAGGGTGATGCAGCCGCCCTTTATCTGGAGCAGGATCCGCGCGGCCCATCATTGGAAGAACTGGCACCCAAGGCGTTTGCCGATCTCAAGGCGCATGCCAGCCTGATGCGCACGCAACTGCGCGAGGAAATGCAGGTCGAGTTTGCGTTGCAGGATGGCGTTCTGCACATTCTGGATGGCGTTCGCGTTGCACGGTCGGCCCGGGCGGCGGTGCGCATTGCGGTGTCACTGGTGCATGACGGGATCATTCCCGCGCAAGAGGCGGTGATGCGGATCGAACCGCGCACCCTGACGGAATTGCTGCACCGCCAGATCAACCCCGACGCACCCCGCGACGTGCTGGGCGCCGGTATCGCCGCAAGCCCCGGTGCCGCGACGGGCCGGATCGTGTTTTCGGCGGACGAAGCGCAAGCCAGCGCCGCGCGCGGCGAAGCCTGTGTTCTGGTGCGCCGCGAAACCTCTTCTGAAGATGTGCGCGGGATGCATGCGGCCAGCGCCGTTCTGACGGAACGGGGCGGCATCACCAGCCACGCTGCCGTAATCGGGCGCGGAATCGGGGTGCCTTGCGTCGTTGGCGCGTCTTCGATCCGGTTCCAGACGGCCAAGAAACAGCTGATCGTGCCCGATGGGCGTATCTTGCGCGCCGGCGACATTATTACAGTGGATGGCACCAGCGGACAGATCCTTGCCGGAGAGCCGCCGATGCTGGAAGCGGCGCTGGATGACGCGTTTCAGGACTTGATGGGCTGGGCCGACAAAGAGCGCGACATCGATATTCGCGCCAATGCCGATACGCCCGACGATGCCCAGACGGCCCGTAATTTCAACGCGCAGGGTATCGGCTTGTGCCGGACCGAACACATGTTTTTCGATGAAGACCGTCTGACGGTCATGCGCGAAATGATCTTTGCGGATGAAAGCAATGATCGCCGCGCGGTGCTGGCCCGCCTGCTGCCCATGCAGCGCGAGGATTTTACCCAACTGTTCCGCATCATGCAGGGCCAGCCGGTGTGCATCCGTCTGTTTGATCCGCCCTTGCACGAATTCCTGCCCTCTGACCGGGACGGCCAGCGCGAACTGGCCGAAGCGCTGAATTTGCCGGTGTCCGATGTGATCCGCCGTGTCGAGGCGATGGGCGAATACAACCCGATGCTGGGTTTGCGCGGTGTACGTCTGGGCATCACGGTGCCCGAAATCTACGACATGCAGGCGCGCGCGATTTTCGAGGCCACGATCGAGGCCAGTATCGACGGAGAGCCGGTGGTGCCGGAAATCATGATCCCGCTGGTCAGCGCCAAGCGCGAAGTTGAAATGGTCAAGGCGCGGGTGGATGCCGTGGCCGCATCGGTGCGCACCGAAAAGGGCCGTGATTTTACCTACCGTCTTGGCGTGATGGTCGAAACACCGCGCGCTGCCTTGCGGGCAGGCGATATCGCGCCCTATGTGTCCTTCCTGAGCTACGGGACAAATGACCTGACCCAGATGACATACGGCCTGTCACGCGATGACGCGGGCCGTTTCATGTCGACCTATGTGCAGCAGGGTGTCTTTTCCGAAGACCCGTTCCATGTGTTGGACGTGGATGGGGTTGGCGAATTGCTAAGCATCGGAGCAGAGCGGGCACGCAATGCGAATCCGCACGTGACATTGTCGATTTGTGGCGAACATGGTGGCAATCCCGAATCGATTGCATTTTGCCGTCAGGCAGGGTTTGACTATGTTTCGTGCTCTCCTTTCCGCGTTCCGGTGGCCAGATTGGCCGCTGCTCAGTTGGCGATTTCACACAAAATACAGTGATGAAACCCGTTGCCTTCGGCAAAATATGCGCGTCGGCACAATATTCGGTGGGGCGCGGGTAAGCTGGTAAACAGTGTGTTTCCGCCTATTTTTTGCCCCAAACTGGACGTTATTTCCAAAACTGGTTAGAGACCGCCTTGGTTGCACATCTGGGAGGAGGTGCGCCAACCGCCGTTTGGGGCTGTGGTTTGGGGCTGTCATGTATTTCTACAAGGTTTGGTGCGCGGCAATAGCCGTGATTGGTGTTGGGTTTGTTATGGCGTTTTCTGCGGAAGGCGCGCTGGCATCAGACGCAACATTCCGGACCGCAATGGCGCAGGAACGGCAGTCGTTGACGGCAGTGCCGGACACGCGGATCAGGAAACTGGTGTCAGAGCCAAAGCAGCGTCCGGCGACCATCTCGTTCTCGAAATCCTGGTTGGATTCGCAACCCAAGGCCGACGGCGATGCGCAATGGCGCTGCCTGTCCGAAGCGCTGTATTTCGAGGCGCGCGGTGAATCCGTAAGAGGCCAGTTCGCAGTCGCCGAGGTGATCCTGAACCGTGTGGAAAGCAGCCGTTTTCCCGGTACGCTGTGTGGCGTGATCAATCAGGGAACCGGCAAGAAGTATCAGTGCCAGTTCACCTACACCTGTGATGGCAACAAGGAAGTGATCCGCGAGCCGAAAGCTTACGAACGCGTCAGCAAGGTTGCGCGGGCAGTGCTGGATGGCGCCGCACCCGACCTCACGAACGGGGCCACGCATTATCACACCACTGCCGTGCGTCCTAAATGGGCGCGGGTTTACACAAAAACGGCCAATATCGGCGTACACATTTTCTACCGGCACAACTATCGTGCCGCGTCGGTCAGCACGCAGTCCAAACCCTAGGGGGTTCGGGCCGCTGGCCCATCAACGCCTGAACCGTTTTCAAAATTTCCCTGTCCAAGACGCTTTCGGCCGCTGGTATGGCGCGTGCAGGGCTGCTATTCGGTCGCCACGCATTTATGGTGCAGCCCAAACAGATACGAAAAAAGGCCCGTTTCCCATGACTTCCGAAATTCGTCTGGCCTTTGCGCATCCGTCTGAACGATCCGAAGCAACCGCGCCGGATGCGCCGCTTGATAGAATTTCGCTGCGCGACCACATTGTCGAAGTCGAGATCGGCGCGTTTCAGGCGGAACGGGGCACCACCCAGAGGATCTGTTTCAACATCGTAGTCGAAGTGCGCCCGCTGAGCGGACAGATTGATGACGATGTAGACCGTATCCTGTCCTATGATCGTGTGACCGAAGCCATCGCGCACGAACTTGCCGAAGAGCGGTTGAACCTGCTGGAAACGCTGGCTGGCCGTATTGCCGACCGCATCCTGCTGGAACCGCAGGCGATGCGGGCCTTTGTGCGGATTGAAAAGCTGGATCGCGGCCCCGGTGCTTTGGGTGTCGAAATTGTGCGCTCTCGCGTTCAGGATACAGCGCCAGCTCCGGCAGGCCAGACGCTGTCACCCGAACTGGTCTATCTGTCGAATGACGCGATTGCGTCGCCCAATCTGACAAGCTGGGTTGACCAGTTGGAAAATATGGGCCGCCCGCTGATCCTGTGTGTCGGGGCGGCAGACGCCCCCGCCCCGAAAGCGCAACACAAACTGGCGCAACGCCGGATTGATCTGTTGGCGATCGAACAGAACGCGTGGGTTCTGGCGGCGCGTGATGCGCGCTGTGTCGTGGTTTCAACCCGGACCGAACTGGACTGGGCCATGAAGAACGGCCAGATCAGCGTATGGGCGCCCTCCAAGATCGTTCTTGACGCTGTCGATGGCCCATCGGCCCATCCCAGCGATGCAGTTGCGCTGGCCGCGTGGTTTGCGGCGACATTCCACGCGGGTGAAATGCTGGTGATCGGGTCTGACCTGCCCACCGCCCCTGACGTGCCATTGCGCGCGATTCCGGTGGATCAAAAGACGATCTGACGGCGCTTGCCTTTGGGCGCCGCATCGCGCAGGAAAGGGCCATGAAGTCCTATTATCGCCCGATCCCAATGATGGAACCGGCCAGCACCGCGCACGCGGCCCAACTGGCAGGGGGGCTTTGCTTTGCGTCCCATGTTGAATGTCTGTCGCGCGAAACCAAACCCAAGATCATACCGCTGTCAGATGTGCCGGAAAACGCGCGCCAGGCCATGACAGCGCCGCGCGCACCGATTGCCGGCCTGAGTTTGGATAGGCCGCGCCTGATGGGCATCCTGAATGTCACACCTGACAGTTTTTCCGATGACGGAGTGCACGGGGCACCCGATGCGGCGATCCGTTCCGCGCTCGACATGGTGCAGGCGGGGGCCGACATGATCGACATCGGCGGAGAATCGACGCGCCCCGGTGCGGTAACAGTGTCTGTTGCCGATGAAATCGCGCGCACGGCACAGGTTATCGCAGGGGTGCGCGCGCGAACAGAAACGCCAATTTCCATCGATACGCGTAAAGCCGCGGTGGCCAAGGCGGCGCTGGGCGCGGGGGCAAATCTGGTGAACGATGTGTCGGGTTTTACCTTTGATCCGAACCTGGCGAAACTTTGTGCGCAGCGCGCTGTGCCGGTCTGCGTCATGCATGCCCAGGGCGATCCGGCCACGATGCAGGACAACCCGCACTACGACAATGTGTTGTTGGATGTGTATGATTATCTGGAAGAAAGGGTAGATTTGCTTGTGTCTTGCGGTGTCGAAAGGTCTTGTATTCTGGTTGATCCAGGGATCGGCTTCGGCAAGACGCAGGCGCATAATCTGGCCCTTTTGCGCCGCATCAGCCTGTTTCACACGCTGGGTTGTCCGGTTCTGCTGGGCGCGTCGCGCAAACGGTTCATCGGAACCATCGGGCAGGAACCTGTCGCCGCAGCTCGCGCGCCGGGGTCGATTGCGGTGGCCCTTGCGGTACTGGGGCAGGGCGTGCAATTTTTGCGTGTGCATGATGTGGCGATGACGAAACAGGCCGTCAGATTGCACGATGCCATTTGGGATGAGGACCGTCATGAGTAAGCTTTTTGGAACGGACGGTGTGCGCGGCACGGCCAATACCTATCCGATGACGGCAGAAATGGCTCTTAAAATAGGGGCCGCCGTGGGCCGGTACTTCCGCCGCGACAGCAAGGGCGTGCACCGGGTCATCATCGGCAAGGACACCCGCCTGTCGGGCTATATGTTCGAAAGCGCGCTGACTGCCGGGCTGACATCGACGGGCATGAATGTACTGACCCTTGGCCCGGTGCCAACGCCTGCGGTCGGGTTGATGACGCGATCCATGCGCGGTGATCTGGGGGTGATGATTTCGGCCAGCCACAACCCGGCGGAAGACAACGGGATCAAGTTTTTCGGCCCCGACGGATACAAGCTGTCCGATCAGGCCGAAGCCGAGATCGAGGCGCTGGTAAACACAGGCGTCGAACCGGCGCAGGCGGGCAATATCGGGCGTGCAAGACGCATCGATGATGCACGGTTCCGCTATGCCGAGCGGGTCAAATCCACCTTTCCGTCTGATCTGCGGCTGGATGGCGTCAAGGTCGTAATCGATTGCGCCAATGGGGCGGCGTGGCGCGCGGCCCCCGAAATCCTGTGGGAACTGGGTGCCGATGTTGTCCCTCTGGGGGTGGCCCCTGATGGGTTGAACATCAACAAGGATTGCGGCTCGACCCATCCGCAAAGGGCCGCCGAAACAGTTGTTGCCCATGGCGCGGATGTTGGCATTTGCCTGGATGGCGATGCCGACCGCGTGATTATCATAGACGAGTCGGGCAAAATTGCCGACGGCGATCAGATCATGGCGTTGCTGGCGGCGCGCTGGGCCAGCGAAAACCGCCTGAAAGGCGGGGCGCTGGTTGCAACGGTAATGTCGAACCTGGGGCTGGAACGGTTTCTGGCCGGGCATAACATCGGTCTGGAACGCACCGCCGTGGGCGACCGGTACGTTGTCGAACGAATGCGTGAGGGCGGATTTAATCTGGGTGGCGAACAATCGGGCCATATCGTGATGTCCGATTACGCCACAACGGGCGACGGATTGATGGCCGGCCTTCAGTTTTTGGCCGAAATGATCCGTTCGTCCCGACCGGCCAGCGCCTTGCTGCATAGTTTTGACCCAGTGCCGCAATTGTTAAAGAATGTACGGTATTCTGTAGGTCAAGCGCCGTTGGAAGTTGAAAAAGTGAAAGCGGCGATTGCGCAAACCGAGGCGGATTTGCATGGAAAAGGCCGCTTGCTGATCCGGAAATCGGGAACCGAGCCTTTGGTGCGCGTCATGGCGGAATGCGAGGATGCGGATCTTCTGGAACGCGCCGTCGATCGTGTTGTCGATGCGGTTACCGATGCCGTGGCGTCCTAGCGCGGACGCTGTTGATCAATCGCGAAATCGCGCCGTACTGGCTTAACCCGACGCCGCCAAGGATCAGACCCATTGCCAGCAAGAGCGAAGGAGGCAAGGGTTCCGACAGGATCAGTGCACCCAAAATGACCGACCAGACCGGCACCTGATAGCCGGTCAGACTCATGAACACCGGGCCCGCCGTGCGCACCACCAGCACCCGCAACAGGTTCGCCGCCGCAGTCGGGATCAGCCCCAGCACAGCCAGTACAATCAGCGTCTGGCGATCAGGCATCGGTGGCGGCCCTTCGACGGCCCACGCAACCGGAACCACGATGGCCGATCCGATCAGCAACAGCACCGTGGCAAGCCCGATCGGATCAATCGCCGGCAGACGCCGCATCAGAACCGAACTGAAACCGTAGCAGGTGGCGGCCCCCAGACACGCGATCCGCCCCGGTGTTTCAAATGCGGCACCGCTGCTTTCAAAGGCGTTTCCGCCGATCAGAACCACCACGCCGCAAAACCCGATCACGAACCCAAGCGCCTTACGCCATGTCATCCGTTCGCCCGGCACCAGAAAATGCGCCAGTGGCAGAACCATCAATGGGCCGGTTGCCATCGACACACCGGCAAATCCGGACGTAACATATTGCTGCCCCCAACTGAGCAGCATGAATGGCGTTGCCGCACTGAACGCGCCTGCGGCCAGCAAGGTCATCAGATTGGCCCGTGTCGGTCGGGCCTGAAACAGCCGCGCGCCGCGCACGGCCCAGATCAGCCCCATCAGCGCCGCGGCAAAGCCGATCCGGGCAGCCGCCAGCCAGAACGGGGTGATCCCCCGCAGTGCGATTTCGATAACAATAAAGGTGGCGCCCCATGTCAGGCCCAGAGTGGCCACCATCACCCAGCTTTTCAGTGTGATTTCAGGGGGCTGTGTCATGGTGGCCTTTTGCGGATTGAAATGCGTAGGCCATCGGGATGGCGGACACAGAATGCGTTGTTTCGGTGACTTGTGATGCAATGTGTTGAGCGCGACAAGGTATTCTTTGTCTGCTTCCTTGATGCAAAACCAGTCAGACGAGCGCGCGCACCCGCTTGCGACTAAGCAACAGGCCACCAAGGATCAGCGCGAGCGATATCAGCAACTGGGGCGGCAGCACCTCATTCAGCAGCAGTGCGCCAAACAGCACCGACCAGACCGGCACCTGATAGTTGACCATCGATAGAAAACTGGGCCCGGCATCGCGGATCACCTGCACCAGCAGAATCTGTGCCAGCGCCGTTGGCAACAGCCCCAGATAAAGGATCGCCGCCAGCGACAGGGTATCGGGGCGGGCGGGAACGCCTTCTTGCCAAAGTGCGACTGGCACGATCATGACAGCGGCGCACAGCATGGCCGCTGCGGATAGGGACAGCATGTTCGTGGCCGGGCACAGCCGCGTGACAATGGCCCCGATGGCATAACACAGCGCCGCGCCCAGACAGGCGACACGCGCCAGAGCCTCGTAATCGCTGCCGATGCTTTGAAACGCGTCCAGACCGATCAGAACAATTACCCCGGAAAACCCGATCAGAAAACTGATGCCGCGCCGCAATGTCATGTGTTCGCTTGGGACGAAAAAATGCGCCAGAGGCAATACAAACAGCGGCACGACCGCCATGCAGACACCGGCGAACCCGCTGGCCACATAGGTTTGCCCCCAGCTGAGCAGGGTAAAAGGCAGCGCGTTCGAAAACAGCCCCATCGCCGCCGCTGCGGCCCAGATGGCGCGCCCCTGCGGCGCGGACCAGTCCGGCAGGCTGACGCCAAGCGCGCGTATCATGATGTAAAGCGTCAGCGCCCCGATGCTGATACGCGCGGCCGCCACGCTGATCGGCGCGAACCCGTTCAGGGCGACCGACACAAACATAAAGGACGCGCCCCAGATCATGCCAAGCAGAACAAGTTTGGCCCAGTTGCGGGCACCGGGATTGGGCATGGAGGGGCGTGTCCTTGAAAAGAAAGGGGGTGCCCGCGTGTGGCACCCCCCGTGGAGATCAGGGCGGGATGTTTCCCGCGCGCAATCAGTTCTTGGCTTTGTCGACCATCTTGCCGGCGGAAATCCACGGCATCATGCCGCGCAGTGTTTCGCCTGTGGCTTCGATCTGGTGTTCGTCGTTGATCCGGCGCGTGCCTTTGAAGAACGGCTGGCCAACGGCGTTTTCCAGCATGAAATCGCGTACGAACTTGCCGGTCTGGATATCGGTCAGGATCGCCTTCATCCGCGCCTTGGTTTCATCATAGGGCAGGACCCGCGGGCCAGAGACGTATTCGCCGTATTCAGCCGTATTCGAGATCGAATAGTTCATGTTGGCAATGCCGCCTTCGTAGATCAGATCGACGATCAGCTTCACTTCGTGCAGGCATTCGAAATAGGCCATTTCCGGCGCGTAACCGGCCTCGACCAGTGTTTCAAAGCCCATGCGGATCAATTCAACCAGACCGCCGCAAAGCACGGCCTGTTCGCCGAACAGATCGGTTTCGCATTCTTCGCGGAAATTGGTTTCGATGATGCCGGACCGTCCGCCGCCGATGGCCGAGCAGTAGGACAGGCCGATTTCCAGCGCCTTGCCCGACGCGTCCTTGTCGACCGCGACAAGGCAGGGCACGCCGCCGCCTTTGGTGTATTCGCCGCGCACCGTGTGGCCGGGGCCTTTGGGGGCCATCATGATCACGTCGATGCCGTCTTTGGGTTCGATCAGGCCGAAATGCACGTTCAGACCGTGGGCAAAGGCAATCGCGGCACCTTCGCGGATGTTGTCATGCACGTATTTCTTGTAGGTTTCCGCCTGCAATTCATCGGGCATCGTGAACATGATCAGATCGGCCCAGGCCGCGGCTTCTGCAATACCCATTACCTTGAGCCCTTCGCCTTCGGCCTTGGCCGCAGAGGCCGAGCCTTCGCGCAGGGCGACACACAGGTTTTTCGCACCGCTGTCGCGCAGGTTCAGCGCATGGGCGTGCCCCTGGGAGCCGTAGCCCAGAATGGCCACTTTCTTGTCTTTGATCAGGTTGATGTCGCAGTCACGGTCATAATAAACGCGCATGGTATGTCCTTTGGTTCGGAAGGTTCAGATTGAGCGCGACCCTAGCAGCGTTTCACGGGTTGTGAATGTCGGATTTTCGAGTATTTTTGGACAAATGAATATTCTTATTCGGACAAATGGAAATATGCGGTTTTTTCATGCTTGACGACAGTGATCGTCGCCTGTTGCGCCAGTTGCAGGCGGAACCCAGCCTTGCCACGTCCGAACTGGCCGAACGGTGCGGCCTGACGCCGGGCACCTGTGCGCGCCGGTTGGAGCGGTTGCAGGCCAATGGCGTGTTGCAGGGGCAGGGGATCAGGATCAACTGGGCCGCACTGGGCTTTACTGTCGAGGTCAGCCTGCGGATCACGCTGGACAAGACTCAGCCGCGCGCCTTTGACGATTTCATTGCCGCCGCGCGCGAGGTGCCGGAAGTTCTGGAAATCCAGACCTTTCTGGGCAGTGTCGATGCGCGTCTTTCAGTGATCGCGCGGGATATGGCGCATTATCAGCAAATCTATCGCAGCCAGATTCTGACCCTGCCCCATATCGCCGATATCGAGGCGCTGATGCAGATTGCACGGATCAAGGCCGATGACAGGGTGCCGGTATGATCATGCTGGACGATACAGACCGTCAGTTGCTGCGCGCGCTGAGTGCACAGGCCAACCAGAGCGCGGGCGCGTTGGGGCGGATGCTGGGCCTGTCGCAACCGGCCACCTGGCGGCGTATCCGGCGGCTGGAAGAGGGCGGCGTGATCGCGGGGCGTCGCCTGTTTGTGGATGCCGAGGCGCTGGGCTATGGCGTGACGGTGTTTCTGGGGGTGAAACTGGCCACCAAGGGACGTGTCAGCCTGGAAGATTTCGAACGCGCGGCCTGCGCCATACCCGAAGTGCAGACGGTAGAGCATGTGCTGGGTCTTTATGATTACAGGCTGCGGGTCGTGGCGCGTGATATCGCCGATTTTGAACGGGTGCTGCGCCGCCGGATCATGATGTTGCCGGGCGCTGGCGCGGTTGAGGCCAATGTCCTGCTGAGTGAAGAGCGCCGCCCCGGCCCGATTTGACAGGATCGGCGCCCTCTGTTTCGCATAAGCGCGCGCTCGGTTGCGTTAGGGGGCTGTATACCGAAGTAGACTTTGCCAGCGCGCCGGCGACCCGTTAAGCGTGGGCGTAGAACATATCGGGAGAAGACCATGGCTGCTTTGCTTGAACATATCGATCCGGACGGGTTGGAAGAATTTTCGGTTGTTTTCACCGACCGGTCGCTCAATTCGATGTCGGGCGCGTTCCAGCAGGTGATGCGCGACATTTCGGACATGCTGAAACAGGTTTACAATGCGGATGCGGTTGCGGTGATCCCCGGAGGCGGCACGTTCGGCATGGAGGCCGTGGCGCGCCAGTTCGGCAAAGGGGCCAATGTGCTGGTCGTGCGCAACGGTTGGTTTTCCTACCGCTGGAGCCAGATTTTCGAAGCCGGCGATTTCACCGCGCAAACCACGGTATTAAAGGCGCGCCAGACCGGTAACAGCCCGCAGGCGCCTTTTGCGCCGGCACCGATTGCCGAAGTTGTTGCGAAAATTCACGAAATCCAGCCAGATATTGTGTTTGCGCCGCATGTTGAAACCTCGGCCGGTGTGATCCTGCCGGATGATTATATTACAGAAATGGCGGCGGCGGCCCATGCCGTGGGCGCGTTGATGGTTCTGGATTGTATCGCATCGGGCTGTGCCTGGGTGGATATGAAGGCCACCGGTGTGGATGTACTGATCTCTGCCCCGCAAAAGGGCTGGTCGGCCTCGCCCTGCGCGGGGTTGGTAATGCTGTCAGAACGTGCTGTGGCACGGCTGGAGACAACCCAGTCGGACAGTTTCGCCATTGATCTGAAGAAATGGCGCCAGATCATGGCGGCCTATGAAAACGGCGGGCACGCCTATCACGCGACCATGCCGACAGACAGCCTGCGCACCTTTCGCGATACGATGATCGAAACCCGCGACTACGGGTTCGAGAAATTGCGGGATGCGCAATGGGCACTGGGCCATGCGGTGCGTGCCTTGCTGGCGGAAAAAGGCTTTCAGTCGGTCGCCGCAGACGGGTTCGGCGCGCCCGGCGTGGTTGTCAGCTATACCACGGACCCCGAAATCCAGAATGGCAGTAAATTCGCCGCCAAAGGTATGCAGATCGCAGCTGGTGTGCCGCTGCAATGTGATGAACCGGCTGATTTCCGCACCTTTCGCCTTGGCCTGTTCGGTCTGGACAAGCTTTATGATGTGGACGGCACCGTGGCGCGGTTGAAAACCGTGATCGATCAGGTGATCTGACGCGCCCCAAGGCCCATCTGCATCAGCATCTTGCGCACCGGCGCCAGTGCGTAAAGCGCGCTGAGCCCGGCCGCACGGGCATCGCGCAGCGGTTGCGCGCTGATCATCGAGGCGCGGTTTAGCAGGTCGATGCCCTTGACCCGCACCGCTATGTCGTTGTGGCGCGCGCGGTGATAGCTGTCCAGCATCCGGGCATCGCCCAGCCCTTCGGGTCGGGCCAGAGCCAGATCGCGCAGGGTGCGCATATCGTTCAGGCTCATGTTCAGGCCCTGCGCACCGATCGGCGGCACCACATGGGCCGCCTCTGCGATCAGCGCGATCCGTTCGCCGTTCAACCGATCCGCTTTTTGGCTGATGATCGGCCAGATCGTGCGCCGCGAGGCCAGAGTCAGCGGGCCGAAAAGATGGCACGACCGGTCCGACATTGCCTGCTCAAAGGCGGGAATATCCATTTCTGACAAGGCTTTGGCCTTGGGCCCCTGTTCCATCCAGACCACGGCAGAGGACGGCAGACCATCGTAATCGGGCAGCGGTACAAGCGTGAAAGGCCCGCCGGTGCGGTGGATTTCGGTGCTGACATTGTTGTGCGGCACGGGGTGCGTGACGGCAAAGGCCAATGCTTTTTGCCCATAGCGGAGCGTGTGCACCGCAATGCCTGCCGCCTCGCGCATGGGAGAGCCACGCCCGTCTGCGGCGATCACCAGTTTGGTGGCGATCCGGCTGCCGTCACTTAATCCGACACGTGCCTCTGTCTGGCGGGTGAACAGGGATGTTGTGGCCGTTCCGGGGCGGAATTCGACATTGGGCAATTCGCCAAGGCGCGCGACCATTTCGCGGCGCAGCAGCCAGTTGGGCAGGTTCCAGCCAAACGGCAGGTCCGACAGATCGGCGGCATTGAAATCGCGGGTCACGCGGGGTTCCGGATCAACCCCGCCGGCATCGACAATGCGCATGATCTGCAACGGGGCGGCATACGGGGCCAGCCGGTTCCACAATCCCGCATCATCCAGCAGATCGCGTGCGGGTTGCAAAAACGCGGTGCTGCGCAGATCGGACCCGGCGGCATCCCGTTCCGTCACGGGGGGGGCGGGATCAACGCACACCACATCAAAGCCTGCGCTGGCAAACACCGCGGCGGCCGTCATACCCGCAATGCCGCCGCCCGAGATCAGAATGTCTGTGGATTGATCTGTCATGTCACGTTCCCTTTGACGCAAGGATAGGTCAGCCACTCGGTCCGGGCCAAGCGGCATCCTGCCACGGGTCGGTGTTTACGCCCAGGTGATGACAAGCAAAACCACGAATATCACGGGAACTAGCGCCAGCGCCGGAAGATAAAGGCCCGGAATGCCGAAGATCAGGATCGCCGACAGCCACAGGCTGACAAAGGTGATCAGGGCGTACCAGATGTTGTCCTTGTCGCCGAAAATAAGATCGCGGGCGATCCAGCCCAGAACGGGGATCGCAAGAAAGGCGCGCAGCCAGAACGGCTGGCTGCGGGGGGTGTCTGCAACACTCATGAAAGTCTCCTGTTCGCGTTTATGAACAGGAGGTAAGCGGGGGTTGTTAAATCAAAAGGGACATTACGCCGCATCCTGACCGTTTATGTCAGAAATCCCAGAAATGCGGTCAGATCATCGGTGTGATGGTGGATGTAATCGGCCTTGTGCGGTTCGGGCGCGACGTGAACAGTGCGCATGCCCATTTGATGCGGAGCCGAAAGGTTGCGCACATCGTCTTCGAACATGGCGGCGGTGCGCGGGTCAACGCCATCGCGGTCAAACACGGCCTGAAACGCGGCGCGTTCCGGTTTGGGGCGAAATCCGGCATGTTCCACGCCGTAAACCGCATCAAACAACCCCGACAGGCCGCGCGCGGCCAGCACCCGTTCGGCATAGGGGGCCGATCCGTTGGTATAGACAATGCGACGCCCGGGCAAAGCGGCAATATAGGTGGCCAGATCGGGATCGGGTGTTAGCGCGTGCATTGAAATATCGTGCACATCCGTCAGATAAGGGGCCGGATCGACATCATGTTCGCGCATCAGGCCAGCCAGCGTGGTCCCGTATTTGCGCCAGTACTTTGCCCGCAAGGTGTTGGCCGTCGGGTGATCCACCCCCAGCGCATCCATCACAAAGCGGGTCATCTTCACCTCGATCTGGTCAAACAGGCGCACACTGGGCGGATAAAGTGTATTGTCCAGATCGAACACCCAGTGCCGCACATGAGAAAAAGACGCTTTTACCATGTCCGCCACCCTAGGGGGCGCGATTTGCCCCTGCAAGCGCCAAGGCTTGTTGCCTTTATCCTGCGCCGCTATGGTCGCCCCACATGCAGGAGAGCGTAACCGAGATGGCCGAACCCAAAGCCGCCCAGACCGATGCCTACAGCCTAATTCTGGAAGCGATCGATGTCGGGATATTCAAACCGGGCGACCGGCTTGTGGAAAGCGATCTGGCGGACCGGTTCGGTGTGTCGCGCACGCCGATCCGCGAGGCGCTGCAGCGGCTGGAAACGCAATCCCTTCTGGCGCGAGACGGGCGCAGCCTGATCGTGGCGTCGCTGGACCACAACCAGATGGCCGAACTATACGTGGTGCGCCGCGAACTGGAAGGGCTGGCCGCCCGCCTTGCCGCCCGCCATGCCACCGCCGAAGAGGTGCGCGTTCTGCGCGAAATGGTCGAAGAAGATCAGGCGCTGATCAATGATCCAACCGCCTTGGCCCGCGCCAACCGCCGCTTTCATACCCAGATCCATCTGGCTTCGCACAACCGGTATCTGGTGCAACAGCTTGATCTGGTCCACCGCACGATGGCGCTTATGGCGACCACGTCGCTGGCGGCGCAGGGCCGGGGCGAAATTGCGTTGGGCGAACATGGTGCGATCGTGGATGCCATCGCCGCCGGCGACGAAGATGCCGCCTATCAGGCGCTGAAGGAACACATCTCGGTGGCCTTCATGACCCGCCTGAAACAGGACGCGGCCGGGCGCGTCAAGCGGTCCTAGTCACCACCACCGCCGTTCAGCGAATGACCATGCTGGGTTTTGTCCCAGAAGAACGGCTTGCGGATCAGTTCATAGACAGCTTTGTAGGCCGCCAGCGTGGCCATCGGAAAATAAAGCGCAAGGGTCGGGACCCATGCCATCAGATGCCGGTGCGCCCGCCCTCGAACGGCATAGCCCGCAATGATCATGGCGCTGACTTCGCACAGGATAAACAGAACCGCCAAAACCGTGGTTGCGCTGGTTCCCAGCACGGTGGCGACAGGGTGCGACACCCCGAACGGCACAAGCCAGAAAGACCACAGAACCGGTGCCAGCAGGAATTGCGACAAGGCGCAGATGAAGAAAACCTGGAACCCCCAGAATTTGTAGGCGCCGATTTCGGACAACAGAACCCGCGGCTGACGCATGTGCACCGCATAGGTGACCATGAACCCCTTGAGCCAGCGCGACCGCTGGCGGATCCATGGCCAGGGGCGGCAGGTTGCCTCTTCCCGGGTGACAGTCCGGATCAGGTCTGTGCGGTATCCGTAGCGCGCAAGCCGAAAGCCAAGATCGGCATCTTCGGTCACATTATGGGCGTCCCAGCCGCGCAATTTTTCCAACACGTCGCGGCGGAAAAACACGGTGGTCCCGCCCAGCGGAATGATCAGGCCCAATCGCGCAATACCGGGCATGATCACCCGCCACCATGTCGCGTATTCGATGGCGAAACAGCGTGACATCCAGTTGTCGCGCGCGTTGTAGTAATCCAGCACGCCCTGCACACAGGCGACTTCGGGCGGGGCTTCGTCCAGATAGTGCACGACGGTTTCGATTTGATCCGGTGCCGGCGCGTCTTCCGCATCCCAGATCCCAATGATGCTGCCACGGCAGAAATCAAGCGCATAGTTCAGCGCACGGGGTTTGGTGGTTAACGTGCCGGTAGAGGGCACTTCGATCACCCGCATCCACGCCGGCAAAACGGTGTGGGCCAGTGTATCGCGGGTTACATTATCATCGGCTTCCAGAACCAGAACCACGTCCAGCAATGCCTTGGGATAGGTCAGCCGGGACAAGCGGGCAATCAGCGCGTTGGTAATCTCGTGTTCGCGCAACAGCGGCACCATGACCGACACGCATGGCAGTTTCAAGCGCGTGCTGTCGGCCAGTGTTGGGGGTGAATAAGCTGCAGTATGCGGTTTGGTCTGCCGGAGAAAAGTCGCCAGTTTCAGCCCTGTCGACAACAGCAACGTAAAAACGGCAATGCCTGTAATAACGGTCAGCGCATAAAGCGGCGCAAGAAGGGCCAGCGTCAGACAGGCCACGCCAGCCGCCCCGATCCAGTTGCGGCGTGGATGGGTGCGCCAGTTCCACGTGCGACAGCTTTCGGTTTCCTTGACAAGGGTTTCCGCGCGCCGCGCCAGTGCGGGCCCGATGGTGGCCGACAGGCAGGTCGCAATGTCCTGCGGTGCGGCCACCACCGGAAGGATGGCCCCGATCTCAGGCTCCAGCGCCAGACGCAGAGATTTGAGGCTGTCTGGCCGCGAGGTCGCGACGAAAAGAGTGTCACCCAGCCGAAGCCATGGCACGACCTGATGCCTGGCCCAGAATGCGCATGGTCTTAGACCGAACAGGCGGTAGTCCGGTGGATCAAGCGCCAGATCAACCCGGCGGGCATCATGTTGCAGCGCAACGCAATCCAGTATCAGCTTTTCATCCACCAGCCCTTCGGCGGCCAGCACCGCGCCCAGCGGCGCCCCAAGATGCAATTGCTGGTTCAGGGCATGGATCAGCTGGCGATGTGAAATGACCCCCGCATTGACCAGAATTTGCCCCAGAGGAACGCGGGCGCTACGCGCTTTTGTACGGTATGCCAGCGGGCTGTGCCCAAGCCGTAAGCGCAAATCACTCATATCCGTCAACCCTGCCAAAACGCCGTGCGATGGTGCGGGAAAAGCGGTTAAAAAGGTCTTAACAGGCGATCAGGAGCCTTGATTTAAGGGGCTTACACAGTCTCTTGCGCCGCCATTGCCGATGCAAACCGTTCAAACAGGTAAAAACTGTCTTGCGGGCCGGGGCTGGCTTCGGGGTGATACTGCACCGAATAGATCGGGCGGTTGTTCATGCGGATGCCGCAATTGGACCCGTCAAACAGCGATGTATGCGTTTCGATCACATTGTCGGGCAGGGTTTGTGCATCAACGGCAAAGCCGTGATTCATCGACGTGATCTCGACCTTGCCGGTTTCCAGATCTTTTACGGGATGGTTGGCGCCGTGGTGCCCGTGGTTCATTTTGATTGTCTTCGCGCCAAGCGCGAGCGCAAGCATCTGATGGCCCAGACAAATCCCGAATATGGGAATGTCGGATTTTTCCATGACGTCCCGGATCATCGGCACGGCATAGGTGCCCGTTGCCGCCGGATCGCCCGGCCCGTTGGACAGAAACAGACCATCGGGATTATGCGCCAGAACATCGGATGCCGTGGCGGTGGCGGGCAGCACCGTAACGTCACATCCCGCACTGGCCAGACACCGCAGAATGTTGCGTTTGGCACCATAATCGATGGCAACCACTTTGTGTTTGGGTTCGGCCTGACGCGCATATCCGTCGGGCCATGCCCACCGCACTTCATCCCAGCGGTAGGATTGTATACAGGTGACATCCTTGGCCAGATCCATGCCTTCCAATCCGGCGAAACCGCGCGCTGCGGCAACCAGGGCATCAATATCGAACACCCCGTCGGGGTTGTGGGCCAGCGCTACATGCGGCGCACCCTGCTGGCGGATTTCGCGGGTCAGCCTGCGGGTATCGATGCCGCCGACCGCAATGCGCCCGCGCGACGCCAGCCAGTCTGAAAGGCCCTGAACCGCGCGCCAGTTGCTGGGCGTGGTCGGGTGCCATTTCACCACCATGCCCGCCGCAACCGGATCGCTGGTTTCGTCATCTTCGGGGTTCACACCGACATTGCCGATATGGGGAAAGGTGAATGTCACAACCTGTCCGGCATAAGACGGATCGGTCATGATTTCCTGATATCCCGTCATCGCGGTATTGAAACACAGTTCCGCCACGGTCATGCCGGTTGCACCGAACCCGGTGCCGTAAAACAACGTGCCATCCGCAAGGGCTAGGCAGGCGGTTGGTTTCCCGTGTTGGGTCTGGGCCATAACGCGACTCTTTTGCTACAGTTGTGAAATTTCGACGAAACTAATGGCATGTGAACGTCGGGTCAAGCAAAGTGACTAAAACAGTTTTGTTTGAAATCAATATGTTAGATAGATTGACGCGCGGTTGCCCATTCGCGCCCGATTGGGTATGGTCCAAGTCTTGTGCGACCATGGGGATGGGACATGACATGACTTTGCGAACGCAGATTAACGATGCGTTGAAACAAGCGATGAAAGACAAGGCCGCCACGCGCCTGTCGACATTGCGCCTGATCAATGCGGCGATCAAGGACAAGGAAATTGCCTTGCGCAGCGATGGCGGGGACGGTGCCGACGATGGCGCCAGTGATGCGGAAATCCTTGCAATCCTTGGTAAAATGACCAAGCAGCGGATTGAAAGCGCACGCGCCTATGAAGAAGGCGGACGCCTTGATCTGGCCGAACGCGAACGCGCCGAAGTCGAAATCATCGAAGAGTTCCTGCCGCGCCAGTTGAACGCCGAAGAAACCGCCAAAGCCGTCGGCGACGCCATAGAAGAGGTGGGCGCGGAATCGATCCGTGACATGGGCAAGGTGATGGCCGTGTTAAAGACGAAATACACCGGACAGCTGGATTTCGGCAGTGTCGGGCCGATGGTCAAGGACCGGTTGTGCGGCTGAAACGCGCCTAGCCGCGCGTTTGCGCCAGGCCGCGCAGTAAATCATCATAAAGGCTGATGCGTTCTTCCTCTGACAGGAACGCGCCTATTTCCACTTCGCGGCCTTCGCCGCGCAGTGTGACGTAATGCGGCACAGGCCCGTCTTTCTTGTGCATTTCGACCTGCGCCCAGTAGATGTTGCAATCCCATTCCTGCGCCGGCCCGCGCGGGTTGTGGCGCACCAGATGAGCCGTTTCACCCGACAGTGTCAGAACCTCAAGGATTTGTGCATTCCGGTGGCTGCGTTCCAGCGCCAGCCAGACACCGCCCACAGCCAGCAGCAGAAACGGCAGAACGCCCCAAAGAACAACCGACCCGATCAGCGGAAACAACGGGATCATGATCAGCACAAATGTGGCGCCGATAAATGCCGCGAACCCTTTGGGCGGCAGGGACTGATGCGGCCATAGCTGCAGTTCACTGGCCGATTTAGGGGCGGGCGGGGTTTTCCATTTATAAGGCATGACACAGCGTGCTTTAAAGAGGCGGGATACGGGGGCCGGTGGTAGGCACCGGCAATCGGGTTTATCCGTTGGTCTTTGGGGTCGGCAGCGTCAGACTTGCCGATTGCGAAGGTGGCACGCATCCGCGCATGTCTGCAAAGGCAGATACAGCGCTATCCGCGGCCGATTGAAAGCCTTTGTCGATCAGGATCGCGGGATCCTGCAAATACGGTTCCAACGTGCCTGAAACCCCGGCAAGCTGGGCTTGCAGGGCGTCTATCCGCGTCTCGATACCTTGGGCGACCGCAGAATTCAACGTGCCGGTCTGGGTGCGGATGGTTTGCAGATCGCCGCGCAAGGCCGCCAGTTCGCCGGTCATGTCGTCGATACTGCTGCGCACCGGTTTCAACACTTCGATATTGCTGGCAAAGCTGGCCGCCATGTTGTTGGCCGTGCTGGTTACGCGCCATGCCATGAACAGGCACAGCAGAATCAGGATCAGGGTCGCGTTGATCATGGCAACGGCGATGTCTTTGATGATTTTCAGCATTTTGGGCCTCAATTCGGGTGCCGAAGGCGTTTCTTATGGGCAGGGCCAATTTGCATGTCGGGCGTTGGGAACGCGGCGCGCACGGCCTGCCGGATTTGTCATGTCAAGATGATAGCATATGCATTCGGCGGGTCCATGCGTTACAAAAGAAAAAGGCCCCAAGCGGTGCAGGGGGCCTTTTCCGTAGTCTGTGTGGCTGGCGCTCAGTGCGCGTGGCCTTTGTCCCAGTCTTCCTGTTTTGGCAGGATTTCGAACGTATGCTCGGGCGGCGGGCTGGGCAGGGTCCATTCCAGCGTATCTGCATATTCGTTCCACGGGTTGTTTTGCGTCACCTTGGCGCCGCGCAGCAGCGTGTAGGCAACAACGCCAAAGAAGAACAGGAAGGACGCAAAGCTGAGGAAGGCGCCGATGCTTGACCACCAGTTCCAGTAGGCGAACGCCTCGGGGTAATCAATGTAACGGCGGGGCATGCCCTGACGGCCCAGAAAGTGCTGGGGGAAGAATGTCAGGTTCGCGCCGATGAACATCGCCCAGAAGTGCAGCTTGCCCGCCCATTCAGGGTACATCCGGCCCGACATTTTGGGCAGATAGAAATAGATGCCCGCAAAGATCGCAAACACCGCGCCAAGGCTCATCACATAGTGGAAATGAGCCACGACATAATAGGTGTCATGATAGTAGCGATCGACAGCTGCCTGGCTGAGAACGATACCGGTCACACCACCGACCGTGAACAGGAAAAGGAAGCCGAACGCCCACAACATAGGTGTCTTGAACTCAATCGAACCGCCCCACATCGTGGCAATCCAACTGAACACCTTAACCCCGGTGGGCACCGCGATCACCATTGTGGCCAGCATGAAGTAGCTTTGCTGGTTCAGCGACATGCCGACCGTGTACATGTGGTGCGCCCACACGACAAAGCCCAGCACACCAATCGCGATCAGCGCCCAGACCATCGGCAGATAGCCGAACACCGGCTTGCGGCTGAAGGTTGCGATCACGTGGCTGATGATGCCAAAGCCCGGAAGGATGATGATATACACCTCGGGGTGGCCAAAGAACCACAGGATGTGCTGGTACAGTACCGGATCTCCGCCACCGGCAGGATCAAAGAAGGTAAAGCCAAAGTTACGGTCCATCAGCAACATGGTGATCGCGCCCGCCAGAACCGGCAGGGACAGAAGAATCAGCCACGAGGTGATGAAGATCGACCATGAAAACAGCGGCACCTTGAACAGTGTCATGCCCGGAGCGCGCATGTTCAGGAATGTCGTGATCATGTTGATCGCACCCAGAATGGAGGATGCACCCGACACGTGAACCGCGAAAATCGCAAGGTCCATCGACATGCCGCTTTCGGTGGTGGACAGCGGCGGATAAAGCACCCAGCCAACGCCCGATCCAAGCTGGTCATTACCGCCCGGTGCCAGAACCGAACACACGGCCAGCGTTGTGCCTGCGCAGTACAGCCAGAACGACAGGTTGTTCATCCGCGGGAACGCCATATCCGGCGCGCCGATCTGCAAAGGCATGAAATAGTTGCCAAATCCGCCAAAAAGCGCCGGAATAACAACAAAGAACATCATCAGGATGCCGTGGCCCGTGATCAGAACGTTCCACAAATGCCCGTTTGGCGTACAGGTTTGCGACGCATCCGCAAACATCCGCGCGCCTTCCATGCACATGTACTGAACACCCGGGTCCATAAGCTCCAACCGCATGTAAACGGTGAATGCGACCGAGATAAATCCGACAAAGGCCGAAACGATAAGGTAAAGAATACCGATGTCTTTGTGGTTCGTAGACATGAACCAGCGGGTAAAAAATCCGCGCTGGTCTTCGTGATCATGTCCGTGAATGGCTGCGTCTGCCATGCGGGGTGCCTCCTGGCTGGTATAGTTTTACACACGTGAACGGCAGACATAAATCTGCCGTTCACGTGCAGGATTACGAATGGTTCTAGAACGCCAGACCGATTGCTTCAATGCCCGACTTTGATCTGGCGCAAGATAAATTGACGCGGGTAGTTGAAAATGAAGGGGAATAACCCGATCAGGCGCAGGTGGCGGGAATTGGCGGTGCGCCTGAAAAGCAAAGGCTATCGTGACGTTTGAGAGATAATGGTTTTGCGCACGTCTACTGGATACCTGCGTAAAACTGCGCACAAAGCGCGAAAAATGCCAGCGGAAAGGCAAAACGGCTGATTAGGTCTATGCGGCCGGCAATGGCTGTCCGGTCCTTTGACGCCAGATATCCCGTGCACAGTGATTGCAGCAAAGCCAGAAAGACAAAGACAGTGGCACCTGCGACATACCTGTCCAGCATGGTAAAGTAACCCAGCCGGGGCAGCATGCTGGTTGTGGAAAAAATGAATGCGATCATGGTCAGGACCGAGGTTGCGGACAGCCCGAGTTGCGTTCCGAACTGTTCGGGATTGATCCAGAATACACACCAGGACATGAAGACGATCAGACTGATCGGCAGCATGATCTTCCAGAAATAGTAGCTAAGGAACGTCTGATCAACGCCTTCGGCTTCGCCGCCGTGCCGGCTTGAAGGTAGTTTGGGGCGTCAGACGTCCCATTTCCAGCGATTTTCCCGCTGTTTCGGCCGCCTGAGTGGCGGTTTCGGCGTTTTTGGGCAGACTCTGCCTCATGCTGCCAGCTTTCTCCGGGTCATGAACAGGTTGCCGAGGGCGAAGAGCGTGAACAGATGCGCCCGGTTCTTGGCCAGCCCACGGTAGCGCGTCTTCACGTGGCCGAACTGGCGCTTCAGGATCCGGAACGGGTGCTCAACCTTGGCCCGGACCTTTGCGATGATCCGGTTGATCTGCACGTCGAGCGGATCCAGTTCGCCACCTTTGGGTGCCTTGCGCATCACGCCCCAGAACCGGCCTGCATCCTTGGTGAAGGCCGCCTCTCGTTCGGAATGCACGTAGCCCTTGTCCGCCCAGACGGATGTTTCGTTGCCGTGCAGCAGTTCGTCCCAGACCTGGCTATCGTGGGTCTTGGCAGTGGTGGTCTCCAGGCTGTGGACGATGCCGCTGTCTGCATCGACGCCAACATGGGCCTTCATGCCGAAG
Organism: Sulfitobacter sp. JL08; assembly: GCF_003352045.1. NCBI lineage: Bacteria > Pseudomonadati > Pseudomonadota > Alphaproteobacteria > Rhodobacterales > Roseobacteraceae > Sulfitobacter > Sulfitobacter sp. JL08. The sequence continues at coordinate 1,139,773 of NZ_CP025815.1, forward strand.
TACCAGTCATTACCCTTCTTGGTGGATGACATCTCGGGATCGCGGGCCTTGGCTTCATTCTTGGTCGAGGACGGCGCATCGATGATCGTCGCATCCACCAACGTGCCAGAGCGCAGCGTGACGCCCTTGTCGGCAAGATAGGCATTCACCTCGGCAAACAGCTTCTCGGTCAGCTGATGCTTCTCCAGCAGGTGCCGGAAGTTCAGGATCGTTGTTTCGTCGGGGATGCGGTCATCGCCAAGCTCGATACCGGCAAACCGGCGCATGGCCTCGCTGTCATACAGGCTCTCTTCGGCCATCGGATCGCTCAGCGCGTACCAGCTCTGAAGGAAATACACTCGCAGCATCGTCTCCAGTGGCATCGGTGGCCGACCACCCTTTGACCCAACCTTCGGATAGTGCGGCTCGATCAGCGCCAACAGACGACCCCAAGGCACCACCGCATCCATCTCCGACAGGAACTTCTCGCGGCGCGTCACCTTCTTCTTCACCGCATCACCAAGGCCGGGAATGGCAGGCTGTTTGGGCATCGGCGGGCTCCTCTCTCATCCGCAGAAACCATACCAAATCAAGCCAAAATGGGGAAGTTCTTCAGAGATTCCCTAAGATAGCGCTCTGCCGAGATTTGCAGCAGATATCCTGACCTGAGCTGATCAACAGCCTCAAAGGTTTCTTCGACCAGCTCTGCCTGTATTCCGGTGATGGCCCAGTCGGATATGTTCAGCAACGGCGACATGCCTGTAAACGCCTCGTCGTTGCGAAACACCACTTTGCCGATGCTCCAATCCAGCGGGTAAATCCGCAACGCAATCGTCTGCTTGTCGAAAGGGAAATCAGTCAGCTTGTGATAGCTAGAGAATGATCCAGAAATCCGCTGCAGATAGGTGATCTTGCCGCCTTCTTCGACACTTACGGTTTCTGGCCAGCGCGAAAACATGCGCCCTGAATTCTTCAGCACCAGATCAGGAAACCAGATGTCATCAATAGACAGTTTGCACCCGTCCCACGCGGCAAGCCTTGGGTCTGTCCAGCGCATACGGATTGCTAGATCAATTGAAATCGTTTGATTGACGTCGTCAATCTCAAGCAGGTCGGCGACCCGCAAACCAAAGGTAATTTCGGTGGCCGGCCCGGACGACCCCGGCCTTATGTCTGTTCGATAGGTGGGCGGCGCACAGGGGTTTTCCGGAACGGTTGTTTGCGCACGCGCGCCCCCAGGTGCCAAAGCCGCGATAGCCACAAAAAATACTGCAAGCACCATTAGAAAGTGACGCATCCCGAAATTCCACCCTTTTCCGGCGTGCGCCCGTCACGCAGCCGGTTTGGCCAGTCTCTACAGAAACAAGGATTTGTAAACAGAACGATTGTTTGCTGCCAGTTTCAGACGCGCCAGAGTGGGGTTGAAGTGTGGCCGGACTGGCTAATCCCCGAAAACGTCCGCGAAACTTGTGCGCAACGCCACATCGACATCGTCCATCGTGACGGGCAAACCCATATCGACAAGGCTTGTGACGCCATAATCCGTGATCCCGCAGGGCACGATGCCGCTGAAATGGTCCAGATCGGGTTCGACATTGATTGAAATGCCGTGAAAGCTGATCCATTTGCGCAGCCGGATGCCAATGGCGGCAATCTTGTCCTCGGCGGGGCTGCCATCGGGCAGGGGTGCCTTTTCCGGGCGGACCACCCAGACACCGACGCGCCCGCACCGGATTTCGCCCCTGACGTTGAATTGCGCCAGCGCCGCAATCACCCACGCCTCAAGCTGCTGCACAAAGGCGCGCACATCATGCCCCCGCGCGCCGACATCCAGCATGACATAAGCCACCCGCTGCCCCGGTCCGTGATAGGTGTACTGTCCGCCACGTTTGGTCGGGTACACGGGAAACCTGTCCGGATCGGTCAGATCGGCGGCTTTTGCGCTGGTGCCTGCCGTGTAAAGCGGCGGATGTTCCAGCAGCCAGATACATTCCGGCGCTGTCCCCTCGGCAATGGCCGCCGCGCGCGCCTCCATCCAGATTTCGGCGTCATGATAGGGAACCAGATCGTCCGAGGTGATCCATTCTATGGGCACGCCATATCCTTTAGTTGCGGGTGCGGCTGGCAGCGGCACGATGGCGCTGTTTTTGCCCAGCCCAACACTGGATGTCCAGATGAACAGGCAGAACGGCAGGCAGAACAGCGTGGCTGTAAACCGCCCATCTTAGGCGAAAATTGTCCGGACCAGCGCTCTGTCACGGATTTTTGCGGGCGAAAACCGATTCTGCTGCTATAATGAGGCCGTTCGTTTTATCTGTATAGGAGGGCACATCGTGTTTTCAAAATCCATTTCCGTATTTGCAATCGCCGCTGCCATGGCCACCGGACCCGCCACCAAAGCGTCTGCGGATGCTGGTGATTTCGTCGCCGGTGCCCTGATCGGCGGCGTGGTCGGCCACGCGCTGACCAAGGAAAACCAGCGCAAGAAGGCAACCACTCAAAGAAGTACAACCCGCACCTACAACACGTTGCCGTCCACGCAGGAAGGGCGCGAAATTCAGGCGTCACTGAACTATTTCGGGTTTGATGCCGGTGCGGTCGACGGTCAGTTGGGCCGCAAATCGCGCAATGCCGTTTCAAACTATCAGGGCTATCTGGGATACCCCGTGACCGGCGTGCTTAGCCCGTTTGAACAGAATCTGCTGATCAGTTCTTACAACCGGGCGCAGGCGGGTGGATACGCGACGACCCAGCAGGCGGCTGCCTTGCCGGATGGCACGCGTGGATTGTTGCGCGTTTACCGTGATGAAATGGCGGGGGGTGGCACTACCACCGCATCCGCACCGGAACCGGCCGGAACGCTGGCCGCAGTGGCCGAGCCGGAACAGACAGCCCCGTCGCTGCCAAGCTTTATGAACGACGGAGCACCGCAGAAATCCCTGGCCGCGCATTGCAATCAGGTGTCGTTGCTGACGAATACCAACGGCGGTTTCACGACCGAAGCCAAAATGACCGACGCGAATTTTGCCCTGAACGAACAGTTCTGTCTGGCGCGCACATATGCGATTGCCGAAGGGCAGGACCTTGCCGCCAAGGTATCGGGATACACATCGCAGGAAATAACCCAGCAATGTGAAGGCTTTGGCCCGGCCCTTCAGGCGCAGGTTGATGCTCTGTCCTATGAATCTGAGGATACCGTGACCCGTGATGTGGGTGCTTTTGCCATGTCGACAGGCATGTCGCCGTCACAGTTGAAAGGCACCGCACGCATCTGTCTGGGTGTCGGCTATCGCACAGATAATATGGAGGTCGCGCTGGCGTCCGCGCTGATCCTTTATACGATGGGGGAAAAAGTCTATGGCGAACTGATGGGACACCATCTTGCACAGGGCTATGGCACAACGCAGGATCCCACACTGGCACTGCAATGGTACGAGAAAAGCTGGGATGCACATAATGCCGGCCAGAAAGCTGCCTTTGCGCCGGGTCAGCCTGAACGCAACGCCCTGATCCACAAAGCTGCCATGCAGGTCGGTGGTGCAGGGGATCAGGCTGGTTCGTCTGTCACCCCGACAGCCGCCCTGCCAAGTTTTTCGGTCAGCGATTGATCGCAAAAAACCCAATCACAAGAACGCACAACCCCGGCGCAGTCCAAAGCGTCGGGGTTTTGCGTAAAAAGACACTTCACAATGCGTGCGCGGGGCGATAAACGGCCTTTACCAAGCCTTGGCTGTGCGGTCGTGGCGGAATGGTAGACGCGCAGCGTTGAGGTCGCTGTGGGGTAACACCCGTGGAAGTTCGAGTCTTCTCGACCGCACCAACTTGGGACGCAAAGTCCCCTAAAAATATAGAAAAAACCAAAGTTTTTCGCGCTTTGTCTACCAATTTGTCAACCTATTGACTTGTGTACCAAGCTGGGGGTAAATGCTACATGTTGTGCAAACTCGGCCGTGTTGGCTGGGCATATGGACAAGGGTATATGGCAGACTACGGCGACCAAGTACGCCTAGGGTCTGATATCGGGCAACGGAAAACGGTTATGGATACGGTATAACGGCAGAAACCCGGCTTGGAGGGTGAAGAAGCCAGTCAGACACAACGACCTCCATTATGGGGTTCTGACATGACAAAGAAACTGTTGACCACGGATGAGAAGATCGCCGAAATCGGCGTCTCTCGGCAAACATTATATCGCTGGCTCAAAATGGGCATTGGCCCGAAGTACTTAGAATACGGCGGGTGCATTAGATATTTGCCTGAGCCGTTGCTCGCCGAACATGTTGGCGAGATGCGCGTGGTGAAGCCATGATCACATACACCCGCATCGCACTTGCCGACCCCGAAAGGGGCGGCAAGCACTACTCAATCACGTCGGAAGGCAGGATCGAAAAGAGCAGCATACCCTACATTAATGCGGGGCATGCCTACGTCGAAACGGCCGACGACATGGCCGACTTCACCACAGTGCTAAACGACAAACTGCAACCGGGGCAGGATGTGCTGATCTATGGCGTCCCGGTCAGGGACGTTGCAGAAGAGGGGATTGCGATCCGTGCCGCGAACAAGATGAACGGCACAGACGCGATCCAGCGCAGCAATGAGGACTTCCGCTGGCCCAACGGGGCCACGATCTTCGCGATGGACTACGACCCGCGCGACGGCCATGACGTCCTGACCCGTGACGCCCTGTGGGAACAGCTTTCAGGCACCTTTCCGGCCCTTTCTGGCGTCGATGTCGTTTGGGGCGCGTCCAGTTCGTCGCACATCTTCAACGGCGACGAGGAAGTGGTCGGCCTCAAAGGGCAGCGCCTGTATTTTGCTGCCGCCGATGGCACCGACATAGAACGCGCTGCTACAGTCATGCTCAAGCGCATGTGGCTGGCGGGGCATGGGTACATCATGATCTCGGGCAGTGGGGGGCAGCTTATCCGCGCCACGACCGATCCCTGCATGTATCAGGCCTCGCGTCTGGATTTTGCCGCCGGGGCTGTCTGCAATAACGGTCTGGTGCAGAAGCGGCCAGATGCCTTTCTCATCAACAAAGGGTCGGCGCTGATCGATACGCGGGTCGCCTTCCCGGACCTGACCAGCGAGGAAGAGGTCCGGTACGCGGAACTGATCAAAAAGGCCAAAGCCGACACTGCCAAAGAGGCGCAGGCGATACGGGAGACATGGGCCGATGCCCAGATCAGAAAGGAAGTCATCCACGACAATCCCGACGCCGATGACATCGATGCCCTTTGCGCCCAGAAGGAGAAGCGCAAAAGAGATCTTATCAGGGTCGCAACAGGCGAAAGCGTCCCGTTGGGGCTGGATCACCTCTTATGGCTGTCAGACGGGCGCACAGTGAGCGTCAGGGAGGTTGTGACCAATAGACACCTGTTCAACGAGGTGAAATGCCGCGATCCGCTCGAACCGGACTACCGGGGCGGATCAATCACGGGGATGATCTACGGGGCGGGCCATCGCCTTGTCTCTCACGCGCACGGGCTTAAAAAAATTTACAAGTTGGCCGACGCCCGCGCGGAGCTGATCGAGGCTTCTCTGGAGCGGGTGGCCGAGGCGAAAGGTCCGATCTCGGATGTGGTGGATGAGTACAGCACGGCGGCCTTGCTCAAGGTCCACCTGCAACGTTCGCCTCCATTGGTCGAAAACCTGATCGCGCCGCATCTGACATATCTGGTCGGCGACCCCAAGGCGGGCAAATCTTTTCTGGCCATGCAGATCGCAAACGCCATCAGCAAGGGGGAGACGATCTTCGGATGTGAGGTGCCGGAGAAACGCCGCGCGTTGTATTTTGCCGTGGAGAATGGATACGAGGAAACTGTGGATCGTATCCAGAATATGGGGCTTGATGGGGATGTGGTCTGGCGCTTCAAAGGCAAGAACTTCGAACAGGAACCGGACAGCGTTGAAGAATTGCTGGTGATGCTCACTGATGAGGTTACGAAAGACGCCTCAATCGGGGTCATATTTCTGGACACCCTGCGCTTCATGGCTGGCCCGCCGCCAAAGGTCGATGGCGGGAACGCGCAAGATCGGGACTACGCCCAACTCAAACCGATCCAGTCGTGGTGCCAGAAGGCGGGTGTGGGCGTCGTGGCGCTGGCACACACCAACAAGGCGCAGGACGGGCGAGGGGGACTGCGGACGCAGATCGCCAGCACGGCGGGGTCGAACCTGATTATGGGGACCGCTGAGAGCATCCTGACCCTGTCGCGTCATGTGGATAAGGACACCATGGCAAACCTCAATCATGGGCTGATACAGCGCACGGGACGGTCCTTCAAAGACGATACCGCTCTGGATGTCACCTTCGAGGGCAGCAACACGTCGTTCGTCATGACCAGTGAACACGAGAAGGCGGCGCTGAAGGTGATGCAGAAGGCCCGGACAAACTCATGCCGCCAAGCCATCGTAAAAGAACTGCTGAACGAGAGCGAGGGTGTGCCGCGCGATGAGTTGCGTGAAAGGGTTATGGGTGAACTACGTGTCTCTCGGCAGGCTTTCCATAAAGCTGTGCAGGATATGATTGCGGGAAAAGCCTTAAAAGAAAGGGATGGGAGGGTCTTCCTGTAAGGTTGACGCAAGACGTCCGAAAGGTTGTCGGCTGGGTTGCGCTAAGGTTTCACATCAGTGTGTTACGCTAAGTATATGTAATACAACATTAAACACTGGAAACGCGCCCCTCCGCCGCTTACATTGGCGGGGGCGGAACAATATAGACGCACAGACCACGCCCTCGCGCACGTAGGATTGCTAACAGGGTCGTAACAGGAGATCGTCATGCGGTTCAAGAAAGGCCAATCGGGCAACCCGCGAGGTCGCCCCGTCATGTCACCAGAGGTTCGGGAAGCCCTTCGGGCAGGTGGTGAAGTCGCCGTGCGACGAATGGGTGACCTGCTTGACGATGATGCCGCCTGGGGGCCTGCGGGATGGCTTTCGCCCATGGAACAGATCAAATTATTAGCGGTTGCACACGAACGTGCCTTCGGTCGGGCCGTCGCTGTGTCCCTAGATCAGCAATTTCCTGGGGCTGGAGATCGCGCGTTGGCTTCAGATCAGCATCGCAGGCTTGCTGCGCTCATTCCTAAGCACTAGCGCCAAGGCTCTGGGCCTGCAAAATTGAAAAAAAACCTCGAATATTGGCATAGCGGTCATTGAGGCATGGTGCAGCGAATGACTGCATCGAGCGGCGGTTTCAACGGGTCGACGCAACACATTAATCTTTGACCAAAGATGGAGTGAGCATAATGAAGTATCGTCGCCGGAAGCAGACCCTGCAACGCTCCAACTCTTGCTGGTATTTTCGGGCAGCGCTCCCTTGAGCTTCTTGAGACTTGTTTCGGTCGATGGAAAGGCGCAGTCTTCAGTCTTCCACTGGAGGATTAAAGCCATGGCCACAGCTGAAGAAATCAATGCGGATATGCTTTCGTTCTGGAACGGCCAAGGTGGTCGGACATGGACGCAGCGCCAAGCACACACCGACATGACCCTGCAACCGGTAACCGATGCTCTTTTGGCTTTCGCGGGGCCAGTCACCGGTGATCGGGTTCTAGACGTAGGGTGCGGCTGTGGAGCGTCGACCCTGGATTTCGCCCGTGCCGTAGGCCCTTCTGGCCGCATAGTGGCAATGGACATCTCCGCAACAATGCTGGCCGTGGGCAAGGCGCGTGCCGAAGCTGCCAATCTAAAGAACATCGAGTGGCAGGAGGACGACCCTTCGACGGCGCCTCTTGAGGAGTATGACTTGTTGACGTCGGCCTTCGGGACGATGTTCTTCGGCGACACCGTTGCAGCATTCACCAACATGCGCGAGTTCGCGGCACCGGGCGCGAGAATGGCAATCGTTTGCTGGCGCTCGCTTGCTGAGAACCCGTGGATGCATGTGCCAATGTCGGCGGTCGCGCCACACCTGCCTCCCAGACCAAAGGCCGTCCCAAATGCACCTGGGATGTTCGCCTTCAGCGATCCCGAGTACGTGACGTATGTTCTTACTAAGTCAGGCTGGACAACGCCGCGGTTCAGTAAGCTCGACGTAAACCTGGATATCGCGGCGGGAAGCGGGCTTGACCAAGCTGTGGAACAGACAACCAAGATCGGTGCTATAAACAGCTGGCTGCGAAACGCGCCAGCCGACGTTGTTGCTGCGGCTATATCGTCGCTACAGTCGGCACTTTCGGTGCACGCGGATGGTTCGAAAGTTCCTCTGCCTGCCGCAATGTGGCTAATCAGCAGCAAGGCCGCCTGACCGCGATTCAATTCATAGGACTACTCAAAGCTATTCTGGCTGGTACCGAATGCAGATTGGCTCCTTGCAGCGATGAGGGACTGCAAATCATCAGGCTTCAATTATCGGTGTCCCACATATGCTTCAGTATTGAGGAATGAGCTTTGTTGGGAGGCGGAGGTCATGCGATCGGTAATAACAGCCCTTATTCAGTTTCTTTTGTTTACTTGTGCAGTTCAAGCCACGTCGCCGGAGGCACAGCAGTTGATTGATCGTGCCGCAGCAGATTGCAGCGCATTTGAAAACGGTGAGTTTGATGCGGGCAACGCTTTTACGACGATTGAACTGAGCTCTCAGTTCGGCACTGTTGAAGCTGAACTCGTTGACGAAAGCGAGTTTGCCTGCTCGTCGGCGGCATCACTTTACTGCGGAACAGGCGGCTGCATGCTAAATATCATCATAGGTGATACTGTGAGCGCTTGGCAGGTCACCGGGTGGAGACTGATCGATTGGGGAGCCGACAGTATACTATTGATAGGTCGTGACGGCGGGTGGTGTGGCGGCGCAGGTGCTGAGGTTTGCTACGAGGCGCTGCTATGGAGCAACGGAAAGGTTCTAACGGTTGGGCCAGCTCCGTAAACTCGATAAAGCCCGCACCACCAATGGTACTTATCCGTCTCGCAGTGATGCTTTATAGCGCCAGCTTTGCGAAGTAAGAGAAAAAGGACTCCTGTTGGAATTCATGCTATTTTGAAGGTCGTCGCCTTCCCATCAAACTGTTCGTTGATGTCGGTAAAATCTCCACATCTCGGAGATTCCAGTCCAAACAAAGGAAAGTGCAATGAACTTGTTGACGCTCGATAACCCGGTCTTTGAAACTTACGCGCTTGTTGCGGCACTTATGGTTCTGAAAATAATGCTGCAAGGCTGGATGACCGTCTACCGGATGTTGAAAAGCGACTCTGGTTTGGTAAGCCCCGAGGATTTACAGAAAGGTCTAATCAACAAGTCGCCAAGACCCGACCAGCTTGAGGTCAATGATTATGTTGATCGATCGCGACGCATGCATCGCAATGATCTAGAAAATATCCCAGCATTCCTGGCCATTGGTTTGATTTTTGTTGCGGTTGATCCGACTTTGTTGGCCGCACAGGTTTTAATGTTTGGCTTCGCACTCGCGCGATTGGCACATGCAGTCGCTTATTTCACAAAACAGACCCACGAGGTTCGTGCGACATTCTATTCGATTGGCTCCTTAATAGTGATTTTCATGGCGGTCTATGTTTTGTGGAACGTGATTTGAACTGGATACTCTTGCAGTGGTCAAATTGAACATTTGTCCGGAAGGTATTTCCGTAGAACGGTCGTTCAAACGGCTTACAGGTGCGGCACAGCAGCGAACGGCGAGGTTGTCCGCTTGGCAGACAGTCGTGCCCGTCTTGTGGAATGTCCGCAAATGAAGTTTTCCATGAAAGTGACCGAGTTCACTGTCGTATAGATGATGATGCGGTATGACTGACTGACCTACAGGGAGGACCAATCATGCTTGCACAGAATTTAACAATTTCACGGATGTGCTCAGTGATTTGTAATGCCAGTGCCAGTGCATTCAGGTCAATGTGGACAGTTACCGTTGATCTGGTAGCCGCACCTAAGCTCTGGCACATACGGATTAGTGTTGCCAAGTGAGAAACAGTCGGCTTAGCTAGTCGGATTAATAAAGATTAAGGAAACGACGATGGAAAATATACTTGCACAACTTATCGGTGGTGCGCTTGGCGGGACAGCAGGCGGCAAAGCGGTGGCAAACAGCAGTATGGGTGGGCTGGGTAACCTCATAGCGGGTGCGGTTGGTGGCGTCGCGGGAGGTCAAGTGCTGGGTGGGTTGCTTGGAGCAGCGGGAGGCGACGCTGGCGCAGGAATGGACCTCGGCGCTGTGGCAAGCAACTTGGTCGGCGGTGGTGTGATGGGTTTGATTGTGCAGGTCGTCGTTGGTATGGTTATAAAGAAGATGCGCGGCTAAGCTCGTCATCCGTGGATGCTGCATTACCGGGCGGCTTTGTCCGAGTGGGAGCCAAGCATAACCACGTTGGTTCGGTAGTCTTTTTGAGTGCGTGCTGACGCTGTTCTAGGGCGAACGACGGATTGAGACCGCCCCGCAACTCAGTCATTGGTGCTGACTGCGGCTAATGACTGGTCAGAGCCCGAGTATTTTCTGTAATCATAAAAATGCGGTTCGCGAGGCGTCTGTTCTTGTAAAGAAGTAATCAGCCGGGATTTCGAGCGGAAATCACCCAAGAAGACGTTGGCGCCCAAATGCCATCGTCATCCACCTCCTGGCTCTCAAAGTAGCCGTGCATCTCACTCTCAATCTCAGGACGCTTGGCTTCGGCCATCTCCTCGCCAGCCTCGCGGAAAACCTCCCCTCCCGGACCGATCGCCAAAGCAAATGCGATGCATTCCTCCGGGTTCCTGCCCACAAGGATTTTTTCGTCCACGCGAGTGAAAGTGACATCCTCGTATCCGGCGCTCTTCATCATTAGGCCCGTCGTCTCCTGATTGCCCATGGAAAACGGGCCCGGCCCGCATGAATCTGCATCCGCGCCGGGCGCAGGAAGGTGCCGGAGTGTAATATCCTTTGCTTTCTGCCACGCTGGATTGTCTTCGCGCCGGCGCCAAACAATATGGGTCATTTGCCCACCCGGTTTAAGTGCAAGGCGCATTCTTCGCAACGCCGCGACAGGGTTCGTGAAAAACATGGTACCAAAACGCGCAACCACGTAGTCAAACTCGTTTTCTGGCAGAGCAACTTCCGCATCGCCACGAGCGAAAGTAACGTTTCGCAGCCCTTTTTCAGCGGCGTCCTTTCTGCCCTCTTCAAGGAAAGCATCGACGCAATCAATTCCGACAACTCGCCCGTTTGACCCGACAATCTCAGCTACTTGGAGTGACATATCTCCCCAGCCACACCCTACATCCAGTACTGACATGCCCTCACCAAGCGGCAAATTCGGGATCACTGCCGCAGAATGTCGCGATAGACCGCCCTGCAATATATGCCGGTATTTCGTGAATTTCGGTTCCAGAACCGTATTCCAGAATTTTACGAAGTCCGTGTCGTCCTTATTGTCCAAAGCCATTTTGAAGCCTCCTTCGCGACATCAATAGCACATTTCAGGAAGTTCTTTTTGGAAATCGTTGCGGCGACACTGGTAGCTTACTCAATCATCTCCTCAAGCCTCTTGCTATGACAGCTTTGCTCCACAATGCAGATTTCGGATTTATTATGGCGACCGGCCGCTCCGTCCGCCAGGCGGTCATTAATACAGAGTGCAGCGAACGTCTGGTGCCGGTGAAAGCAGTCGTTCAGAACCAAAACTTCGAATTTCCAGTCGCGAACGTCTGCTAAACGCGACACAGCAGACACCCGCCAAGAACCTGCGAAGGTCTGTTCCGAGCCCAAAGCCGACGTTGATCTTAGGCCAGGTTTTGCAACCTTTACGAAGCTCAATTCTTTCCGAAAAAAGCCTGGCTTGGCAAATGCAATTGGGTTCCATCACAGAAATTTTGCAGCGGGACACGTTTTTCTTTTTTTGTTTTGACAACCCAAATTCAGCCCTACTTTCCACCGAAACAGTTCAATTACTTTGACGGAGATCTATAAACCATGAAAGAAGCTACAGTTGCGTTTGCAGTAGTTCTTGCCGGAACAACTTGGTTTGCCACCCAAACGATTGCGCAGAACGATGCGCTTACGTCCGAGCTTTCGACACAGGAAAAGATGGTTCATCGCCGCGCTGTGGAAACCGCTGTTTGGGCGATGCCGCTGACGAACGCACTTGCGATGAGGGATGGTTTTGCAGAGGTGGGCTGTGATTACAACGTTGTCTGCTACTTCTCCAAGATCCAAGACTACAGGGCAGCGGTGACAACTCCAAATAATACGACGCCCTATGTGATGGCGTTTTGGAACATCGCCGACGGCCCCGTAATGATCGACGTGCCGCCCACGGAAGGTGACCTCGGGCTTTGGGGTACGTTAATGGACATTTGGCAGCGCCCCCTTGCCGACGTCGGTGCGAAAGGACGGGATAAAGGTGCTGGTGCTAGCTACCTCATTGTGCCTGAAGGATACGACGGGGACACGTTTGATGCGGATTATGTCCTGCCTCAAACAACGTTAAACGGTTATACACTCCTACGACCGATTATTCCCGATGCCTCACCCAATTCGTTGGCCGCGGCCGAAGAGTTCACCAAAAAACTGAAAATCTTCGACCCTGGGCAACCCGCGCAAACCCAGTACTTGGATGTACAGGGAATGGATATTGATGGCGTCGTTGAGTTCGATCGCTCGTTATTTGTGCTGATTGATGAGTTTGTTCAGAGTGAGAACCTTGAAGAACGAGATGCTGTTGCACTTGGAATGTTGCGCCGCTTGGGAATTGAAAAGGGGCGAGAGTTCACGCCCACAGAGCGCGAGCTTGAGATCCTCGATCATGCTGCAAATGAAGCGAAGGTTTTTCTGCAAGAAGCCTACTTCGACAATCATTCTGAGAAACAGGAAATGGGGAATGGATGGACGGTTCTAACCCCAGCGTCTTCTTATGAAACGACATTTAGTTGGCTCTTGGACTCTGGTGCGATTGCACTTGATGACCGTGGCAGCTCGTTCTTTGCATTTTATACCTCTGCCGAAGAGTTCAATCTGACGGCACCCCCCACGATGTATTTGCTGACCAGCAGGGATGCTGACGACGAACGCCTCGATGGAGGAACGACCTACAGTCTGGTTGTGCCACCTGATGTGCCCGTAAGCCAGTTCTGGTCGGTTTTGGTCTATGATTTCGAGGATGCAACCTTTCTTGACGGCTTCGAAAAGTATGGGGTCGCGTCGACAGAGGACCTTGAAGTCAACGAAGATGGCAGTGTACGCGTCGTCTTCGGTCCCGAACTACCAGACGGCGTTTCGGAATCGAACTATGTGCCCACAGCCACAGGAGGCGGGTGGTTTCCCTACTTTCGCTTTTACGGCCCAGGTGAAGCACTGTTCAGCGGCGACTACCAACTGCCCAAGATCGAAAAGTTTATCGAGTAGTCAATTTATGTCATGGACGTTGCGACACCGTTTTCGAGTATAACAGGTCCAATAGATGATAGTCGTGAAAGCGGGATCCTTGGTCTCGCGCAATTTTGCGCGTAGTTCGACCGCTTAGTCTTCGGACATAGCATGCAGCAAATGACTGCTTCGTCCGCTCAGCCGCCGTTTGAGCTAAGTGCGGCTAAGGTCTGGAAAGAGCCCAAACCAGCCGTGTCGCAATGGATTTATTTGGCACTTGCAGCACGACTCAGAATTTCACAACCGGACCAGACGTGCCCGTCACTGATATCCTGCATTTTTGCTTTGCGATTTCGCATTGCGGACGTTCGCTGCGGGGTCTTTCCGGCCGTCAAAGGGTAACCCAAGTGGCTAGAGCCGCCGAGATCAGGTCGCCAACGACAGGCAAGTTTGTCCCCAAACAGCGTGTTAAAGTCTAAAGTAATGGCATGACATAGTCGAAGATCAGGCTAAGCTCTCCTTTGTAATTACGGATTGCTGAAATCCGTGGATGTGGGGGAAGACGTGAAAGACGTTCAAAGCTGGCTCGCTGAACTTGGCTTACAAAAATACACTTTGGCTTTTGTTGAAGCCGAGATTGAGCTCGCTGACCTTGCCTATCTTTCTGAAGATGACTTGAAAGAAATGGGGTTACCAATTGGGCCTCGACGTCGCGTCAACGAGGCGATCAGAAAATTCACCGACAAAACCGAAGCAGATACCCCGGCATTGCAAAACCAATCAATAGGAGACGCGGTTTCTGACACGTCTTCCAACCTCACATCCAACCCGAGCGCCGACGCGGAACGCCGCCATCTAACGGTGATGTTCGTTGATCTTGTCGGCTCGACCGAGATGGCGACGCGCATTGACGCTGAGGACATGCGTACCGTCATCACTGGGTATCAGAACACGGTGGCCGGTGTTGTTGGCCGCTATGAAGGTTTCGTGGCCAAGTTCATGGGCGACGGCGTGATGTGTTACTTTGGCTGGCCGCGCGCGGGTGAAGATGATGCGGAACGTGCCGTGCGCGCGGGTCTGGCGATTATCGACAGTATTAGGACAATAAATGCTCCCGATGGCACAGCCCTTGCAACCCGGATCGGGGTCGCCACGGGTGTTGTCATCGTTGGAGACCTGATCGGCAGCGGTGCGACTCAGGAAGCTGCTGTGGTTGGAGAGACCCCCAACCTGGCCGCGCGGCTGCAAGGCGTTGCAGGGCCGAACCAGCTTGTTCTGCCCAGCGAAACACGCCGTCTGCTGGGCAGCACGTACAAGCTGGCGTCACTCGGCGCACAAGATTTGAAGGGCGTGGGTGCGCCGGTCGAAGCCTTCGTCGTTGACGGCGAGGCAGTGCAAGAAAGCCGCTTTGCCGCACGCCAGTCTGGCACTCTGACCCCCATCGTCGGACGCGACCGCGAGATCGAACTGATGCTGGAGCGTTGGGCTTTGGCCCGCTCGGGACAGGGCCAGATGGTGATCGTCAGCGGCGAGGCCGGTATTGGCAAGTCTCGTATCACAAGAGCGGTCATCGACGAGGTTGCAAAGGATGATCACATCCGCATCACTTATCAATGCTCGCCCTATCACGCGGATTCCGCGTTCTATCCAGTCATTCAGCAATTGTCGTTTGCCGCCGGGTTCGCACCATCAGACGGGCCGGATGCCCGGCTGGACAAGTTGGAGGCGCTGCTTGGAAAGGACCCCGACACGCTGAAGCTGATCACGCCGATGATGGGTCTGGACGGAACGGCTCGGTACGGTGCGCTTGATCTGACACCAGCCCAGCAACGGGCGCATACCATGAAGATACTGGCCAAGCTGCTGGTTGAGCAAAGCCAGGACAAGCCGGTGCTGTTGGTCTACGAAGACTTGCACTGGATTGACCCAACTTCGTTGGAGTTGCTGGACCTGCTTCTGGATACTGTTGCGGATCAAAACATCATGATCCTTGCCACGGCGCGTCCCAGCTTTGAGTATGGCTTTGGCGGGCATCCCATCGTGACGAAGTTCGCGCTGAACCGGCTGGGCAAGGATCAGATCGGAGACATCGTCGCCAAGTTGACTGGCGGCAAGGCGCTGCCAGACGAGATCATGGCAATTATCGCGGAGCGCACGGATGGCGTGCCACTGTTTGTTGAGGAACTGACCAAGACCATCCTTGAATCCGGCGCGCTGAAAGAAGACGGCGTCCGGCTGGTTCTGAATGGACCGCTGAGCACCATCGCCATCCCCACCACGCTGCATGACAGCTTGATGGCGCGACTGGACCGGTTGCAACCAATCAAGGAAGTGGCGCAGACGGCCGCCTGTATCGGGCGGGAGTTCAGCCATGGTTTACTGGCGGAGATATCCCTTTTGCCCAAAGCTGAACTGACTGCCGCACTGGACGGCCTGATCGCAGCCGAACTGATCTACCGCAGGGGCCTGCCTCCCGAAGCAACCTATCTCTTCAAACACGCATTGGTGCGCGACGCGGCCTATGAGAGCCAGCTGAAAGAGAAACGCCGCGCCATCCATGCGCGTATCCTGACGGCGTTGGAGACAGACCCCGAAATAGCACCTGAAGTCCTTGCCGTACACGCCGAGGCGGCCGGACTTACTGACCGCGCAATAGACCTGTGGGAAGCCGCCAGTAAAGCGGCCACCGCACGACCAGCGTTTGACGAGGCGATCTCGCATTTGGCGCAAGCCATCGAGCTTATTGAACCAAAGGTGGACGCAGGGGATGGTTCAGCAACTGAACGAGCCCTTTCTTTGCAAATTCAGCTTGGTATGACTTTGCTCGTTCGTCGTGGATACGGTGCCAGTGACACTATTGACGCCTTCGAAAATGCTCTCACACTAGCCGACATAGTCGGTGAAACCCCTATGCGTTATTCGGTTCTCTACGGATTGTGGATCGGCAAGGCGATCAGGGGAGAGTTTTCAGAAGCTTGGCAGCGAGCAGAAGCTCTCGTCGAGACCACGGCCGGTTCGTCAGAGATTGTGCCCTTGGTTGTGGCCAACCGGGTCGCCGCCGCCACGCGAATGTTCATGGGTGACCTGGCTGGGGCAGAAAAGTACCTCAACGTTGCATTTAAGAATTACGACCCCGTCGAACACGGCGGTTTGGCCAACCGCTTTGGGCAGGATGTTGGCGTTTCACTTTACACATTTGCGGCAACTCGTAGCTTGCTTCTAGGTAAAACCCGCCAAGGCTGGAAGTATTCAGACGAAGCCGATCGGATAGCCAGATCGACCGGGCACATTCAAACCATTTGTTACATGCTGGTTATCCGGGCGATGTTCGCCTTAGATGCAGAAGACTATGCCGTGGTTGAGCGTTGTGTGACCGAGGTCATACCGATCTCTCACGAGCACAATCTGCCGGTGTGGTATGAATTTGCAGTCGCTATTCGTGAAATTCTGGCGGCGAAAAGCGGAGACAGGGCTTGCGTGCAAAAGTATCTGAAAGCAGATGCTGCGATTGCCGCTTTGGACACGAAAATGTTCATTCCTCAGGTTCGCATCGGGATGGCACGAAGCGCGTTGGCGTTGGGACTTCGCCTTGAGGCCGCCAAACTGGCTGCTTTAGCGCAGGAAATGATGGACCAGACTGGCGAGACCTATTCCCTTTCGGACTTGAAGCGGGTGCAGGCGCGTATCGCCATGGCCGATGGTGACAGCGAAGTGGCTGAAAGCTTCTTGGGCAAGGCTCTCGACGTCGCCCGTCAACAGGGTGCAAAGCTATATGAACTGCGTGCGGCCATCGATCTGGCGCGCCTTATGCAGGAACAGGATCGACGGGACGAAGCCATTGCAATTCTCGAACCTATTCACCAAAGCATCGCTGATGGCGACTGCCCCGAAGATCAGAAGATGGCTCGAGAACTGCTCGCTGAGTTGACGGCGTAATTTTGCTGCCAACGGATTACATTCGCGCCTCGTTTCTGCGGATGCGGCCAACAACGGGACTAGCCGAAAGTCCGCATTGCCGATTTTGAGTTATTCATATTTTCTTAAATCAATGCGCCGGTTTACACCCTCACCATCAATAAAAGCGCTTTAGAAAGCCAAGATTATGCAGGTGCAGCGAATTCACACTTTGTCCCGCAACTGAGACATTCGTTGTGACTGCAGCGAACGTCCGCTGCCGGTGAAAGCAGTCGTTCAAAAGCAAAAATTCGAATTTGCAGCCATGAAGGACTGCTTTGCGCTGCACAGCAGACAGTTACCAAATTTCGGTGAATGACTGCATCGAGCCCCGATGTATGTACCGGCTGCTGTTCGCAAGTGTTCAATTGCATGTCTTACTTCGTGCGCGGGCGCATTCTGCCTGAACGAAAGAACCCGCTGAACCGGATCGTGATCTGGATCTACCGCCCGTTTCTGGACGCCGCCGTAGCATGGCCATGGGCCACGACGCTACTGGCCGGGGCGCTGGTCGCCTCTATGATGTGGCCGCTTCAGCGGATCGGAACCGAATTCATGCCCGAGTTGAACGAGGGCGATTTTCTCTATATGCCATCGCTCTATCCCGGTGTGTCTATCGGCAAGGCGCGCGAGGTCTTGCAACAGACCGACCGCCTGATCGCGACTGTGCCTGAGGTCTTGACCGTACATGGCAAACTGGGCCGCGCGGACACAGCCACCGATCCAGCTCCGCTCACGATGATCGAAACGACCATTCAATTGAAGCCCGAGGCCGAGTGGCGTCCCGGCATGACAATGGAAATGATCCGCAACGAGCTGGACCGCGTGGTGCAGATCCCGGGTGTGACCAACGTCTGGATTCAACCGATCAAGAACCGCATCGACATGTTGGCCACAGGCATCAAGACGCCGGTCGGCGTCAAGATATCCGGAGCAGACCTTAGCGTGATCGAACAGATCGGGATCGAGGTGGAGCGCGTGGTGGCGGACATTAAAGGCACCGCCTCTGCCTATGCCGAGCGCCCCATCGGAGGGCGGTTTATCGAGATCAACGTCGATCGCGATGCCGCTGCACGATACATGATGTCGGTGCGCGATATTCAGGATGTTGTGCAGACGGCGATTGGCGGCATGCAGGTGTCGGAATCCGTAGAGGGGCTGGAGCGTTTCCCGATCAACCTGCGCTACCCGCAGGAATGGCGCAACAGCCCCGAAAGGCTGCGCGATCTGCCGGTTGTGACGCCCTCGGGTGCACATATCCCGCTGGGGTCTCTTGCCGAGATCAAGGTCGTCGATGGGCCCGGCATGATCCGATCCGAAAATGCCCGCCGCACCGGTTTTGTCTTCATCGACATCACTGGGCGCGATCTTGGGGGATACGTGCAAGAGGCGCGTCAAGTTGTGGCTGATCAAGTCTCCTTGCCGCCGGGGTATTCGATCACCTGGTCAGGGCAATACGAATACATCGAGCGTATGCAGGAACGGCTCAAGCTCGTGGCTCCGGCGACCTTGCTGATTATCACTTTGATGCTGTTTATGGCCTTCAATCGGGTGATTGAGGTGGGAATCATTCTCGCGGCCTTGCCGGTCGCTCTGGCGGGCGGAGTCTGGTTCCTGTGGTATCTCAGCTTCGATATCTCGGTGGCGGTGCTTGTGGGCTTCATCGCTCTGGCGGGCGTGGCGGTCGAAACGGCCATCGTGATGCTGCTGTATCTCAATCTGGCATGGGAAAAACGAAAGAAAGAAGCCGCGACTGAGCGGCGTGAAATGACCCCACTGGATGTGGAAGAGGTGGTTTTCGAAGGCGCGCTCCTGCGCGTGCGCCCCAAAGTCATGACAGTCGCAACCATCTTCGCAGCACTCATTCCGATCATGTATGGTACCGGAACCGGGTCCGAGATCATGCAGCGGATCGCGGCTCCGATGATCGGTGGCATGGCGACCGCGACCCTTCTGACGCTCTTTGTCATTCCGTCGATCTTCGTGATCTGGAAAAGGCTGGCCCTGAAACGGGTCAACAGAGAATTGCTGCAACCAGTCCAAGAACCCGTAGCACCTGTACCGGCAGAATAGGACCTGCCAATCAACTCAACCTGAAAGGATGACCCATGAAAACTCTCTCTCTTGCCCTCTCTGTTCTTGTTCTGAGCGCGCCACTGGCGTTTGCGCAAATGAACCACTCGGACATGGACCATTCGAACATGCCGATGAGTGACGAAATGATGGAAGGTGCTGTGCATACCAAGGCGGTGGTGAATTCCATCAGCGAAGGCACTGCCAATGTCAGTCACGAACCCATTCCTGAAATCGGCTGGCCTGCCATGACGATGGATCTGGCGATGATGCCCGGCGCGGAAATGATGGGCGATATCGCAGTCGGAGATTCCGTCACGTTGATGCTGATCAAGGGCGACGACGGCATGTATGCAATTGGCGCGATGATGCCTGAATAAAGCGCGTCGGCTGGTCGGGAGACTCTGTCCCTGGTCAGCTTGCCCATTCAGCTTTTCAAGTTAGAGAGGATGCCACGTCTGCGTTCACGCAATGCTGATCGTTGCCCCGTCCGACCTCGTTCGCAGGTTATTGCTAAAAGAATACGGCCTCGATCCTTCGCGTGTTCGTGTCGTCGGGCACGGGGTGGACCGCTCAGCCTTTTTGAGGGGTGAATGTCGGCAGAGTGGGCAATCAAGATCTTGCGCCATTCTGCCACAAGATCGCGTCAGGCCCTAGTCGGACAACCGATCCGCCCTTTCAGGTATACAACCGCGAGCGCCAGATTTGCGATCTTCGGATAGTCGATCTCAGGTATATCGATATCGAGCCGTTGGTGAAGCGCTGTAACAAGGTTTAAGAAATCCATCGAGTCGAGTTCCAGATCATCTTGCAGGTGATCCTCTTCGCCAACCTCGTCCGGATCGATGTCCGGGGCGATTTGGGTAAGCTCTTCCAGAAAGGCTGTGCGGATGTCGGCTTCGGTCATAGGGCCTCCGGAGTCTGAAGTGCGGCGTCGAGCGCGGCCAGAAACTTGGCACCGCGACGTCCGTCGCTGACTCGGTGGTCGGCGGACAGCGTAACGGTAACGGTCATACGCGGGGTGATCTTGTCACCAATGATCCATGGCCGGGCCACCGGTGCGCCAAAGCCGACGATAGCGACCTGCGGCGGGTAGATCACGCCCGCCATCGCATCGGCGCCGGTGTCGCCCATCGCCGAAATGGTGATCGTAGCATCGGTCATTTCCGAAGAGCGCAACCGCCCGCTGCGGGCCCGTAAAACCAGGTCGCGCATCTGTGCCATCAGATTGTTAAGCGGCAGGGTTTCGGCATCGTGCAATGCAGGTGCCACAAGTCCGCCACCGCGCAGCGCCACCGCCACACCCGCATGAACGGCCCGCGCCGGATGAAACCCCTCGCCATCAAAGTGGCCGTTGATCTGCGGAACCTGCGCGACCGCAAGGGCCGCGGCCTTGATGAACAGTGCGACCATCAACAGGCGTGTATCAGATGGGCGCGTCGCATTGGTCATGGCAAGCCAGTCAGTGGCGGCTTGCAGATCAATAGTCTGGGTTAGGTAGTAATGTGGGATCTCGCGTTTGGAGCGGGCCATGGCATTGGCAATCGCAGTGCGCATTGCGGCCATATCGAGCCCCGGCTTGGCGCTGGTTTTTGCTGGCCCCTCCCTGATCGGGGTAGGTTCAACGGCTTCGACATCCGCCAGAATAACCGCGCCGCCGGGGCCTGTTCCTAAAAGCGCCGCAAGGTCGATCCCACGCTCGGCGGCACGTACCCGCGCGGCGGGAGAGGCAGTTGGCGCTTCACCAGCCTGGGGTATAACGGGTGGCGATGAGGGCATAGGCAATGACGCAGGGACCACCGCTAAGGGGACTTCGGTAGATTTCTCAGGCTGGGTAGGCGATGATGCTGCCGCCTCCGGTTTGGCGGGCGCCTCGGGATCAACTGCGGGTCTGACTGCGGTTGCACCATCTTCGCAGGGCGCGCGGATCGTGGCCAATGCGGTGCCGACGGCAAGCGTGGCCCCGATCTCTGCGTCAAGCGTTTCGACAGTGCCCTCCTCAAAGCACTCGATTTCAATTGCACCCTTCTGGGTTTCGACGACCGCGACCACATCGCCGCGGGTAACGATGTCCCCCGGCTTGATCATCCACTCCACCAAAGTGCCCGCTTCCATGTCTGCACCCAACGAGGGCATGGCGAACACGGCCATCGGATCACCCCTTGACCATCGCCGCGCGCGCGGCGGCGACGATACCGGCAACCTGGGGAATCGCCGCCTGTTCCAGATGTGCGGCGTAGGGGATCGGCACTTCGGCCGAACAGACCCGCCCAACCGGTGCATCCAGCCGCCAGAAAGCCCCTTCGGTGATCTGCGCCGATACCTCGGCAGCCAGCGAACCGGTACGCCACCCCTCATCCACGACCACTGCGCGGCGCGTGCGCGCAACCGAGGCGAGGATGGTTTCAGTATCAAGCGGGCGCAAGGTGCGCAGGTCTATCACCTCGGCCTTGATCCCCTCTTTGGCCAGTTCCTCTGCCGCCTCCAGTGTCTTGAACAGAGATCCGCCATAGGTGATCAGCGACACATCCTTGCCTGGCCTTCGGATCGCGGCCTTATCGATGTCGACAGAGCCCGCGTTTGCGGCGATCTGCCCGGACATGTTGTACAGCATGACATTTTCAAAGATCAGAACCGGGTCAGGATCTTCAAGCGCTGTCAGCAACATGCCCCGCGCATCCTCCAGCGTCGCGGGCGCCAGAACCTTAAGTCCCGGGATATGCGCGTACCAGCCTTCCAGCGAATGCGAATGCTGCGCGGCCAGTTGCTTGCCGGCACCGGTCGCCATGCGGATCACCAGTGGGCAGCCGAACTGTCCACCCGACATGTGCCGGATCGTGGCGGCCGTGTTCAGGATCTGATCCAGCGCCAGCATAGAGAAATTCACGGTCATCAGTTCGACAATCGGCCGCATACCCGCTGCCGCAGCCCCAATGCCCGCACCGGTAAAGCCAGATTCCGACAGCGGGGTGTCGCGGATACGGTCTTCTCCGAACTCCGCCATCAACCCCTTGGACACCGCATAACAGCCGCCATAGGCACCAACGTCCTCGCCCATAAGAAAAACGCGCTCATCCCCTGTCATCGCTCCACGGATCGCCTGTTTGACGGCCTCGCGATAGGTGGTCTCGATCCTTTCACCCGCAGGTTCGGCTGCGACTTGCGGAGACGCGGGCTCAACGGACATTACATGTTTGGTCAGGGTCTCGACCGGCTCCCACACACCGGCTTCTGCAAAGGCCACCGCCTCGGCGATCTCAGCGTCGATCTCGGTGGTCATCTTGGCGATATCGGCCTCGTGGATCAGGCCGTTTTCCAGCAACCAGCCCTGAAACCGCACAATCGGGCCCTTTTCGCGCCACTCGGCGATTTCAGCTTTATCGCGATACAACTGCGCATCGAACATCGAATGTGGACGAAAGCGGTAAGTGCGCGCCTCCAGCAGATACGGGCGGCCGGTTTCCCGGATGTTCGCGACCACACGGCGCGCGGCGGCTTCGACGGCGACCACATCCATGCCATCGACCACTTCGCTTTCGATGCCATAGGCTGTGGCCTTTGCATGAATGTCGGTCTGCGATTCTGTGCGCGCCAAGGCGGACCCCATTGCATAGCCGTTGTTTTCGCAGATCCAAAGCACCGGCAGATCCCAAAGCTCGGCCAGGTTCAACGCCTCGTGGAACTCGCCCTCGGCCACAGCACCTTCGCCAAAGAAACAGGCCGTGACGTTCTTTTCGCCCCGCATCCGGTCCGCCAGGCCCAGACCCGCCGCAAGCGGCAGGCCACCGCCGACAATCGCGTTGCCCCCATAGAAATTGGTGCTCGCGTCGAACAGATGCATTGACCCGCCGCGCCCGCCCGAACATCCGTTAGCCTTGCCATACATCTCCGCCAAAATGGGGCCCATCGCTACGCCGCGCGCCAAGGCATGCCCGTGCTCGCGGTAGGTGGCGACGATGCGGTCATCTGGCTCAAGCACCGGGATCACGCCCATCGCCACCGCTTCTTCGCCATCGTACAGATGCAGAAAGCCGCGGATCTTTTCGCGCGTGTAAAGCTCGGCGCATTTGTCCTCGAACCGACGGATACGCATCATTCCGCGCAGCAGGTCCTGCACGTGAGCGCGGTTCAGGTGCGGTTTTGTCTGGGATGTCATTTCTCGTCCGCCTCCAATGTGGAAATATCCCCTTCGGGTAGGCCAAGTTCGCGCGCCTTGAGAAGACGGCGCATTATCTTGCCCGATCGCGTCTTGGGCAGTTGGTTGCGAAACACAATTTCACGTGGGGCCACCGCGGCGCCAAGCCGTTTGCGCGCAAAGCCCCGGATCTCGCGTTCCAGCGCCTCGGACGGCTCAAATCTAGGGTTCAGCGCGACATAGGCCTTGACGATTTCGCCTGCGGTCTCGTCCGGAATGCCGATCACGGCGGCCTCGGCGACGGCGTGATGTTCAATCAGCGCGCTTTCGACCTCGAAAGGGCCGACCAGATGACCAGAGGATTTGATCAGGTCATTCGCGCGGCCGACAAACCAGAAATACCCGTCCTTGTCCCGCATGGCGAGGTCGCCCGACAGATACCAGCCGCCAACAAAACATTTATCATAACGAGCCTGTTCGTTGAGATAAGCGCGCATCATCGACGGCCAGCCGGGGCGCAGCGCCAGTTCGCCAATTTCGCCCGGCTTGCACGCATGCACGGCGCCGTCTTCGACATTGACTATTCCAGCCTCAATGCCGGGCAAGGGCTTGCCCATCGAGCCGGGACGAATGTCCATTCCGGCGGTATTGGCGATCATGATGCCACCGGTTTCGGTCTGCCACCAATTGTCGTGGAACGGCTGGCCTAACACCTCTTGCCCCCAGACCACGCCTTCGGGGTTCAAGGGCTCTCCGACACTGGCGAGAAACCGCAGCTTGCGGAAATCATAGGGCTTTGCGGCGTCCTTTCCCGCCCGCATCAGCATGCGGATCGCGGTGGGTGCGGTGTACCAGACCTGCACGCTCTCAGCCTGAAGGATGCCGTACCAACGGTCCAGGTCGAATTCCGCTTCGTCGACGATCATCGTCACCCGGTTCACCAGCGGCGCAATAATGCCATACGAAGTGCCCGTGACCCAGCCAGGATCAGCCGTGCACCAGTAGATATCGCCGGGTCTCAGATCCAGCGCAAAGCGCCCCGTAGCCGCATGGGCGATGACCGCACCGTGCACGTGGACGGCACCCTTGGGCTTGCCAGTGGTGCCAGAGGTGAAATGGATCAGCGCCATATCATTCGAAGTGGTTTTCGCCGTTACGAACGTGTCGGCGGCGGCATCCATCGCAGGGCGCAAGGCGACGCAGTCCTCGGGCACGACATTATCACTCAGGATCAGTACAAGCTTCAACGAGCCAAGCTCCTTTCGCCAGCTCGCGACCTTCTTGCGATACAAAGTCTCGGTGGTAACAAGAACGTTGCCTTCGCCGATCTCCATCCGGGATCTGATCGGCTCTGGTCCAAATGCGGCAAAAAGTGGGGTGAATGTCATGCCGGCCTTTAGGGTGCCAAGGGCCGCGGAATACAGCTCCGGCACCCGCCCCATCAGCGAATAGACCCGCGCGCCGGGTTTCAGCCCATGTCCAGCCAACACATTGGCAAAGCGCGCGGCCTCACCGACTAGTGCTGCATAGCTGAAATCGCGCCGCCCACCGTCCTTGCTGATCCATCGGATCGCGACCTGATCGCCATGGCCCGAAGCGACATGACGATCAAGCGCCTCATGCGTGATGTTGAGCCCGCCACCCGGCAATCCGTCCAGCATGTCGCGCGCGTCGTCCCAGCCAAACCCGGCGCGGACCGCATCTGTCAGATTTGCGGCAGCGCGCGTTGCATCGTCCTTGGGTATTATCGGCCAAGTCATGATTATCTCCCTTTGATCAGGCTATACACCCACGCGCATGTTACTTTGACTTAGGTCAACTACATCCGGCGGCGGTCCAAGCGCGCGGCGCGTTGGCCTTCATCCCGATCGAGCCTTTCAAGCTTGCACAGGCCCGGTTACAGCCCGTAGCTATAATGATCAGAGTATTCTTTCTGAAAGAACCCTGTAGGAAACGAAATGTGCAATTTTCTCACGTCCTGATGGCGGGCCACTCTTCAACGGCATGATCGTGTCCTGGAAGCGCGGAAAAGGCGAGATTTTCACCGCTGCAACATGTGAATGGATCGTGGGTCTGACGCGAGGTGACTGCCAAGTTGAGAAGATCACCGAAAACGTTCTGGACCGCTTTGGCAAGGCTTGAGAATATTAGATGTCGGAAGCGGACCTTTGCGAACGTAATTCCAGATGGCTGCAATGGGCGCCCTTGCTGTTGTCGCTATGGTGCGGTGATGGGCGGAGGCTTTCGTCGCTTACCTGACACCGCATTCCCAGCGATGGCCGCAAGCAGAACCACGCCGCCAATCAAAGTATTCACGCTCGCCGTTTCGCCCAGAAAGAGCCAGACCCAAAGTGGACCGAGCAGGACTTCGGCCAGAGATAGCAAGGCAAGCTCTGCCGCGGGGAGGCTACGCGAGCCCAACGTGTATAGGATCAGACCGGCACCGGCTTGGAAAACCCCCATTCCCATCGAAATGAAGCTGTCATTTGAGCTCAGAACGAGCGGAAGCCCGAGCCCGAGACAGATCACCAAGGTGATAGCGATTGCGAAGAGACCCGAAAGGAAGACCGCCGGTAGCATCTCGCCTGTTCGACCCCAACGTAACGCCACAGTGAAGACGGCGAAACCGAACGCTGATCCAAGGGCCGCAAGACTGCCCTTAAGAGCGACGCTGCCGGACTTGTCTGCAACCATGATCGCGATCCCGCCAATGGCAACAACAATCGCAATCCAGGTTGCAAAGCGCACGCGTTCACGCAGAACAATCCATCCCAGAACCGCAGCCATAAAAGGTGCTGTTGCAAAAAGCAGCATCGCATTCGCGACCGAAGTGTTCTGAATTGAGTAGATCCCACCGCTATAGGCTGCAACCAATGAAAGTCCTGCGATAACAACCGGGGAACCAATGCGGCGGATTTGAACAAAGGGGCTTTCGCCCGACCGTATTCGAATAAGCACATAAAGAAACAGCGACATGCTGATCGACCGATACAGCAGAATCTGCCACACGACGGCATCGTCGATCAAGCGAATACCAAGACCGACCGTTGACCACAGAACCCCAGCCGCAAAGACGAAAAGCACACCGTGCTTGTGGGTATCCGCATTTGAGGAAGGGGGCGATATGGACGTCATCTAATTCCAATCAAAGAAGTCTCTATAAACAAGTTAACTTGTCGGGCGAAGTTTTGATCACGCATATGCGACATTGGCGCGGATTGCTGTGCACGGTCTTGCCTAGCCAGGATTGCTACGCAGTGCATGAACAGCCGGTATGGTAACACTGATGTGCAGCATTCAACACATCGGCCAGCGGCGGCTTTAGGCCGGCCTTGGCTTTGTGCCTTTTGGGGTCAGAGTAATTTCGCCGAGTATGACGCAGCTCTTTTCCTTCCGGGCAAATGTATCGATCACTGTCTTCGTCCCAAGTGAAGTCGGATCGCGACCAGGTGCCGTCCTTGCGCTTTGAATGATCAAAGACAGGGATAAACGGAAGGATTTTCCGTTTGAACGTTAGCCAAGCGAGATTGTCAGATGAGCCATAAGCCGTATCCGCCGCCCCCCAATCAGGCTTTAGGCCAAAGCGGTCTTCGGTGCGATCAATCATTTTGCGCATCGCGCCGACCTCTGCCTGCCGGATCGACCGGCTGGCGTCCACATCCATGATGATCCCGTGATCTGTGTCGATCAGGTAATTGTCTGAATACGCAAAGAAAGCGGGGCCTTTACGCGCGGCAGTCCAGTGGGCATGAGCAGTGAACTTGGGTGTTGTCTCGCTGGCACCACCGCCGTCACGACCTATCAATAGTATACTGTCCACGAACTGCGCGGCATGGGTATTCCAATCAATACAGAAATGTTTTCCTACAGCGGCGCATATTCAGGTCACCATGCCCGCTACGGGTGAAGACCTTTTCGATGAAGGCGAGGAACGTGGCGCGACGGGCCTGACGGCGGGCACGCAGCGCCTGACGCTCATGCGAGGTCGGGGCGGCGGGAGTGCTGTACTTAATTAAGTCAGTCTGCATGGGGGTCATCATGGCGTGTCTCCTTGGTTGATGACCCAAAGGTGCCCGATCCCGTGCGCCTCTGCTTGAGGGGGAGGCTTGGAAAACTTTAGGATTGCCTTTGGAAACCTTGGGGCCGGCTGAATTTTTTGGGTCACGACGGAAAAATCGGTGTAAGTTGCGGGACATGGAGCACCATTTCGCCGATTGCACGCTGGATGACGCCCGTCTGACGCTAACTCGTGGTGGTAGCGCGGTGGCCGTGGAACCCAAGGTATTCGACCTGATCCATCTTCTGCTGCGCAATGCTGGAGACCTGGTGACGCGCGACCGAATGGTGGAAGAGATTTGGGGCGGGCGGATCGTGTCCGAGTCTGCGATTTCCGCTTGCATCGCGGCAGCGCGCAAGGCTGTGGGCGACAATGGCAAGGCACAGGCGGTAATCCGCACCGTGGCGCGGCGGGGATTGATGTTGGTGGCCAAAGTGTCGAGGGAGGCGGATGCTAGGCCTTCGGTCCCCGCTCAGGCTCCCGCCGCCACGGCTCAGCGCATCCGCTATTGCAAGAACGAAGATGGCTGTGCAGTCGCTTATGCTATCAGCGGCGAGGGGCCGCCCGTTCTGCGGTTCGGTCCACTGCAAACCACCGACCTGGAACTGGAATGGGCATACGGGCTCCATCGCTCTTGCATCTCGTCGATGGCACTCCACACCCGATATCTGCGCTTCGACAATGTGGGGAGCGGCCAATCAGAACGGGTCCAGCGAGAAATCGACTTTGAGACCGAGGCGCGTGATGCGGCCGCGGTGTCGGACGCGGCGGGCTTCGACCGCTTCGCTGCGGTGTCATTTTCAGGCGGATGCCTTGCAGCGCTCAACTTCGCGGCGCTCTATCCCGAGCGGCTTACGCGTTTGGCGATCGTGGGTGGATATGTCGATGGGCGGTCGCGTCGCAGCGCGGATGCGTCGCCCGACGCGTTGAAGGGCATGATCGCCGAGGGCTGGGCGCGCCCCGAAAGCGCCTTCGCGAGTGCCTTCGCGATGTCTTACTTTCCCGAAGGGCCGGCTGAAGAAGCGCGCGAGGTCCTGCGCGAGATGCAAGCCGCTTGCCCGCCCGAGACTATGCTGCGCGACCGGGACGTGATCAACGATGCGACAGTCGCGCCTCTGCTAGACCAAGTGCGCTGCCCGGTGTTGATCCTGCATGCACGCGACGATGCCGTGCATCCTTTGTCGCAGGCGCAGAAGCTAGCGGCGGGCATTCCGAGGGCCGAACTGGTGGTGCTTGAGACCGCCAACCACGTTCCCTTGCACGGCAGCGCATGCTGGGAGAGCTACAATTACACGCTCGCGGAGTTCTTGACCGGGTAACGCGAGCGCTGGCCTCTGAACGATTTCGCGTGTGCAGCGAACGGCTGCAAGGTCCCGCAACTCAGTCATTGATGCGGTACACAGCGAACGTCTGCTTTCGGGAACACGGGCCGTAAGTATCTCTGACGGGTTGCCGCCGGAGGCGTGTTCTTCGATGATTTCGGCGCAACCCGCAGATTGAAGGGCCTCAGACTGGGGCAGGGGGGTCTGATCCTCTGTTGATACGCGCGCATAGCCTATCAGGGGCATGAAATCGGGCCGTTTGCAATTTAAGGTATCGCCACTAAACGACCGATTGATAGCGACGGGAGGAGAGGTCACATGATGGCTGTTCGTCGCCCAAGATCAGCTTCCATTGACCAAAACTGAGCATTGGCATATATTGCCAATAAAGGAGACCCGGCCCATGGTGACACGCAACGTTGTCCTGACCGAGACCCAAGACCATCTGGTTCAAGCACTGGTGGCGTCTGGGCGCTACCAGAATGTGAGTGAAGCCATGCGCGCTGGCCTGAGGCTGCTCGAGCAGGAAGAAGCACAGCTGGCCGGGATCCGGAAGGGTCTCCTTGAAGGTCTGGCGCAGGCCAAGGCGGGTGATATTGCGGACGGCAGTGGCAAAGATGCGATCCGTAGGGCCTTTGCGACTGCGCGCGCGCGTTCATGAGCCGATCCTTCCGGCTGACCCGTCGTGCGGAAGCCAGCCTCACTGAAATCGCCAGATGGACGATCGAAAATTTCGGGCTGCGCCAAGCAGAGCTTTACGAGGCCGAATTGCTCAACCGCTGTGAAAGTATTATGAATGGCCAGGCCCATAGCCGGAGTTGCGCAGTTCTCGTTGATGATGTCGAAGACCTGCGGTTCATAAGGGCAGGGGAGCATTTCCTGGTCTTTCTGGATCGATCGGACGAGGTCATCATCGTGGATATCCTACATTCCCGCAGCGATCTCCCTCGCCATGTTGCCTCACTTTCGGCTTTGAAGTCGGAAAACTCCTGATCCACGTCACAACCCGGCTGCCTTCGTCAGGTTCAGGCGGAACCTGTCTCGGCGGCGCTGGTAACGGCGGGTCATTTCGGCGCTTGCATGGCCAAGCTGCTTCTGGACATAGCGCTCGTCGACTTCTGCCGAACTGGCGAGACCGGCGCGCAAGCTGTGACCGGAGAACAGCGCCAGTCGGTCTTTCTCAGGAAGTTCGGATCGGATGCCGGCGTCCAGGTCCGTGCGCCCCTCCTGAAACAAAAAAGGCACCGGTGCAGTTTTGCACCCGGTGCCTCGCGGTCTTACGAGGTGCTGGTCTTTCTCTAGTGGTACTCGTTCACGCGTGTCTGGATGAAGTGGCACATCGTGATGAATTTCACAACTTCAGCACTGATCTTGCGGATTGTTTTGATACTGGACTGCATGTCTCATATCCTCCCTGATGCGTTTCACATTACCCCGTGCTGCGCCGTCTGACTGTGAAGCAGGTCACACTCGTGTCACTTTTTTGGATTTTTCTTTAGCGCAGGGCGGAGCGGGCAGGCTGCGCACCCAGTATTGAGGCCGCTCTGACCTAATTGCTGGGTACAGCCGGGGCTGGGAGAAGTTTGGTCAGGAGCATGCGCAAGAACAAGCCAGAGACAATCCCGACACTGAGCCCAACCGCATCCGCCAGAAAATCTGCGACCTCGGCTTCACGGCCCACGTAGGGCTGGATGAGCTCAATCGCGCCGCCAAACAGGAGTGCCGCCGGGATCACCCAGATCAAACTGCGCGCGTAAAGCAGCGCACTTGGAAAGATCAAAGCCGCAAACGCGATGACATGGTAGGCTTTATCAGAGAGAAGCTCTTCTAGGCCGACGTGCGGTGGTGACGGCGACAGTGTCAGATAGGCGATTACAAAGGTTAGAATGGCTGTCGCGGTCAGTGCGAGGGTGCGACGCGTGGACAGGTTCATGCCGACGACCGGGTTTTTGTTGGCGGTCTTGGTCATTATTTTGGCGACCCGTCATAGATGCGAATGCCGGGGCCATCGTCGGGCGTGCCAATGAATTCGATGCCAGCGGCTTCGAGGGCAAGTTTTAATTTAGAAACCGTGGAAATAGTTGAGTCAGGTAAACCGTCAGTCATTTCAATTCGCTTTATCGTTCGTGCGCCTACACCACTGTCCTTAGCCAAATCTTCAGCTGTCCATCTTAGGGCAGTGCGCGCAATACGAATTTGTGCACCAGTAATCATTGACACTCCGTTAATCGGCACTTAAAGTGCCAATAATGACATTTAAAATGCCTCTCCCTAGCATCCATGACTGGCGAAGAGAATTCAAGCGTCTTGAGGGGGCCTATGCGCCGTCAACCATGCGGTCCTACTATTCCGACGTGGAAATCTTTGTGCGCTGGTGTGAAGAACAGGGCATCGCGCCGTTCCCGGCAAGCGTCACATCCGTGTGTCGCTTTCTCGAAGACCAGGCCCCGGATCGCGCCCCTTCGACGGTCCGCAGGCGGCTCTACGCCATCCGCAAAGCACACAGACTGCTGCGTCTTGCCGACCCGACGTATGATGAAGATATCAATCTCACGTTCCGGCGGATCCGGCGCGCGAAGCACACCCGCCCGAAACAGGCCAAAGGCCTGACCCGGAAATACCTCGACCAGTTTCTCGCGGTGCAGCCCGACGGTCCTTGGGGGCTGCGCAACCGCGCCATGCTGTCTTTGGGCTATGAGTTGCTGTCGCGGCGGTCCGAACTGGTGGCGTTAACGACAGATGATCTTGAGTTTCTGAGCGACGGCACCATGCGGGTCATTATCCGGCGCAGCAAGGCGGACCCCTTCGGTCAGGGCAGGATTGCCTTTACGTCGCGGGAAACAACGGTCGCTGTTCGTGACTGGCTGACGTGGAGAGGCCCCGACATCACATTCCTCTTCTGCCCGATCTATCAGGGCAGGGCGGTGGACCGGGATCTCAGTACGACGACGGTCAAGCGCCTGGTCAAAACGGCTGCCAGAACGGCGGGGTTTGACCAGGAGATCATTGACGCCTTCAGCGGACACTCCCTGCGCGTGGGCGCGGCGCAAGACCTGCTTTGCGCCGGATACGACGCGGCTGCCATCATGCGGGCAGGGGGCTGGAAGTCGGTTAATATTTTGGCGCGCTATCTGGAGATGGCAGAGCACAATGTCTGGGCGTGAATATGGTCAGCGCTGGATCGGAGAGGCGACATGCATTGGCTCAGGGAAGCTCCAGTTCGGGCAGGAGTTTGTCGAAATATGCCACCGTTTTGCGCAAGCCGTCATAAAGCGGGATGCCCGGTTCCCAGTCCAAAATCGTTTTGGCGCGGGCGATGTCGGGTTGGCGCTGCTTTGGATCATCTGCGGGCAGGGCTTCGAACACCAGCTCAGATTTGGAGCCCGTTATCTCGATTATCTTTTCCGCGAGTTCCCGGATCGTGAACTCTCCGGGATTGCCGAGATTGATCGGGCCAATGACATCGGTGCCGGAGTTCATCAGCTTGATGAACCCATCCACCAGATCATCCACATAGCAGAAAGATCGTGTCTGGTTGCCCTCGCCATAGATCGTAATGGGCTGGCCCGAGATCGCCTGTACAATGAAGTTCGACACAACGCGGCCATCTGCGTGATGCATGCGCGGCCCGTAGGTGTTGAAGATCCGCGCCACCTTGATCTCCACCCCGTGCTGACGGTGATAGTCAAAAAACAAGGTCTCGGCGCAGCGCTTGCCCTCATCATAGCAGGAGCGCGGGCCAATTGACCAATATGGGGCAACCAAATGCCATACTAACTATCCAAACTCTTAGCCAATGCGCAGCTGACGCTGTTTTTGGGCTTCTGCCGGGACGCCAATATGCACGTACCAAGCCTTGAGACGCCCACTTGCGACGCTGCCCATCGTAACCACGGCGCCAGGACCTCCCTTGGTCCCGGGGGCAATTGACGCCTTAGCGCCCACCCAACACCCGTGGCCTAGTTCGATTGGAGCGGTTATCAACTCGAAGCTTGGATCAGTCCAATCATGTCTGCCTGTGCAAAGATAAGCCCCCTGAGACAGGCAACAATGCGTACCCACCGTCACGTCACAAAGATTGTCAATCCAGACTTCTTCTCCAATCCAGGAATGATCGCCAACTGCTAAACGCCAGGGAAACTTTACCCGAACACGTGGTTTGATGATCACTCCCACCCCAATCTGCGCACCAAAGGCGCGCAAAAGCTGCCGTCTCCAGCCTGACCCTGGCAGCCAGCTCTCTACCAGAAGCCCCGAAACAGCCATCCAGCAAATCTCCTTCAGGCGTGACGCTCCGCGCACAAATTCTGGATTCGCGAATAGGTCGAGCCTAACGCCTTTGTCGACTTCATGTTCATTCGTAGACATGATCAGACCTTTCTGTGCGCTTAGCACAACACAAATACACGTCGCGCATTCTTGCAGCAATCCGTTCCGGAGCAAAATCCGCCTTTATCCACGCCCGCCCGCGGGCTCCCATTGCCTAAAGATCCAGCCGCGGACGTGTCATCGCAAGCTCCATGGTCGTGGTCAATTGTGCCTGATCCAGCGGAATCCACCAACCGCACTGCTTTTCGTTCAGCCCTGACCAAGGGGCATTCGTGGTGGTAATCACCGGCACTTCCTACGCTAGTGCCTCTGCGACCACGAGCCCGAAATTTTCGGTATGGGTCGGTAAAACAAAAAGATCTGATGCACGATACAGCGCGTCCTTCGCGACACCATGTACGGGTCCGTAAAAGGTCACACACTTAAGAGTGCGTTCAAAGCAAGCAATCGCCTGTTCCGGTGTGTCAACAACAGGCTCGTTCTCGTTGAAGCTTGTGTTCAGAACGATTCCGTAGAGCCCATTCGTAATCGCGGTTTAGCATGTGATGGATGAATTTTTCCGCGTTTGCTTAGAAGACCAGCTTTGGCGCGCAACCATGCGGGCTACCTTTCAACTTTTAATAGCTGAAACAATTGCGTGGATTTTATCATTGTAATCGAACCTTTTTTGAGGGCGTCGCGCCTAGCCCCTTTTCGTCAGGAGTACTTCGTATCGCTTGACAAACTCATTTGCGATGGCCGTCCAGCCAAATCCATCGGAAACGAGCGTTCGCCCACGCAGTCCCGCTTCATACAACTGCCGTCGCGGTTGTGCTAAGATCCGCGCAAGCGCCTCGCTTAGCTGCGTCGTGTTCGGATCGACCCGCCAACCGCAGTGGCTCTCTTCAAGTTGAGGCCAAGGTACATTTGTGGTGGTCAGAACAGGAAGGCCGTACGATAGCGCCTCAGCAACCACCATGCCGAAACTTTCAGATTTGCTGGGTAGGACAAAGAGTTCAGCGCAACGGAAGAGGTCTACTTTCTCCGGACCAGAAACCTGACCAATAAAGCGTACCCCGTCTTTTAATTGGTATTGGTCAACGCTCGCTTCCAATTGTGAGCGATGCCCGTCCTCATCAGGCCCAGCTAAGATCAGTTCCCAATCCGTTGGCCGGACCCGCGCCCAGGCTTCAAGCAAGTCTTGAAGCCCTTTCACGGGATGTAGCCGTCCGAGAAATACCGCGCGCCGGGGAGACAAAGAATTGTGTTGGAAAGCAACTTGCTCGTTTGGCGGCAAATCGACACCATTGGGAATACGCCAGACCGGTACGTCCAGAGATCGCGTGCGTACACTGGTGACCTCTGTGTCCGACGTGACATGCAGCGCGTCAGCCGACCTGAGATCTGACCGCTGGTACAGTCGCCAAGCTATCGCTTTTTTAATCCGTTTGTGGCTGAGCGCCCATGGGTCAAGCATGCCGCGCGTGCTGACGACACGAGCTATGCGGCGACGGTTAGTCAAACGAGCCAGCGCGTGATTATGGGGCAGCCAAATGCCACTGTCATGTACCACGTCCGCCGTGCCAAACTCTTCCAGTGCAGGATCAAGGGTGCAGTTGAAAGTCCGCGGCACAGGACCATGCGACTTCTTAGTCCAGAGAAATTGTGCTGTCTCCGCGCTGCCATCTGGTGCCCAAAGCCCTACCGTGGCACCATTCTCTGCCAGTGCGAGACCGAGGCGTGAAACCGAATAGGCAGGCCCCCCATAGTCCCTTTTGAAGCTTGCAGAGCAAAGAAAAATTTTCATTTCTAAACGTTCGTTGTCATATTTTAATTCGGAGCCACTGACGGACCAATATGTAAAACAAAATAATGAAGACACCAGTTTTGATGATGTGATTCAGAACAACAACGAATTCTGTCTCAGCTTTAATTGCCTGGAAAAACACTAATGGTGTCCAGAGAACTATCGAGGGGAAAAATTTTTGAAGTCTCAGAATGGCGCGAAAGACTAATCCGTAGAATGCACCAAACAACAGCATAAAAATTATACCG
Organism: Sulfitobacter sp. JL08; assembly: GCF_003352045.1. Taxonomy (NCBI): domain Bacteria; kingdom Pseudomonadati; phylum Pseudomonadota; class Alphaproteobacteria; order Rhodobacterales; family Roseobacteraceae; genus Sulfitobacter; species Sulfitobacter sp. JL08. Next base: position 1,174,945 of record NZ_CP025815.1, read on the forward strand.
AAATAACCAAAATTTACCCATGCCTCACCCAAAACACTGATGCCAAAGGATGTGTTCCGGTTTACCTGCAACCCTGTGTATTTTCTGAAGTAGTCAGATACACGGACAGATCTTTTTGCAACAAGAAAGCGAGGAACCAACGCATCTCGAACAGCTAGCGTAATGGTTTCGCCATGTTCAAAATCTTGTTTCGAGGGCACGTGGTTCATTACCGCGCTAATAATCCATCCTTGGTTCAGTCGCGCATTGAGCTCGCTCCAATTGTTTTCAGTGTCGGATTGTTGAGTTGAGGAGAAAACTGATTGTTCCAAAACTGAATTGACTAGCGTTGTAATTCCAGCTTGCTCGGGATTCAGTCTGATTTCCGTCCGATAATGCGATTTTGCCAGTTGCAATTGCGCGATCAAAAGAGCCCCGATCAATATTACGATTAACTTTACGAAAAACCGAGAACGAAGCTCGGAAAAAACAAAGGATAAAGTCAGAGCTGACCAGAGTAAAAGATCGTGAAACAGCCCTCGTTCAGCAGACGTCGCCAATTGCATGCCGAAAACGGCAGCAAGTGCGAGCCAGCGCCATCGCGATTTCAGGACAAAGAAATAGAGAACCGAGATGAAAACCGTCTGCGATCCTATAAAAAACAAAAATCGGAAAGATGTGGGTACATAGGATTCAAATACACCAAAGGCTAAGCCAAAAAAGAACACTACCTGGGCAGTTTTGGTTTTCAGTCTGATTTGGTGTTTAAAATATCCACGAAGATGATTGGTCGAAATGATAGGCGAGAACTTCCAGAGTCCGAAAATGAGAGCAATTGTCGCTGGTAAGACGTAGGAGAAGTAACGCCCTTCAGGGACGTACATGTCGTATTTATAGTGAGACACACCTTCAAATGTGTAGTAGATTGCCGGCCCCAGTAGCCATTGGGATGAAGCGATAAGCGCAACTGCTGGTACGATCGCTATCTCTTTTCCAAGCGCGTCAACGTACCAGACAAGAGTGTAAAAGAATATAGCAGTGGAAACTGCAGAGAGTTCGCTGCCGCCGAGCAAAATCGTAGCAACAAAGGCTCCCAGAGATGCCACAATACCAACGCCGAAATTGGTTCTCGTTTTATTGGCGCGGCTCGCGACCGTCATGAAGAGTACCCGTCGCGAGCGGGAGGGCATCTTAGATCGGCGATCTCCCAGAGTAGTTCGAGGACTGAATCCGCGGCTGCTGGTATAGACCACGCCGCGCTATCTTCACGCGCCAAGGAGCCAAGTTTAACCAGTGTGCTTCTGTCCACCAGAAACTCTTGTAGCGCATTCTCTAGTCCGCTCGCCTGTCCACAAGCGAATACTCTGGCATATGGCTTTCCAGCCAGTAAATCCGGAGCAGCACCAACACGATCGCTTGCCACCACGGTGCGCGCGAGTGACAGCGCTTCATTTACCGCCAACCCCCAAGTTTCGTTTCTGGACGGCAGAACAACAGTATCGCCGGCCAAGTAAACCGCTGGCATCTCGGCTTGGTTCCGAAATCCAAGAAATGTGACTTGAGGAAGATCAGCTGTAATCGCCTGTAGGCGTTGCCGTTCCGGACCGTCACCAGCGATAAGCAAGCGTGCGCGCGGATACTTCGCAACAAGCTTCCTGAAGGCAACAAGCAGAGTGTCCACATCCTTACGTAATACCAGTTTGCCTGCGAATAGGTAAGTATGAGCATCGCTTGCTATACCGTTGTCGCGTCTGATCTGGTCTGCGCCTGCTTGATAGACATCGATGTTTGGTGAGAACCGTTGGGTGTCAATCGCGTGCGGCATCCATCTAATGCGGTTCTCGGGCATTCCCATCGCGCGCAGATAGGCGTGATTTTGTTGACCTGGGGACAGAGCAAAATCGACATTGCTGTAAACCCATTGAAGCGCCGGCTTTCGAAAGAGCCGTTTCCACCAAGCTTTGTTACTTGTCATCAGGGTTGAGTCGCCTCGTAAGATTACTGGAACGCGCCCCTTGAAGTACCTCATAGCTTTCAAATGCGTGCGCCATGCCCAGCCATATACAAGCAGAGCGTCTGGGTTCCACTCCTCAACACGCCGGTTCATATCAGGGTTGTTGAGGCCGCCAAAGTGATGAGTGCCCTCGTCCCTAGAAACGTTCGGAACCATTTCCCACGGGTATCCCTCAAGAAGTGGAATGTCCCACTTGATAGTGCGCCCGAATTCCGGATCGATGCTGGTTTCTGTTCCTTTCCAAGAATAGAATACTCTTGGGTCGACGCTTTGCCTCGATGCGAGTTCTCGAAAGAGGGGCGCATTGTACTGGATTGGGTGCGTAGCTAGGATTGCAATGCGCATAGCTGGCATTTTGTTAGGAAATTTGGTCAACATGCTGGACGGCGGCACTCAATCCCGAGTGCATTGGTCCAGCGGCCAGCGTCCTCCACTGCTGCAAAGGCTTCACCGTGATCGGTTGCGTCGCCAACCTTGGCACGACGAATATCGGTGAAGCTCGCATCTGCCAGTTCGCTCGCCAAACCCTTGTAGTCCCACATCCAGAGATGCGCGGAGTTTCCCAGCCAGCTTTTTACTGCGCCCGAGACCCCCCGTGGACGGGTGCGTTGACCGAGATAGGTCGCTGCCATGAACTTGCTCACCGCGTCGGGAGCCGGGTCATCGAGGTTGCGGCGCGCTTCGAATCCCATGTCTGGCACGACCATACGGAAGACGCCACCAGGGCGCAGGAGGGTCAGAGTATTGCGCAGCGCCCGGCGGCAATCCTCCAGTGCAAGGTGCTCAAGGATATGTGAGCAATAAATCCCGTCTACGCCACCGCGCGGTTCGGGCAAGCCTGTCACGATATCGCCATGCCGGACACCGTCGGGAAAGCGCGAGGCATTTCGGGTGTAAAGCTTGCCAACAACGGGCAAACGTTCATATCGCAACGTCGGGGACGCATCGTAGTTGTGCCAGTTGTCGGGGCAGGAGTGGCCGCATCCGTATTGAACGTAGAGGGGCATGGGGGCGTCCCTTGTCAGGTCGCGAGGGAGCGGTTGAAGAGCGCGGCAATCCGGGCCGTCGTAGCGCTCGCTGTGTAGGGTTCGAAGGCTGCCCAATCGGTCTGCGGCGCGGGGCGTGTGCCGGTGAGATGCGCGCGGAGTTGGTCACAGGCGCGGCTGATCGCGTCGTCCGTCACGCCTGTTTCATCGAAGGTGATCGGGGCCGCCGCCTTAGTCCGGATCAGCACCTCAACCGCGCTGCTTTGCTCATGGAACAGCGCGACAAGGGGGCGGCGGGCGAGAATGTAGGGGTATAGCTTGGATGCCGTGTAGCCCGCATCATCGGAGCCCGGAACGAGGAGGATATCCGCAGCCATCAGGCTGCGCAGCGTTTCGAAATAGGGCAGGCGGTCAGTTTCTTCCTGCACCAGATCCGCCACACCGCAAGCCTCTGCGATGGGTTCGACAGTCTTTTCTCCCCTCCCAGTGGCTGCGTAGCTCGTCCCTTGAAAACTGAGGCGGAGAGAATAAAAGAGGTCGGGCTCTGTCTCAAGGCCCTTTCGAACAGCGTGAAAAAGGATCGTGAGGGCAGTTTTCATGTCGCGCCCGCCGCGTCCAATGTAGCGCAGCGTGACGGTGCCCGGGACGGCTTTAGCGGGAGCAGGCAGCGTTGCGGCCACATCGAAATCGCTCGCGGCAGCACCGAAGGGTTGGGTCAGTGCCGGGCGGTTCCGAAGAGCCGGATATCGGTCTTGCATGGTTTCGACATAGGCGTCACTCACCGAGAGGAGACCCGCGGCATGGGGCATAGTCGCAGCTTCGAGCTTGGTTTTCTGCCAGTGGTCAAACCAGAATTTCCGCGGGCGGTCCTGCTTAGGCAGGGACAGGTAGTAGTCGTTTCGCCACGGGTCCTGAAGGTCCACCACAAAAGGCACGCCGTATCTTCGGTGCCAGTGCGGGCCATGGGCAATCGCGGTAAAGACTGTAGTGGTGAAAAAGATCAAGTCGATTGTATGGCCGCTCAAATAGTGGTCTACCGCGCGGCGCAATTGAAACCAACTCCTAAATCCGATGTTCCCAAGACCAACCTTGCGGGTCAGGCGCGGGCTCAGGGCTCCGACGACATGCTGTTCCAGACCATCGGGCAAAGTGCTGGTCAGCAGTGGATCTTGCGCCCCTTCGACATGCTGGGGTGCCACCGAAAAAACTACAGGATCCCAGCCAAGAGCTGGCAAATGGGGCAGCATATGGCGCAACCGGTGCATGTCCGGCCCATTGACGGGCGGAAAATGGGGAGAGATGCACAGGACGCGCTTCATGTGCAGTTTTCAAAGTAGTTGGCAACCTGTTCCTGAATCACGCGCTTGGAGCGATCCCATGAGAAATGATCCAGCAAGGCATCGACAGAGGCATCTCGTGCCGCGTTGAGCGCTGCGGGGTTTTCGATCAGTGGGGTTAGCGCAGCGGCAAGGGAGGCTGGGTCGCCCTGTTTGAAGAGGGCAAGCGCGTTGGGCGCGGCGGCTGCGATTTCGCGTTGTCCGGTTGTATCACTCGCGACAATCGCGAGGCCCGCCCGCATGTACTCGAACGCCTTGTTGGTTATCGTCACGTCGCGGCTCCGACAGTCGCTCAGTTCACCGCAATAGCCAATGTCATGTTCCCTAAGCCGAGACAGTAGTTCGTCTTGCGGGACTTGTTCGTGCAGATAGACTCGCGCGCGATGCGCGGGTTCCAGCGGGGCGAGCAGCGACTCTATAAATCCAGACCGTGCAGTGCCGCGCAGGTGGAGTTCCACGGGGCGCTCGAGCCCCGCGTAGGCCTTGATCAAGGCCTCCAGACCGCGCCCCGGTCCGATGGTTTGCGAGAACCAGGTGATCGACGGTATATCGTGCCGTTTGCGATCCAGTGTCTTGCCATCGGGCGCATCACGCACCGTCGTGGGAAAGCTGTTGTGCACCACCGCCGGGCGGGGGCAGCCATAGGCTTCGATCAGCGCATCGGCCATCGCGTCACTCGTCGCCGTGGTGTGGACCGCGCCGTGCAAGAGGCGGTGCTCGGCTTCGCGGATCAGCCGTTGGGGGCGAGCCGCGCGATCCTTTGCCAGGCCATCCTCGGAATACCAGTCTTCGATATCTAACCGATAGGGGCGATTAGCCTCGGCGAGTTTGAGGCCAACCCAGAGCGCCTTTTCAAGGTGGAGGCTATAAAGGTCGGCTCGGGTGCGACGGGCCGCGCCCAGTAGAGCATATACCTCGGGACCCAGTTGGAAGGGATGCTCGACATTGAGCCGGGGCGCTATCTCGCGGGAGAAGCGCGCCGCGCCGCGCCTTAGGAGTCCCTTTGCTTTCGATAGGGCGTCGGTCCTGGTGGTATCTATGACAGGCACATGTGTCCAATCGCGTCCTGCAACGAGGGCCTCGATCCGGGGGGCATCCTCGCGGCGGGTGATCGCGGCTAAGACAGTCACACGGTACCCCATCTCGGCCAGCGCGTCCGCCTCTTTGACGACACGTGGATTATTGATGACCTGAAAGCCCGAGACGATAGCGATGTGCATGGGCATCAAGCTGGTTGCGCGAGAAGGTGGCATACTTTGAACGTCTCGGGTGTGATCCCTTCCAGCGGCGTTTGGATCACCGAAAGAGAATACCCGCGGTCGCGCAGCCAATCGGCACACCCGTGGAGCAGATCATAGGAGTGCGCTTCGATCAGTAGGGTCGGGTGGTGGCTCTCGATCAGGCCAGCGGCACCATAAAGCGCATCGAGTTCCGCGCCTTCGATGTCGATCTTGAGAAAGCCGGGAATCGGGAGGGCACCCTCGGCCACGAGACCGTCGAGTGTTCTGATCGTCACGTCGATTGTCCGCGCGCCGGTTTCCTCGTTTTGAAAGGTGGACGTAGAGAGCTTGCCCATGCTGGATTCGGGCATGATCTCGAATTGTGCCAGCGCGTCCTCGGCGCCGACCGCGAGGGCCATTACCTCGATCGGGAGGTTGGGGTTGAGGGACACCAGATCTGCGATGGCGGCGGCGTTATCGGGGTTTGGTTCGAAGCAGATCACGCGAGACGCGCCGTTGCGGGCCATGACACCGGCCATGAAACCGCGATGGGCTCCAACATCGAGGCAGGTCAAGCCGGGGCGTACCTGCGCCGCGATCGTGGTGGTAATGTCGTGTTCCCAGGTGCCGGTCCAGTACAGCTTGTCGTCTGGCAGGCGGACCCGAAAGTTGAGACCGCTCGCGGGACCGGCGCTGATCGTGTGGACAAACTCCTTATCCACCATGACCCGATTTACCAGACAACGCTGGAATGAGGCCACACCGGGAATCGATTTGATGCGGTTGCGCAGCCGCCAGGGAATCAAGTCCACGCTGCGGGCTAGGATGCGGACAAGGCTCATCAAGTAGGCTCCTATGCATCTCGCACGGCTAGAAGCGCATCGATGCGGGCAATGTTGCGTTCATAAGTATGCTCAAGCGCGACGGCTTTGCGGCGTGCCGCTGGGGTGTCAGCGTTTAGGGTGCTGAGACTGGCGAAGGTTTCTGCAACGTGGGTTATGAAAGTCTCTAGGTCACTGCTAGAGGACATCGCTAGAAGCTCTGGATCGTCGCGGTAGCAGTCCATTGGTGTGGCTATCACTGTACGGCCTGTGGCAAAGTATTCGAGAAGTTTGTGGGCGTTGGAGAGATCGGATTCGCGGGCGTCGGCGCGGTAGGCAACTAGGAAGCAATCCATATCGGCGGCGGCACGGGCAAGGGCATCCTTCGGAACCGTGCCATGGAAGATGCAGTTCGGAGCGGAGCGGAGAGGAGCCAGTGGGGAGATCTTAGTGATCGGGCCCCAGAAGTGGAACTCTACGCCATTTTGGGCTGCGACTGTCGCCGCTATTAGGTTGCCGTCAATTACCGCTCGATCCATGTTGCCAAAGTAGCCACAGCGGATCGGGCCATCTTTGCGAGGAAATGCTGGCGATCGTGCAAGGTTGGTAAAGGCCGAGCCAATCCCGTGGTTGACAAGATGGCGTGGGGGCAGGTCAAGCATACCATCGAAACTAGTCAGAATCCGGTTAGATACACTCAAGATTAGGTCAGCCGTCTTACCAATTCTGGCCTGTTTATGATCGCTGAGTGGGTCTACAGGGTGGTAGATCACGCGGGTTGCACCGAAAGCTCTTAGATCGGGGAAGGTGTTGAAATCAAAGCACCAGAGGAGATCAGGTTTGCCATCTACTCCAATCGCCTTCCCGATCTGCCGTGCCTCACGACCTATAAACCACTTGTAGAGCCCGTAGGCATGAAAGCGGAGAATCTTGGGCGTAAAGGGGGTCCATGAGATGAGCGAAATCCCGTTTATGCCACTTTCGGTGGCAACCACAGTGCCGGGTTTCAGCGTTGATACTGGGGGCTGCAGAAACGCGACGGTATTCCTCTCCGCAAGTGCTTCTGCATAGTGGTGCTTCGAAATCGGCAGGTGATCCCAAGGCTGAGGGGAAACGAGAAGTATGCATCTGCCGGTCAGCCATTTCAGCGATGTGTCATCCGATAGTGTCATATGTTGGCAGCGAAAAAAGCACGAATTGTGTTCGTGACCTCATGTTGTTCCGCTTCGGCGATAAATGGGTGGAGAGGGAGGGACAAGATCTGGGACGCATGGGCGTGGGCGATTGGGAAATCCTCCGGCCTGTGCCCAAGGTAGTCGTAGGCGGAGTAGAATGGCAGGGCGCGAGGGTAGTTCACTACCGTTGGAATATGGCGCTCCGTCAGAAAGCTGCGCAGGGCATCGCGCTGAGCGGTGCGGATCACGTAAAGGTGGTAGACATGGGTCGCACCAGGGCGCACGGCGGGCAGGGTCAGATCGCCCAGACCGGACAGGAGACTGTCATAGCGGGCAGCCGCTTCGCGCCGCGTCGCGTTCCAGGCGGGTAGTTGGGGCATTTTCACGTTGAGGAGAGCGGCCTGCAGCCCGTCCATCCGGCTGCAGATCCCCTCCATCTGGTGATTGTTCTTGCCACCGTGGCGCGCAAATAGCGTGGCAAATTCGGCGATATCGGCGCGGTCGGTGGTCAGGCATCCGGCATCGCCCATCGCGCCGAGATTCTTGCCCGGATAGAAGGAATAGGTGGCGACATCGCCGAAGCGGCCGATCATGGTTCCGTCAAGAGCGGCGAGATGGGCCTGCGCGCTGTCCTCAATGATCCAGAGGTTGTGCTTGTCGGCAATCGCCTTGACTCGGTCCATGGCCGCGGGTTGGCCATAGAGGTGGACGGCGATGATGCCACGGGTTTTCTCGGTGATTTTGCTCTCGATCTGGTCTGGGTCAAGGCAGAAATAGGCGTCTTCGGTGTCGGTGAAGACAACACGCGCTCCGCTCTGGGTGATCGTCTCGGAAGTGGAAATCCACGAATGCGCAGTAGTGATCACCTCATCTCCGGGACCAGCCCCAAGAGCACGGAGGGCAACATAGAGCGCATCCGTGCCGTTGGCGACAGAGACACAATGTGCGGAACCTGTGAGGGCCGCGAAATTGGTCTCGAACGCATCCACATCGGCCCCGCGAATGAAGCTGGATGTGTCGATGACTCGCTGGATCTCCTGCCCCAAGAGGGGCTGGAGACTATCGTGCTGGGCTTTGAGGTCTACGAAGTGCATCTGAATTACCAGGCCTGTGATTTACGTAAGGGGGATGCATTGGCGGCATACACGAAGTCCAGGAAACGTTTGATCCGCGACTTCAGTGCACTCGGTGCGAAAGTATTTAGAGATATTTTTTCAGTTTTCCTGTCTACTGATCCGTCTAGCAGGATTTCCGACATAGAAGCCGGGTTCGGTTATGTCTTTTGTTACGACGGCCCCGGCTCCCACCACGACATCATCACAGATTGTGACTGGCATAACGGTCGCATTGGTGCCGATGCTGACGTTGTTCCCCAAGGTGGTTTTACCCCATTTGGTGCGGTCCCCACGGGCGGGGCCTCCAGCGGCGAAGCTGTCGTTGATGAACATTGCGCCGTGGGAAATGAAGCAATCTTCGCCTATTGTTACCAACTCGCAGATAAAGGCGTGGGATTGCACGCGGGTGCGCGCACCCACGGTTACACCGGCCTGAATTTCCACGAAGGGGCCGACGAAAACGCCGTCACCGAGAGTGCAGTCGTAGACATTTGCGGGCTCGACAATGGTTACATCCGAACCACACGTCACATCTCGGATGACTACGGACTTATATGTGGGTGACACGGTTGGCCGCCCGATAGATTTTGTCGATAATCTCCACCGTCTTGAGGCCTTCAAATCCGATGGTGCCGATGGTGCCCTTATCGGTCAGCACTTTGTGGATGTTCTCGTAGACATCCTCATGGTTCGACATGGAGCCCTGATACTGGCCGTATTCATTCGCCGAGCGGCCCTCACGCAGTTGGGCCTGGTCCATCCCTTCGATGTTTTCGTATTCGATCTCGTTGAGATACTGGCCGCCGATCTTGATGGTACCCTTCTCGCAGAAGAGCGTCAGCGAGCCCTCCATGTTCTTGCCGTAGCTGTTGATCGTGAAATTCACCGATCCGATGGCCCCGTTGTAGAATCGCAGGATCGCAGCTCCCGTGTCCTCGAATTCGACCGAATGCTGGTGTGCGAAGTTATCGGTGAAGGACGCCACGTCCTGCACATCGCCAACGAGCCAGTACAGCAGGTCTATGAAGTGGCTGAACTGCGTGTAGAGCGTGCCCCCATCCATGGCGGTGGTACCCTTCCAGGTGTCCGTGTAGTAGGCGTCGTTCCGGTTCCAGAAACAGTTGAGATGGACCGAGTATATACGTCCCAGCTTTCCACTTTCTATCAGGCTTTTCAGATGCTCGACGGGTGGATTATAACGGTTTTGTTTAACGACGAAAAGCCGGCGGTTTGCAGCCTCGCCCGCTTTTATCATCTCCCCACAGTCATGAACTGAGAGCGCCATCGGTTTTTCGCAAAGCACATGATAGCCGGCCTTGAATGCCTTGATCACGTGCTCTGCGTGAAGACCGTTTGGCGTACAAACAGCGATCAGGTCGGTTTTGTCCTGCATCGCCGTTAGCATGTCGTCGTAGTCAGTGAAAACCGTCGCGCCATCTGCCGTTGCGGCTTGGGCGGCTTTTTCGGGGTCGACATCGCAAACGCTGGTAAGGCGACCGAACTTAACCGCATGACCAGCGTGGCGCTTGCCAATGCGGCCGCAGCCAACGATTGCGTATCCTGGGCTGTTGGTTTGCACGGTTATCAATATCCTGTCTTAAAATATGTTCACAGCGTAGACGCTGGTTCGAAGAGCTGGCTTCGAAGTGCTTCCTGCCGAGGGTAATTAACTAGCACAGCGCGATGAGGTCCTTTGAAAACAAAAAATGCCCCTGCTGCAACAGCAGAGGCGCCTCCGTCGCGAACGGCAAGAAGGAGGTCAGATATACTGGACGCTCCACCATTTGCAATTACAGGAACCGATACCGCTTCGGAAATACGTCTTATCAGGGCCGTATCGTACCCTTCCATTGTTCCATCGCGATCGACAGCGGTAATTAAGATTTCACCGGCACCCAATTCAACAGCACGTTTAGCGACTTCCACGGGGTCAGATTTGACCTTGCGTTGTCCAGCATCGGTCAGCACGTGATCTCTGCCTAGGAGGAACCCGCCAAGTCTCACGTCAATACTCGCAAGTACGGCTTGCGACCCGTAGACTTGAGCGATTTCGCCGACGAGTTTCTCTGTGTCGAATAGTGCAGTATTTAGAGAAACTTTTTCGACACCTGCAGCGAATACGGCCTTTGCGTGATCGAGCGTGCGTATACCACCTCCATACCCCAGCGGAACGAAGCATTCAGACGTTAGCTCACGCAGGTATTCGATGTCGGGTCCTTTGGGGCCACGGTCCTTGCCAATATCAAGCAGTAGGATCTCATCGACTTCTTTGTCATTGAAGAGCTTCACAGTATTGATTGGATCACCAACATAAGTGCGTTTTCCAAACTTGAGCGTTTTGACAAGGCGGCGTTCCTCCATCGTCAGAGTAGGAATAACGCGGATGCGCTTCATCTCTCGGTCGCCTCGATAAAGTTACGAAACAGGGCCATCCCGAAACGATGACTTTTCTCGGGGTGAAATTGCACACCCCAGATGTTGTCCCGAGCGATCGCGGCGCAGAAATCATAACCGTGATGTGCTGTAGCCGCCACGTCCTCCTCATGATCGCAGCTGAAGTGGAAGGAATGAACAAAATAAAATCTTGGGTCTTCATGGAAGTCATGAAGCAAGCCCGACGGCTTCCGCACAGAAAGATCTGCCCACCCCATGTGTGGAACTTTGTCACTTTTCCCGAGGCGTGACTTGTCAAAAGCAACGACATCCGCCTCAATCCAACCAAGGCCGGGCAATGCTCCCTCTTCGCTTTTGCGCGCAAGGAGTTGCATACCAACACAGATCCCGAGCAATGGAATGCCGGCCCCGCGCACTCGCTCCTCGAGCGCCTCTGCGATCCCCAGAGACATGATACGCTCCGCCCCATAATCGAACGCACCAACTCCGGGGAAGATAACGCTATCCGCCGTGCGTATCGCATCTGCATCTGCTGAAATTTCCGACCGAATACCGATTTTCTTCAGCATGTTTCCAATAGAAGCCGGATTGCCGCAGCCATAGTCAATGATGAGTGGGCCGGGCATCGTCTAGGTTGCCTTTATCGCACGCTTAAATAGGTTTGCAGTGTCCCGTAGCGGTTTTAGAGCCGGATAAGTGTCATATAATGACTGCTCAACGGCGTAATGACTATGAGGAATAGGATCTGAGGCCATAATTGCATCGAACTCAGCCAGTGTGAAACCGAGCTTCTTGGTCACAAATAAGCGGTCTTCTTCTTGGTGCTCAAGTGGATATGGTGGCATTTCAAGCTCTGCCAGCGCGGCCTCTTTTGTAATTTGGCCCGCATATATAAGATTGGATAAATGCGCTTTGCGCTTATCGGCAAAAAATTTCTTAGGTAAGATATATCCTTGGTAGAAGCGGGTGAAAATACTTTCATGATGTTTTCCGCCATAATCTCGCCAGCCCAACTCATCTTGTATCTGTGCCTTGACAGCAGCTTTGTCATAAGGAACCCAGTTTAGAATTGAATGTGATCTGACATTCAATACCATCAAGTCCCACTTCTTGACCTTCAAATTGATGAAGGGATAGGTCTTAAGCGGAACCTTTCCAAACTCGCGATGAATTGCGCGGATGTTTACATGGTCCGTCTTGTTGTAAATCCAGTGCGGCGGCATAACAAACTCCGTCACTATGTTTGTGCCACTCAAAATATGTTTGAGGCCATATTTTGCAGCGAGCTTGTAGAGTGTCGCGAAAATTGCGTGATCCGAAATCACCTCGATGTCTATAACGTTAGACAACAGGTAGGCGCGCTGTAAGTCACGAAACTCCTGCCAGTCGATTACCAGTGTGTGAAGATCGATATCAAGTCGGCTGACAATTTGCTCGATATTCATCACTGCAAGCTCGGAGTTCCATCCGTTGTCGAGATGGACTGCAAGAGGTCGCAAACCCAGACGTCGCGCCTGTAGGGCGACATAAGTGCTATCTACCCCTCCAGACAGCCCCATGATGCAATCATAGGGCTTGCCTTTACCTTCCTCCTTGATTTGCGCCGCGAGTGCCTGAAGGCGGACTTCACCCTGTTCGGGCGACGGCACATGCTCGTCTTCAGCGGCTTTGTAGGCGTTATAATAGTTGCAGCGACCCTTCGAATCGAAGGTCATGGTTGGGTCGTCACGCGTATCGAGCACTCCGACACTGCATTGGCGATAGTTGGACAGTTGGTTCATCCTAGAGGGATTTCTGTAGATTAAGTGCAAGAGCCCTCTGGTAGGTTTCACGCAACTGCGTGCAGAAGACATCCGGCCCAAATCGAGCAAGCGCCTCCGCTCTAATGGCTCCGGAATCAAAGAGATCGGGTTGCGACATGAACTCAGTTATTGCGCTTACCAAACCGGCGTGGTCTCCGGGATTGACTAAGAAGCCACTTTTCGGAGTTACAATCTCCTCCGGACCTCCAGAAGCTATCGCAAGAACGGGCAAGCCACATGACATCGCCTCAATCAACACCACTCCAAAAGTTTCAAAACTACTCGGAAAAACTAGCGCATCCGCTGCGAGCATCTCTGACCTTACTCCATCCTGATCGAGTTGCCCAAGGAAAGTTACACGGTCTTCCAGCCCCAGTCTTGCGGCTCTTGCCTTAAGCTCTTCAAGTAGCGGACCGTCACCAACAATTCGCAAGTTCGGCCCATCAATCTCTGCCAATGCATCCAACAGGCTTGCTTGGTTTTTGATTGGTAAAAGACTTCCAACCGTCAGGAGGGTCACGCGGTCGGCTTTGTTGGTCTGGGCGACCTCTTGAAGAAAAAACGGGGGTATAACGTTGCCAATAACAATCGGAGGATGCGGCAATGTCCCGAGGCGTGTTTCTAAACTGTTCGTCAAAGCGTCGCTCACAGGCAGAATGGCAGAGCTCTTTGCTAGAACCTGAGTGATAGCGGGGAATAGTGCCGATGGAATCAAACCCTGATGGTAGTATGACGAATGCTCGCTCAGCACATAGGGGACACCATACTTCGCTTCGATCCACTGCGCGAGGAAGCCTGCTGGAAGGGAGTTATGGGCATGGATTATGTCAGGTTGCCCGTACTTAGATACATAGAAACGAAACCCTGCCCGTCCCGCTCGACACCACCATAAGTGATCGCAGCGATCAGATGGTGGTGTGAGGTATAGCCCTTCGATCCGCACGACCGGTGTTTCGGCAATCTCCTCACAGGATACCATGCTGTGCGAAGATGTAAGGCGTTTTAAGAGACATGAGGCGAGGGTTAAGGTTCCAACCTGATCAAGCGCATTGCCCGCGCGCTTGCCAACCAACCGCAATGCTATCGTCTTGAGATACATCGGCAAGGAATGGCGCAAACGAACCGAGAGAACGCCGATGCGTTCGCCCCTCCCAGTGGCGCGCAGTGCTTCTATCTGATGCCGTTGAAAAATCCCGGCCATTGGGGCATATGACGGCACGTACTCTTCGCTGGGTAAAACTAGGATGTGCATTAGCGTATAAGCGTCAGACCTTGCGGCATATAAAGAGCTCGGTAGAGGGGCCACGGGTAAGTGTCCGAATTGAGAGCCTTTCCAGGGGTAACCAGAGTGCCCCAATTACTCTTCCCCAGCCCTCTCCACGCGCAGCGAGCCGATAAGTAAGTTTGAAGAGTTTGCGCAAAATGCGGCTTTTCGAACGAACAGGATCATTCATAAAAACAAACATTGGAACAGTTCCAATCACCGTGAACCCATATTGAGCAAGCAACTCCCGGGTCCAATTCTCCGCCCGCGAAACCTGATGCGGACCATGAACTATCGTACGGTCGGAAAGGTTATCTGAGAAAATGAAATGTCCGCCCTTGTGTACCATTTCACCAATATTACTGATGGCTCGAGCATATGCAGCATCATCAATGATATGAAAAAGTATATCCATTGCAGAAACAAAGTCGAATTTTTGCCCTGTGATTGTGTCTGGCAGTTCTCCTCCAATGTCACAGCGAAGGAAGCTGGCGGAGGGGACGGCCTGACTCAGGGCTTCCACTGCTGTATTTGTAATGTCGGAACCAACCAGAATATCGGGCTCGCAATCAATCCACTGGCGAACATAAAATCCAGTACCAGAGCCGATGTCGAGAACTCGAGCGCCCCGTGTTTTGGCCTTAGTCTTCGCGAGCGCTAAGGAAAACGCATCGCCTCTAATACGATAGAGATCATTATTATATGAAACTGGCAAGCCAATGTCACCAACTCCTTGTGAATCGTAGCGCTTGGAAAGTCTGCTCTCCCAATAGTGCTCTGCGTCGAAAGGCGTTCTCAAGGGCGATGTTTTCCGGGTTTGGACATAAATTCAGCTTCCTGTTCGAGCCGCAGCCAGAGGAGAAATAACGGTTCGAATATGGCGCAATGCTGCGAACATCCGGCCCTGACGCAGAACCGTGCGGAGGGCGAATTTGGTTTCGCGCTGGCGGATGATGTCGAGCGCACGGACGCGCTCTTCCTGAGTGAGCGGGCAGTGTGGGTGCGATAGAGCAGCAATTATTACTTTGACCCGCAACGCGGCCCGTTCTCCTGCACTATTGACGTTTTTTTCTTGACCAGGATGGATCCGATCCCAAACCAGCGCGGGGGTAAGCAATACGAGCGGATAGCGCGCACCAATTTTTAGCCAAAACTCCATATCACCCACATCGCGCACTCCGGAAAACCCGCCAACAGCCTCGAAGGCTGACCGGCGTATGATGGCGGAGCCTGGGGCACGACCGAACAACTCACGACCCAGGAAATTTTCCCGATAGGTCGCCTCCGGCTCAAATTGGATTGGGTGGGGACGGTCATATTCTGCACGCGCTGATAGACCAAATCCCGCATCAGGGAATTTTTCCATACACCTAACCATCACAGATAGGCCCCAAGGATATATCATGTCATCGCTATCAACATATTTGAGGTACGTACCTGTAGCTAGGGATGCAGCCTTG
Source organism: Sulfitobacter sp. JL08 (assembly GCF_003352045.1). Classification (NCBI taxonomy): domain Bacteria; kingdom Pseudomonadati; phylum Pseudomonadota; class Alphaproteobacteria; order Rhodobacterales; family Roseobacteraceae; genus Sulfitobacter; species Sulfitobacter sp. JL08. The sequence goes on from NZ_CP025815.1 coordinate 1,190,512, forward strand.
TTCCGATTCGGATAGTCTCCGTTGTTTTGAGTATTTACAAATACTTTCAAGCGGTCGTCTTTCTCCGCATAGCTTTGGGCGACCCGAACGGAGCGGTCCTCAGAGCAATCATCCACAATGATCAACTCGAAGTCCGTGAAATCTGAAGCGAGGACACTTTCGATCGCATCAGCAATGAACTCTTCTCGGTTGTAGACGGTCATCAGCACGCTGACGATTGGGGCTGGAGCGATCACGGGGCGGCCCCTGCTTGGCGTTTGAGTGGGACCGGGGGGGTGCCGCCAAAGCGATCATGGAGTGCTGCAAGGGCGTCCGGGCCGTCTGCGGCTGCGCGTCGGACAAGGGCCACTCCCTCGGTTATGGCGCGATCCAATTCGCGGCGATGCCGCCACCATCTCAGCTTGGCCGCCATCGGCACGGACCGCTCGCGCAAGAGGCGTGCGCCGATCCGCAGCGGTTTCTCTTCAGTGTGCTCGGGCAGGGTGCCGAAGAGCGCGTGGCGCAGGATGCCCACGGTAACAGTGCGCTTGAGCGTGGTGTCGTAGTTGTCCAAGTGCCAGTGGTAGACACGGGCGCCCGGATGCCGCGCAATCGCATAACCGGAACGAAATGCGTCGATTGCGAAGAGCACATCCTCGCCATACACCACTCGTCGAAAGGGAATCTTTTCAAGGACTCCGCGCCGGTACAGAGCGTTCACATCGTCAATCGCGCAGGCTGCATGCTTTTGGTTGGGAGTAGCCGCGTCATAGGCTGCGGGGGTGTCAAAACGGGCAATGGAGAGCTTGGGAGTCGAGACAGGGCGAAACCACTCCAGCGGACTTGTGTCGGCACGGTGAGCCACGACCTGCGCCCCCGATACCACCGCGATATCATCCGCTACAAAACCGCTGAGCAGCCTTTCAATCCAGCGCTCATCAACAGCCCATGCATCGCCGACGGTAAAGAGGATAAATTCGCCTTTGGCTTCGCGCACCCCGAGGTTGCGGGTATCGCCGTGATTGAACTCGGAGCCGGGGATTTCGATCAGCCGGGTCCTAGTGTAACTGCGCACGATGTCCTGAGTGCCATCGGTTGAACCGCTGTCGATCACGAGGATTTCGAGCACGGGCACCGTCTGGGAGAGGATGCCCTCTAGGCACATCGCTAATTTGGCCGCTTCATTGCGGACTGGGATCACGACCGATATTGTAGGGGGTGTCATCTGGTCAGAGTTGGAATTTCTTGAGCGCTGAGTTCAAATCTGTCGATGTGCCGATGTCGATATATTTTCCATCCTCGAATATTAGCCCCTTTACGGTCAGTTTCAATTCAAGCGCGTAGTTGAAGATATCGCCCAGAACCACCTCCTTGCCGCTGTATTCGGTCGCATGGAGGTAGTCCCCTATCAGTCCTGTGAAAGCCGGGGACCAGCAGCATGCTCCCCACATGTAGCGCAATTTGGAAGCTTTGGGCTTGTCGATGGTTCGGATTACGTTAGCCTCTGTATCCATCTCGACCATTCCAAATTTGGACGGGTTGTTGGTGGGGAAGAGCGCGAGCGTAAGGTCCGCCATCTGCTCGGCGTGGAAGGCGTGGAGACGCTTGAAGCAATCGGAGGGTTCGATGATCGTGTCGGGCATTCCAAAGAGCACTGTTTGCCCGTCGAGCCACGCGCGTGCGAGGTCGATAGCATACGGCATTCCGTGCAGCTCTTCCTGAAAGAGATAGCTGATGTTAGTGTCAAACCGCGAGCCGTCACCATAGTAGCGCATCAAGTCCCATTTACCGTTCCCGAGGATGAAGAACACCTGTTGTGCGCCCGCTTCAACGAGGTGTTCGAGGAGATACTGGCTCACCACCTTGGGGCGCTTTTCTATCGTGCCATCGACGTTGAGGTCCTGATAGCCAACGGGGAAGAGTTCCTTGGGGCAGGGGAAGGGGAAAAGACGGGAGCCTTGTCCGGCGGCGGGAACAATGGCGGCGATACGGTCAGTCATAGGGAGGTCCGGTTCAGGCTGTTGGTGTGTAGGGTAGGCGGCCGAGTGTGGCTTTGGTGTCGAATGGCCGCAGCAGGGCTTCGACGCGTCTCCGCACAGGACCAAGACGCGTGGCGCGGGTCCAGTGGGCCAGCACGACGATGCGCAGGTTGCTAGCTTCGCGGGCGGTCAGGACGCCTTCGCGGCTGGCCCAGTCGAGCATTTGACGTGCAAGTGGCATCTGACCTGACCGCGCCGCGCCAGAGATTACTTCAGCCGCCATGAAACGAGCTTGGGGGATGCGCGCATTCATCCCGTTCTCGCGCAGGAGAGCCACAGCGCGGCGCAGCACGGTGGCGCGGCTCTCTTGTTTGGCGGGGGTAAAGAAGTCCTTGCGGCTCAAGCTACCATGGTTCGTTCGGTTGTGCAGATCAGGCGGCAGATCGAAGAATTTTCCGTATGCATAGCCTTGAATGTAGGCGCGGAAGAAGAGGTCTATGTCCTGCCACATCAGCAGTTCGGGGTCCCACATTCCGATATCAATGAAGGCTTGGCGGCGGAAGAGGATGCCGGTGCCTTGGGCGATAGCGTCCTGGCGGAACTGCCGGGTCAACTCGTCAGTATCGGGCTTGTCGATGTTCCACCACACTCGCAGATCGCCGGGGATTTTCTCAAACATCAGGCTGGGGAAAATCCCGAATGTCAGGTCTGGCGAAGCGTCCATCACGCGGACTCGGTTTTCCAGACAGAATGGCTCGATGATGTCGTCGGTGTCGAGGAACATCACATATTCGGCGCTGGTCGCGATCACCCCTTCGTTGCGGCAGGTGCAGGCCCCTTTGGGCTGGGTCGTGCGGTCGGTCAGGATGATGCGGGGATCACGAGCGGCATATTCCGCGATGATGTCCTTGGTGCGATCAGTGGAACCATCGTCCACCACCCGCAATTCCCAGTGGGGCCATGTCTGCGCAAGGACGCTGTCGAGCGTTTCGGCGACAAGGTGCTCGCGGTTGAAAGCGGGCATGCAGAGGGCTACGGTGGAGGGCATGGTCACGCCGACTTCCATGCCTTGTAGCGACGCCACAGAGGCAGGAGCGGTTTGGCGAGTGGGTAGCGGGAGAAGAACCAGCGGTAGTTTTCGAAATCGAGGTGGCGGCGCGGTGGCTCTTTCATCAACACTTCAAACTCTTCGACCGACAGACGTAGTTTCTTGCACACAAACTCCAGATCGTCACGGGCCTGATCGGGTGGATAGATGTCCTGCTGGAATTCGAAGAGCGCTTCTTCGCGGGTCAACATACCGGAGCAAACCAGGTTCGAAAGATGCGCCTTGCGCTTATCTACGCCAAACTTCCTAGGTAGGATGTAGCCTTGATAGAAGCGGGTGAAGATGCTCTCGTGATGTTTGCCATCATAAGGCACCCAGCCTAATTCGCGGATTATATCGGCACGGGCCTCTTGGACATCAAAGGGTATCACATTAAGGATCTCGACGATCTTGATCCCGGCGGATCGAATGCGGCGGCGCTGGCGCGCGTCGAGGAATGGATAATTGCGCAGAGGTCTGCCACCCCCGTGCTTGCGGTAAATGTCGCGGATGTTTGCATCGTCCATCTTGTCGTAGATCCAGTGGCCGGGTAGGAACTGCTCCGTAGCCACGTTCACACCGCTAATGATGTGCCCGATTCCGTTGCGGATCGCCAATTCGTAGAGCGCGCCATAGATTGCATGATCCGAGAGCGCCTCAATGTCGATGACGCCTGCGCGGAGATAGGCCAGTTGCAACTCGCGAAAATCGTCCCAATCGATGACATAGGTTTCGAGATCGTAATCCAGCGTGGTCACGACTCGATCGATGTTCTGAACTGCCAGTTCCGTGTTCCAGCCATTGTCGAAATGGACACAAAGGGGGCGGAGGCCGAGGCGCTTGAGCAAGAGCGCTATATAAGTGCTGTCCACGCCGCCGGAGATACCGAGGAGGCAATCATAGGGCTTTCCTTGGCCCGCCGCCTTCATTTCTGCAATGATCGGCGCAAGGAGAACCGCGCTTTCCTCCGTTGTCTTGGGAACGCGGGCGAAGGCCACATCGAAGGATTGGCAATGGTTGCACAGCCCTTCTTCGTTGAAGGTTGTCTGCGGATCGTCCACCATCGTCATGATACAACGGGTGCAGGCGGACTGGGACTGGGTTTGGGTCATTGGGTTAGATCCAAAGGCAGTCGCGGCGATATTGGTCGAAGTCTTGCGCCCGTAGATAGCCGATATAGGCATTTTCGGAGGTCTTAGGGACGCACAGAGCAGGGTCGAGATCGCGGAGCTTTCGGGCGGGGTTGCCGGCGATGATACAGTGCCCTTCGGGGAAGGACTTGGTAACCACCGCTCCTGCTCCCACGATGGTGAAATCCCCCAGCGTGACATCCGGAAGTATCACGCAATTCGAACCAATCCAGCAGTAGGATCCGATTGCCACGGAACCCTGCACGGCCGCGTCAAGGTTATAGACATCATGGTTGCTTGTAATGATCGACGTATTCGCGGCGATTTGAGTGTAGTCCCCGATTACGAGCGGTCCGATGCCCTGAATGTAGCACCCCGGCTCAATGCCTGGATTGCTATCGCATCCGACAACGATGTTCTGTGGTTGTACAACCTTGCTTGAGAAATGAACTCCCCAATAAGCCTTGCGATTGAACCCGAGCACCTTCTGGAAAAACCAAACGGAAAGGGTGATCGGCGCCTGCTTGGGTTCGTATGCTCCAAGGAAATGGAATGCGGGGATGCGTTTGATCAGGCTGTACAGTGCCGATCGGACCATGCGGATGGCTTTGCGAGCGGCTCTAACAGGTCGAGGGCCGAATTTATTGCGGGCTGCGGACAAGTCAGTTTCCTGCCACGGTCCATTCGAGTTTCGGGTGTATGATCCCCGGAAGCCGTGCGGCGCGCTTAGGGCCCCATCCATCGTGGACCATTTCGTCGATCTCGAATGAACAACTCGGGCCGTTGACCAAATCAGCCAACCTCGGAATTTCAGCGTTGATTTCTGCTACATACCGCCCCTCGATCAGCAAGCTGCCGGGCAAACGCATTCGGCTCAGGTATTGACCCGGAGCGCGAGCTGAACCGCTGCCGCCTGCGGTGTAGTCGCTGGAAACAAAGATCAGCGTGCCTTCTGCGTTGTAGAGGCTCACACCCACCCGCAGGTCGCGCACTTCCTTGGTGAGGGTGTATTTGATCTCGATGAAGATATCTTCGTCGCTTGGGAGTGCGCCTTCGGTCCGGCCCTTGGAGTTCTTCACGAAAATACCGTTGAGGCGGATACCATCCCCGCTTGGGGCCTTGTCTTGCGGCCACGTCACCGACCGATCCGCCTCACTGCCCATCGTCATGTATTGCTCGATGATCGCGTTCGTCTCGCCGATATTCACCACGGTGCCCTTGTCCATCAGGATGGACCTTGGACAAAGCTGACGGACTGCGGCCATATTGTGGCTCACAAAGAACACGGTGCGGTGTCCAGACGAACTGAGATCTCTCATTTTGCCAAGGCACTTCGACTGAAACTCCGCATCCCCCACGGCCAGGACTTCGTCCACGATCAGGATATCCGTCTCCAGATGAGCTGCTACAGCAAAGGCAAGGCGCACATGCATACCAGAGGAGTAGCGCTTCACAGGTGTATCTATATACTTAGCACAGCCCGAGAATTCGACAATCTCATCGAAGCGGAGCCGGATCTCAGCCTTAGTCATTCCCAAGATCGCACCGTTCAGGAAAATGTTCTCCCGTCCAGTAAGTTCGGGATGGAAGCCTGTTCCAACTTCCAACAGGCTGGCTATGCGTCCGTTGATATATATGCGCCCCTCTGTGGGAGCTGTGACACGAGAAAGGAGTTTCAAGAGCGTCGACTTTCCTGCGCCGTTTCGCCCGATGATACCAACGATTTCACCCTGTTTGACCTCGAAGTCGATGTTGCGAAGTGCCCAGATGGAGTCCTGCGTCCCGGCCGCCGTGCGGTCATTCACTGCACCAATCTTGGAAAGAGGGTCCTCTTGACCCCGAATTCTGGCCCAAAGCCGGTTTAAGTCGTGCGACAGGGTGCCTGTCCCTACCTCCCCAAGGCGGTACATTTTCGAGACATTCTCGACACGTAGAGCCGGAGTGGGCATCAAACGGTATCCATGAAATTCTTCTCGACCTGATTGAAAATCACCAAAGCGACGCAGAGAGCGACCACTGCAAAGGAGCAAGAATAAGTCAGATGCATAACATCGACCGTGCCGGCTCCTGTGAACGCGTAGCGGAACGTCTCGATGATGGGAGTAATCGGGTTCGCAAGAATATATGAACGATAAGCCTCGGGGATTGCCGAGACAGGGTAGATTACTGGAGTAGCATACATGAGGAGTTGCACCCCAAAGGTCATGAGAAACCGCAGATCGCGGTACTTGGTGGTCAAAGCAGAGATGATCATCCCAATACTCAGGCCCAAGACGCCCATCAGAAGAAGAAGAAGTGGGAGTAGAAGTATGGCGGCATTTGGTGCCACCTCCGGAACCGAAACGGTATAGTAAACAGCGAAGGCGAGGAAGATTGTGAACTGGACTGCGAACTTCAAAAGCCCCGAAACAACGACTGAGAGCGGCACAATAATGCGCGGGAAATAGACCTTGCCAAAGATGTTTGCGTTTAAAGTAAAAGTCTCAGAAGTTTTGATGAGGCTGTCCTGAAAATAGGTCCACATGGTGACGCCTGCCAAGTAGAACAAAACCTGAGGCAGTCCGTCCGTAGATATCTGAGCGATATTTCCGAAAACGATCGTGAAGACAATCGTCATCATCACTGGCTGCAAAACAAACCAAATTGGTCCGAGGATCGTCTGTTTGTAGAGCGCGACAAAGTCGCGGCGCACCAGCAACAAAAGTAGATCGCGATACTGCCAGATTTCTCGAAAAGGGATCGCGAGAAAAGCGCGATCAGGCTCGATGATCCTCGTCCAAGTCACTTGGTGGTCGGACGAAGCGTCGGACGGTGCCAAAGGTATATCAACCACAGATTCTACTTCGTCTTCTTTGGCCATCAGGATGGGATTGTCCGCTCTGCCGCGATCAATTTTTGGATGACACCTGCCATGTCGGTTTTAGCAGTCCAACCTAATTCTCGGGTCGCACGATCGGGATTGCCCGTGCTTACGGAAATCTCTGAGGGGCGCAGCAGGCTTGCGTCGCTCACAACGTGATTTTCCATCTCAAGATCGAGCTCGGCGAAGGCCGCATGACAGAAGTCGCGTAGGCTGTGACTTTGGCCCGTTGCAATCACGTAGTCGCGGGGTGTGTCGCTTTGAAGCATGCGCCACATGGCTTCAACGTATTCTGGCGCCCAGCCCCAGTCGCGCGCGATGGAAAGCGCCCCGAGATGCAGTTCGCCCCCGCCATCTCGTGCAATTCGGACAACACCGCAAATAATTTTGCGTGTCACGAAACGTTCAGGTCGGAGTGGCGACTCGTGATTGAACAGGATGCCGGAACATGCATGCAGTCCGTACGCGTCACGATAGTTCGCGACCGTCCAGTGCGCCGCCGCCTTTGCCGTGGCGTAGGGGCTCCGAGGGTGGAAAGGTGTATCCTCGTCTGCAGCTTGGCCTTCCGTGTTTCCGAAGCATTCGCTGGAACTAGCTTGATAGATCCGTGCGCTTGAGTTGGTGAAACGCAATGCTTCGAGAAGATTGATCGTTCCGACGGCAATGCTGTCGAGAGTTTCAACGGGTTGTTGGAAAGATAAACCGACAGAACTTTGGCCTGCGAGATTGTAGACTTCATCGGGCTCCGCAGTTTTGATCGCCTGCGCAACGGAGCGGAAGTCCACATGGCTCATTGAAATCGTTTCAACTTGGTCTGAAATACCCAGTGCATGAAGATTTGAGAACCGATTGTTCGAGGCATCTCGAGACGTTCCCACCACGCGATACCCACGTTGCAGAAGAAGCTGTGCAAGGTAGGCTCCGTCCTGACCTGAAATTCCGCAAATCAAAGCCGTTTTTTGGCTCATCCTGCCAAGGTTCTCCCTGCGAGAGCGTGCACACGTTCGACAAAACGATGAAAGGAAAAATGGGATAGGCCTTCGGGGACGTCTCCCCGCCGGTTTTCCGCGAGGGCATCGGAAATGGACGCAAAGAGCGCATCGGGGTCGTCGGGGTCCACCATCCTGCCGAGTTCTCCATTGCGTACGGCGTCTCGGCTGCCGTCAATAGTGCTTGCGATCACCGGGATACCACTAGCGAGCGCTTCGAGAAAAACGAAGCCGAACCCTTCGCCGCGGCTTGGCATTACATAGAGATCCGCCAACCTGTAGAGATCGGCTTTATCTTGCTCGTCCACCAGACCCGTGAACACGACGTGGCTCACAAGCTCCTCGTCGACCACGCGCGCTTCAAGTCGCTCACGATCATCCCCATCTCCCGCAATGACATATATTAATTGCGGGAAGCGCTTTAGCAGACGAGGCAAGATGTCGAGAACCTCGTCGAAGCCTTTCGCCCGCTCGCGTGAGACAAGTCGTCCGAAGGTCATCAAGACAGGACTGGCGCCCTCGAGCCCCAGTTTCGTGGCAAGTCCCTTGTCTTTAGGACCGGGCGCGTAATGATCGAGGTGGATCGCATTCGGCAAGAGTTCAATCCTGTCTAGTGGAACACCAGACCATGCAACGAAGCGATCGCGTGTAAAGGAACTGATGGCGTAATAGCGGTCCATCCTTCTGACGGCCCAATCAGCGATTTTTCGACTGGGAGAACTCCAGGCTTCATAACCATAGAGCGCACAAAGTACCGGGCGTCGTGACAAACGCCCCAAGACCCAAGCGATTGGTGCGAGGTTGACATGTGCGCAGTAGATCATGTCAGATCGCACGATCGCAGGCATGTCCGTGAGGAGAGTACGCACAAAAGCTGCGGTACCGCTTGCAGCACCCACCCGATAGGAAAGACGGTCTGGAAGATCTCCAATACTGTGACTAATAACGCGGGGCGCCGCCGTCACCGAGGCTTCCGGATTTTCATCAAGTAGGGCGGTCACGAGATCTCGATTGAACACAGCTATCCCACCGTGGCCTCCCCAGGCATCCGCCAAAAGCGCGTAAGTCTTCACGACGCGGTGTCTTTTGACAAATGAGCCGCCGCACTCAAGTTGTTCTTACAATGCCAAGTCCACGCAGTCCCAACCATCTGATTCAGCCCGGGGCGCGCAGATACCCAGCCAAGGATTTCTCGCGCATCTGTTGCACTGGCGATTAGACGTGCCGGATCTCCCTCCCGCCGCGCACCCCACTCGGTGGAAATTGCTCGACCTGTGATCCGTTCTGCCTCTTCAATCACTTCGCGCACAGAATAGCCAGATCCGTTCCCAAGGTTGAATGCACGCGGCGCCATCCCTTCTTGGATAGCCTTAAGCGCTAGGACATGCGCTGAGGCCAGGTCAGCGACATGTTTGTAATCCCGCACGCAGGTGCCATCCGGCGTGTCGTAATCGGTGCCAAAGACAGTGACCGAGGGCCGTTTGCCGGATGCAGCGTCGAGGACCAGTGGAATTAGGTGCGTTTCAGGGTCGTGAGCCTCTCCAATGTCGCCCTCCTCATCCGCGCCCGCCGCGTTGAAATACCGCAGTGCAATCCATCGAAGTCTGTGCGCCCGCCCAAAGTCTGCGAGCATCTCTTCGACCATCAGTTTTGATCGCCCATAGGGATTGATCGGCTTTTGCGGGCTGTCTTCCGAAATAGGTAGGTTTTCAGGGATACCATAGGTCGCACAGGTACTGGAAAACACGATGTCCTTCACACCGTGGCGGATCATCGCTTCAAGAATTGAAAGGCTGCCTGCCACATTGTTTCGGTAGTACTTCTCCGGGTTCGTGACCGATTCACCTACATATGCGAAGGCTGCAAAGTGCATTACAGCGTCAGGTTTATGCTTCTCAAACACGGCATCCAGTCGTTCACGATCCAAAATGTCCCCGTATTCAAAAGGTCCCCAGAGAACATGCTCTCGATGGCCATATGAAAGATTGTCATAGGTAACGGGCTCATATCCAGCTTCAGCCAGAGCCTTGCAGGCGTGCGCGCCTATGTATCCCCCGCCGCCAGTCACAAGAACGGTCCGTTTCATATTATATTTCATTCTATTCTGCTCAGAGGTTCTTTACGCGCCGCAATCAGGGCGTCTTTTTTCGACGTATCGTAAAAAACGCCTCTGAGGTCAGGTACAGAACCATTATCGAACATATGCATTATTTTTGGCCCACCGGTCTTGCGGCGTATAAGGTGTCCGGAATAATGGCACACCTGCCAAGTAGTAAATAATGTCGCTATCGAGCGCCCGAAAACGCAAACCGGTTTCCCGTTGCTTTTTATAGACGGGAACATCGCCCGGCGACGCAAACGCCCGATAACGCAAACCTTCAACCACGTCGTGGCGCGCTGGCATGGTCGTCCGAGACTTCCTGTTGCAGAGCTTCGATCTCCGCCCTCAAAGCCGCGTATTCTTCCCGCTTGCGGCGCAGAAAGCGACGGGTGAGGGTGGTTTTTTCCGACAGACCCCTCGGCGTCAGCATATAGGCATAGCCGCGCTTGTTGTTGGAGGCGCTGAAGTTTGCCAGTTTCACGAACCCCACATCAATGAGGGCGCCGAGCGTATAATTGAGGCTACCCAAGCTCACGCCGATCAGTTTTGCCAATTCACGTTGAGAGATTTCTGGATTGGTTTCAACGTGGCGCAGGATGCGGAAGCGCATTTCTTCGCGCAGCAGGTCTTGCCGTTCAGACACCTGATATGGTCCGGAGCACGGCTACCGCATGAATGCTGCCCGCGAGCGGCACTTGGTCACTGCTTCTGAATATCCACAATCGACTTAACATGACTGTTCAATTTTGAACGCTAGCACGTCACTCCCCTGATCCAAAACGAATTTTTACGACATTCTGACGAACTGCTTGCCTTTGCCCAAAATTTGGCCGCCAAAATCAACTGCGGCGATGCCTGCTGATTGCATGACGTTCTGGGAACGTCTTGTTTTCACGAGATCCTGTTTGCTTGTGAGCAGGCCCCGTCACGCCTTGGTGGTTACGGCATTGAAATTTCCCAAAGCAGGGCGCCGCTGGCGGCCATATAAGGCGGCATAGCCGTTTTGATCGATGTATCGGTCACATCACAGCCTTGTTTTTTAGTACAGTTTCGCTGTGTGATGCTGTACCCGTAGCTATGGTTATGAAAGTTTCTGCAGATAAAAAAGCTACGACAGATCGCTTGTGGCCCCATAGCCGCCTGGCTTTTGCTGCGGCGCTCCTGTTGATCGAAGCCATACTGCTCGTGTTCGTCTATCGGTTTGACCTGGCCGGCCTGATCGAACGGCCGGCCGATACGAGTTTTTGCCTGGCGGCCCTCGGCTCACAGCCGGCATGTACGTCGCTTTCCAAGGCTCCGGGGATGATCCTGCTCTTTGCGATTATTGCAGGTTTTGTGCGACTTCTGGCACCGGAGCGTGTTTCCGTTTCCGAGTTTGCAGCAAAAGTCTCCAGTTTTGAACAGCCCAATGCCTGGCTGGTTTTCAATGTTCTTGGGTTTGCCCTGATCCTGCTGCCCTATTTTCTAACACGGACGGACATCTCATCTGGCGCGGTGTCGGTTGTTGTCCTTCTCTCCTGGCTCACGGGAACCATCGCTTTTGTGTCCGGGCTTTTGCTGTGGTTGCTGCCCGCCCGCGAAATTCGGAACCTTCTTAACTGGAAGGTGATTGCGGTTATTCTTGGTCTCAGTGCTTTGCCGCAACTCGACGTCTTCGTGGGCGAAACGCTCTGGGTTGAGTCCTTTCTGCAGGATGCCACGATCCGGCTGACGTCAACCTTCCTGAGACTGTTTGGTCAGCCGGTGCTCTGGGACGGCGGGATTATTCTTGGAATTGATAAATTCGTTGTCAGTATCGCGTCCTCCTGCGCTGGTGTTTCAGGGATCGCCTTTTCCTCAAGCGCGATGGCCGCGTACATCATCTGGATGCGCAAGGAGCTGAATGTAAAACGTGCGATCGCCGTGCTCCCGTTGGTTGCCGCGCTGAGCTGGACGTTCAATGCGCTCAGAATTGCCATTCTCATGATGATTGGCGAATACATCTCTCCGGACCTGGCGGTCGACGGGTTCCACAGTTATGCGGGCTGGATCAGTTTCACCTTGCTCACGGGCGCCCTGATATTCGCCGTGGATCGCATTCCATGGTTTCAGAAGGGCGGGGCGCGCAAGACTGCAATCCGTAAGCCGTCCCTCTTTGAAGATCAGATTTCCGCACAGATCCTGCCGTTTACGGTCTTTCTGTTTTCGTCTCTGGTTGTGGGTGCTTTGTTCGAGGTGCCTGCTGTGGGGTATCCTTACAGGGTGCTGGTCACGCTTGCCGTGCTGCTTGCCTTTGCGCGTTGCATACCGGCGGGTGTGTCCTGGCGTCTCGATCCGCTGGCTGTGTTTGCAGGTGCCGCCATTGCAGCTATGTGGCTCGCCGGGCAATGGGGCGAGAGTGCCGCTCTGGCGGACATCGTGCCGGGGCTGACGGGCACGGCGCTGCTCGTGTGGATCGTCGCGCGTCTCTTTGGGACCACGATCCTTGTGCCGGTGATCGAGGAGGTGTTTTTCAGGGGGTATCTGCTGAACCGTCTGAATTTTGGCGGCAGATACGGAACAGCGATTGCGCTGATCGCGTCATCCGCTCTCTTTGCGATGCTGCATGGAAATATTGTTCTGGCCTTTGTCGCCGGGCTGGTTTTTGGCGCTCTGGTGCTGCGCAGCGGACGTGTCTGGGACGCTGTCGTCGCCCATGCTGTCGCAAACGGTTTGATTGGCCTCTATGCGCTGGTCATGGACAACTGGGCCGTCATTTGAGGCTTTGTGTCGCGATTTGGTGCTTGGGCAAACTCCGGGTACCTGAAGAAATGCAATTGAAAGCACACGATCTCTTCCAAACGTTCAGGTTTCAAGGCATATCTGTTAGCAGGATGTTCACACCATTCATTACGAGGTCCTTACACATGCGTACCCTTCAATTTCTTGTTCTCGCGTCTTCTGCGGCGCTTATGGCTGCAACTCTTCAAGCCTCCGCACAAAATGCGGGCGATCGTACGCGTTGCGCCATTCTTGGCCCCATGACCGTCTCTGCCTGGTTCGGTCTGCTTGAGAATGCAAACAAAGGGGACCGCGAGGCGAACCGTGAGGCGATGACCACCCTGAACAATGCGGTTACGCTCTACAACAACATGGGGTGTCCATCGACCGAGCTTGAAGCCACGCTTGACTGTCTGACGGGCATGGCGATGGCGGGGGAAATCACTGAAGGGGCAGGGCCTGCTGCGCAAGCCTGCATGGCTCAGGCGGGTCTGCCAAGGCCCTGACGGCTGTATTTCTGAGCCGTGCTGCGAAGTGACAGACAGACATGATCCAATTGAGTAGCCGGTTTGCGCATCCCACATAGACAGTTTTCGCCCGACTCTGGACCTTTAAACAGGAATGACATCAACGGAAGCTTCGGCTCAGAGCAGCCTGTGGCGAAAATTGCTGCGATGACCGGGGTGCGGACTTTTAGCTTAGCTCTAATGGGCATTGAAGGGCGGCTTTCTTGCCCAGACTAGGCACAAATGGCTGTCATTTGACCCACCGCCCCCAGTTCCGCTCAGGCGGATGCGCTATCACGCCTTTTCCGCGACAAGATTTCTTTCAGCGCAGCAAATTTACTGTTTACCCAACTTACTAAACGGTCACGAATTCACTCGCTCAATCATCACATCTCTGTTAGGGCTAATGCGGAGCCTATTTTTGGCTATTTATTCCCCCCGGGGGGGGGCGGGCTATGAAAAATATTATTGGACACGTGCTGTGCGCTATGGTTTTAGGCGCACCTGTGAATGCTCAGGCAAGTACTTATGATGTTTTTGGCAACTGGTCCGGCGGACAGTTGCTTAATGTGAATTTTGATTTTTCGATAACCAACGATTTCACGGGAGACATCGGTTTAACCAGTAGCGGTCTTTTAATAAACACTTTGACGTCCACGGGGGTTGGAGGCGATCCTTTCATTCCTTCGTTTACTGCAATCAATTATCAATATGGTGCCACAATTGATACTCTGGCGATTTTCGCGGGGGATCCGGGTTTATCAGTCACTCAAGATTTCTACATCGAAATTAACGACTTCACGACAGCTAATCCCTCTCTTGATAACCTCTCGAGAGACGGGATTGCCCATCCGTTTCTTGGGTACCAAACTTCTTATGTTTCTGGCGCTGTTACCGTAAGCCAACAGGGCGTGACGGCCGTCCCCGAAGTCACTACAACAGGCAGTCTTGCTGCAATTGCCTCACTGCTCGCGATGATGGCATTCCTGTGGGAACGGCGGCGTCTGCAATCAACGTAATGAGTGATCACAACATTGGCAAACGCCCGAAAACTTCTGTGATGACGGTGAGGTTTGGACAGGCGTTTCGTCGAGGGAGTAGGTCTGAGCAGCACACCGTCAGGTGGAAGATGCAACCGCGACCGCAGCCATGACCATTTGCCAATGTTTCATTTTTATCCCCCTCGGTCCACAAAGCCGTAAATTTTGGTCAGGCTCAAAGAAAAAAGAGATAAAGCGACGGATGCGAGATATCCCGGAGCTGTCAGGTGGTAAATCCCGCGCCGGACGAGGCAGTTTCAGGGCATATTATACAACTGTTCAGAATTTTCAGATGAGACTTTGATGCAGCAGAACGCGTTTTGGACGCTGCGCACTCTGTTTTTGGCGTAAAACAGGGTGGTTTGTGTTCAGCAAGTGAATAGATGCCCGAAAGTAAGTTCTGCAGGGCGCTATGTTCGAGGTGTCTACCGCTTGCTGTACAAGTGGAGATCAGCCAACAAGATCGGCCAACCTGCGCCTCTCCCAGAGAAATGCCATCATTGCCAGCAGAGAACCAAAAGCCGCCAGTGCTCCGGTGGCGCTGACTTCTGGGACGCTGACGACCGCCGACGAGTAAATGTAGGCAGTACCGGCACCGTCTGAACGGGAGATGTCCGTCTGAGCGCCGACAATTATTGTGTCTCCGGAGGCCGCAACACTGGTTCCAAACAAGTCTGCTACATCCGGATCCGGGTTGTTGAGTGTTTGCAAAAGATCTCCAGTTGCGACGTCGAAAATATACACTGATCCGGCATCAAGCGCTCCCGTGTCGTCTCCTTCTGCGCCGACAACCGCGATGTCGCCAGACACCGCGACAGTGGACCCGAACAAGTCAGTTTCGTCTGCACCAGGATTGATGAGAGTTGCGATGAGTGTACTCTGCGTGAGGTTATTCGGATCGAGTTCGTAAACATAGGCTTCTCCGGCGCCGCGTGCGCCGATAAGGACCGTGTTTCCGGAGATCGAGACGCTGCCCCCAAATCCATCAAATGCGCCCGGGGTAGGATTACTGAGTGTTTGTAAAAGAACCCCGGTCGTCACGTCGAAAATGTAGGCAGATCCTGCGTTGGTCGCGCCAGTGTCATCACTATAGGCGCCCACCACGGCAATATTGCCTGAGATGGCTACAGAGGCGCCAAAGAAGTCTCCGCTCTCAGGGGTCGGGTTGTCCAGCCTGAACAAACGGTTTCCGGTCGCCACGTCAAAGACATAGGCAGACCCGTCGTTGTAATCACCTACACCTGGGATATTGATGTCATCTTGCCAATCCCCGATTACAGCGTAGGTGTCCGTTGTTGCGACGCTGCTACCGAAACGGTCAGAGGCCTGCGGGTCCGGATGCTCCAGTTCTGTGGTGGGTTCGGTGGTCCCTTCGGTGTTGAGGTCATAAAGATAAGCCGCGCCGGAATCGTAGCTGCTATTGGGGAAGATTATGTCGTTGCTCGTAAAAGTCTGTCCAGCGTCGTCCGCATATGCGCCGACCACGACGGTGTCGCCATACACGGCGACGCTTGAGCCAAAATAGTCTTTTGAGGGGCTTGGATTCGGGTCATTCAGCGTGTTGAGCAGATTGCCGTTCGTCACATCAAAGACATAAACAGATCCCGCGTCCGGAACGATCGTGTCGTCGAGATCCGCCCCGACCACCGCTATACCGCCGTCAATCGCGACACTGTGTCCGAAGCGGTCATCAGCATCGGGGTCCGGATTATCGAGTGTCACGGTTAGAGAATAAGACTGCGCTGAAGCCAGTGATGCCGCGCAGATCACGCAGGCGGTCAGCGGTAGAAGAAGTAATTTAATGAAAAGCCCCCCTTGACTGAAGCCCGCCTTAGGGCAGAAAAAATGATACCTGTTGAGACAACTTTTGTCAAAGCTGCGACCTGATGCGAGGCATCGCACACCGGCACGCGGGACTGAGAGGCGTGGGGAGGCGGTATATCGGCGCTGGCCCTGGGATCCCGGGGGTCCTGCAGGGGTCGATCTGGCGGGCTTTCGCTTGAGGAGCCAGGCGCTGTGCTCGCCGCAAGCCCCGAATTTTTTTCGGCCTCTGGTGTTAAAGAAGGAGCCCTAACTGCTCGGGCGACCGTTGTGTCGGCAACCGCAACTGATAAAGCACCTGCTCCGAGGCACGGCGTCAGCTGCAAATGCCCGATAACGCCTAACAGAGATCCGGGCGCAGTCAGTCCGCCCGCTCAAGACAGCCGGCGTTCGTGTAGGCGCGGCGGTGGATCGTGGTCAGAACTGATGCTCGAACACCAAGATTGCGGTGCCAGACATCACGGAAGGCCGAGATCTTTCACCGCCTTAATGCAGAGAGCCATTGTGGAACCGTGTTGCAACTGCTAGCTTTTGAGTGAATGCGCAAATTTGTTGGTATCTGAGAGTTCCAGCTCATCGATCGAGTGTTTCATTTATTTTACTAATTAGAACCGTTTGGAATCGTAGAATTTCTATGCCAAGAAAATTCCATTTAGCTGCGCTTTTCCTTTGTCCGTTTTTGATCGGAACAGCAGCTTCGTCCCAAACGAATTTAACGAGCGGTGTAAATCTTTTAACGACAGATACGCTGAGTTTAAACACCACCGGATTTGTTGATAGCTTGTTCACCGGAGCACCTGACGCTACTACAGCCGAAGGCGGCGTTTCTGGTTATGTAGGCATTGGCAGTGAAATCGTTGTGTATGATTTCGGTTTGAACAGGATTGTCAATGGCCCTGGTGGCGACTTTAATGTGTACGAAGTGAGGCTTGGATATCCAGAGTTCAGCAATACAAATACCTACATTAAAGTCTCTGCGAGCCTTGATGGTATAAGCTACGTTGATCTCACTTCGACCGAAGCCGCTGCCGTAGAAATCGTTGGTGATGAAGATCACGGTGACCCAAATAATGCGAGGTCATATGATTTGAGTGGCCTGCTAGAGGCTCGCTACATTCGGATAGACGGAAACGTTGTAGACGGAAATTCGAACACTCCTGCGGGAGGTGTTGATAATAATAATGGCTTCGATCTCGATGCCGTTGGCGGCGTGAATTATACGTTGGCCAGTGAGTTGGTGTCTGTCCCGGAAGTTAGCGCGACTGGCGCACTGGGAGCTTTCGGCTCTCTGCTGGCCTTGATGGCGTTCCTTTGGGAGCGGCGACGGACGCAAAAAGTTTTTTGATAAACGACACCCGCAAGTTTTCAACGCACGGATTATCTAGCGGCGCTGAAAATCCACGGGCAGAGTCTGCGTGGTTTGATCTCCTGGAGAATGCGAACAGGGGTGACCGCGAGGCAAACCGAGCAGCGATGACCACCCTGAACAACGCCGTTATGCGCTACAACAACATGGGCTGTCCGGCGATAGAGTTTCGAGCCACGCTACCCTGTCTGACGGGCATGGCGATGGCGGGGAAAATCTCCGAAGTGGCAGTGCCTGCTGCTCAAGCCTGCATGGCGCAAGCGGGTTTGCCCAGGCCCTGACGGTCGCATCTCTGAGCCGTGCTTCGAAGTTATGAACACACGCGGTCCAAGTGAGTAGCCGGTTTGAGCCTCCCACACCGGCAGTTTCCGCAAGGCTCGAGACCTGCAAATTAGTAACGGCATGAAACGCGGCTTCGAACCTGAGCAGACCCTGCCTGAAAACCTAACTATGGACCGGTTGCAGACTTTACAACCGATCGCTTCAGAGCAGCACTAAGAGCGAATAAGATCTGCGGTTGTGCGGATCGGATGAATGGCTCCTCCACCTTTCGGCGCATATTTGATGCTCCAAACGAGATTGTTTCCAGATACTATTTTTTCTGATACTGTAGGCGGACAAGTGAACGATTTTTCCGCGTGAAGGCAGTGCCTGATCCTATCTCCAGTATCGGTGGTTGTTGTATGAAACGCAGATCGAGCATTTTAGCGTAAGATCTTCAGCGGGGCATCACAGTTCATGAAATATATTTTATTCACAGTCTTTGCAGCGGCAACTACCGGTCTGACCAGTGAAGCGCATGCTTCCACATATGAATACACCGGTCTCCCTTTAACTAACATCGTCAACGACCCTGATATCGACGTGGGTTATTCTTTTAGCGATTACCTGTCCGGTAGTTTTACCATGGCTAACCCGTTGGATGAAACGAGTGGTCTAACAGATATCAGTTCTGCTATAACGAGTTACTCCTTCAGCGTCGGTGAGAGTAGTTTTACGTCATCGGACTCGGATGTTTTAACCTTCTCGGTTGGAACGGCTGGCGGTAATATCGACGAATGGGAGATTTATCTCGAGAGCACTTTGCCGTTCGGGGTTTCCCCCAACATACCTAACACCAGTTCAACTCAAAATTACTTATATTCATCTTCTGCCCCACTTGGTGGCGTCCCCCAGGATGAAGTTTATTTCTACACTTATGATGAAATTTCGGGGGAAGAGGCTGAAACACAGGCTAATGTACTACAATCCGGAAATTGGGCACTTGCGCAATCGGTTCCCGAGGTTAGTTCAGCAGGTAGCTTCGCCGCCCTTGGCACGCTATTGACTCTGATGGCTTTCCTGTGGGAGCGTCGGCGGGTCGCTGTCTGAGCTTAGCTCGAATACCAAGATTGCGCTGCTCTACCTCGCTGCTGCCTCCGGAGTTACTACTCATTAAATCAATGCCTGCATTGGCGCGAGTTTTAGGGTGACCCGCCGCTAAAAACATATAGCTGCCCGCTACAATGCTGAATTCACGGGATATCTCTTTGATTGGCTAGGTTTTCCAAATAGGGTTAGGAAGACCATAGTTTTAAGTGTTAGAGTAAGTCAGAATTATTGAGTCAGAACATTGAAGAAGTTTGGAATTTTCAGCGCGTCGTTGGCGGTAAGTATCTGGTTGGGCGCGGGGGTGGCGGTTGCTCAAACAGCAACTTCGCCCGATTCACTTTTATTTACAGATACACTGAATTATAACACCACCGGGTTTGTTGACAGTTTATTCACTGGGGAACCAAATTCTGTGGTTAATCAAGACTTTGTTGGCATGGTAGGTATTGGTGGCCAAATTGTCGAATATGACTTTGGTGACAACAGGATCATCGATGGAGATGGTGGTGATTTCAATGTTTATGAAGCGAATTGGGGCGGGGCTGAGTTCAGTTTGATTAGCGTATTCGTAAGTCTGGATGGGGAAAATTACTACGATGTAACTGCTAGTGAGGCGGCGGCTGTCGTAGATCTTAATGGGGATGAATCTTGGGGAACCGACTTTTCGTTTGCTCGGTCATATGATCTGAGCGGATCTTCTCTTTCGGAGGCCCGTTTCATTAAGATAGACGGCAATGGAGAAGGCCTCGCGGGTGGCTGCTGTACTGGCTTTGATCTCGATGCCGTTGGTGGCGTCAACTATGTGGTGGCCGCCGTCCCCGAAGTGTCCGCCGCCGGCGCACTGGCAGCCTTGGGCTCACTGCTCGCCATGATGGCCTTCCTGTGGGAGCGGCGGCGTCTGCCAGCGGCTTAAGCGCGGCTCGCATTGGCAAATGCCCGATAACGCCCAGTCGGCGCGATACCCTAAATATCTCGCGTCACCCCGAACGTCCGTGGCATGCTGTCCACATATTGGCCTTGCCGCATTATTGCCGGCGGTCCCCGACCAACAACTCAACGCCATCCAGCTGTGCCGCCTGTCTGTCGAAGGCATTGTCAGAGCAAAATCGCTTGAGACGGGCAGGGCGGTTTTGTAGCCTCGTCGGATAACCAAACCTGATCCATTTCGGTACTTCAAAACGAGCCGTGAGATTATCCGCCTGGCGGTAATGCTGTACGTCCGTTTCCCGCTGTCCCTTCGCAACGTGGAAGATCTGCTCCATGAACGCGGCGTCGATGTCAGTCACGAAGCGGTGAGATACTGGTGGCACCGGTTCGGCCCGATGTTTGCGTCCGAGATCCGAAAGCGACGGATTGAGGGGATGAAATCGAGCAAGTGGCGCTGGCATCTTGACGAGATGTTCGTGAGGCATTGTCAGAAGAAACTGGCTTGAGGCGGGCAGGGTGGTTCCGTAGCTTCGTGGGATGACAAAACGCTCCCCATTCCGCTACTTCAAGACCAGCCCTGAGATCATCCGCCTGGCGGTCATGATGTACGTTCGATTTCCGCTCTCACTCCGCAACGTCGAAGACCTCCTGCATGAGCGCGGGATCGAGATCAGCCACGAAACGGTTCGGTTCTGGTGGAACAGATTTGGCCCGATGTCTACAGAAATTCGCCGCAGTTCATTCTTCCGTCCACAACCACTTCAACCAGGAGCGACACCTTTTTTCACGCAACAATTTCAAACTCAATCGATGCGCCGCTCTTACCGAGTGGCGTCAGCTTTGCTCTGGGTAAGTTCACGCATTCCGAAGTGAACTGAGACTGGTTCGAATTGGTCTGAAAACACCATCGGGGGGGTTCTCGTGTTGAATGGGCGCACAGACGTTGGCACGGTGGTTGCGGCAACCACGGGATTAAGCAGGCTTCACGGGCCAACCGCATATCTAATATCTTTCTATCGGCAGGTTAGTGCGAACCGCGTGAAGTTTGAGTTGCTGAGAGAACTCACAGTGCACGAAACTAAGGCATAACCAATATCCAATGGGTTACATGCGCACAAACCAGCCAATTGTGTGCAATAGACACCCGATCAAGATCAGTTAGCCGTGGTTCTGAGCGGCTCATTGCGTATATCGGCGCCAGAAAACGAAGAGACACTTCTTGGACCTGGAGAAATTTTCCGACTTCCGCAGGCTGCAAGCTCCACCCACACATTGGAAGCCATCGGGCCGGAAGCTGTGCGTCTTATGGTCCTGCAAGCGTGAAACTTGGGGCCTCTGCTTTCACAATACCTTTCGCAAGAGCAGGGATTTCCCGGATATGCCGGTGGCACCCCCTCAATATTGGCAAAGCCAAGCGACACAGAGGCATTCATGCATAGTCTGCAACTCGATTGTAGGCATTTGGATCTTCACTGCGTTAGTGACGAACGTCCGCTTCTGTGATTACTTTGCTGCGAAGCTCTCGGATCGATCAAGGAACTCAGCTTGCTGCACCGGCGAAGCACACGATTTCAATCCGGCGGCTTCGGGCTCGGAACGGTCCTTCGAGAGTTTCTCTCAGATGACAGCTAACCGCCTTTGAGCAGCCGTTCGGACAAGAAAAACCAAAGTTTCAGCCTCGGACGGCCGCTTCGCGCGAGATCAGACGCTCGCGGAAAATGGTGCTATGACTGAGTTGCGGACATAGCGCCCATTCGCCAAAAGTGCACACAGGGCAGCTTTGCTCCCCTTTGGAGACCTTCACTAAGGATTGCACATGAATTGGACAATGCGGGAAGTAACAGCCTTGATTCTGCGTGGTGCACTAACGACCGCGATGGCGGTCAGAAACGGACTTGGGAAGGCTTGCGCTTTGGCTGAGGGCGGCAATAGTTTTCAGTAATATCAATTACTTGGAAGTAGATCGCAGGATGATGGCGGCATTCAGAAACCTTGTCGGCTCAATTCGGCTGCGACACGCGTACGTGATGCTGTATCGCGCGTCGGGAAGGCCGAAAAATAGTCTTCGGCAGTCGCGTCGGGTTTCAGTTGGCGGACCTTCTGTCGCCATCGGGCCGCCTGGTCATGACGGCCAGCCAAGCTGTTCGCAGAAAGTGCGATCATGGCGATCAGGTAGTGCGCACCGGGCGTAGTGGCCGCGCGGTCGGCCCAATGAGCCGCGGCCTGATGGTCTTCCTTCTGTATCAGCATTTGCGCGCGGACGCCGTGGATGCCGTAGAGCAGTGGATCAAGCGGACTTAGTTCCAACGAGGTGTCCAGAGCTGCGAACGTCACTGGCGCATTGCCCGTCAGCATCGCTGTAAACGCCGCGGCGTAGAAGCCTTGTGCATAGTTGGGATTGAGCGTCGTTGCCCGCGACAGCCAGTCTGCAGCGACTTCTGGCTCGTCCGTCAGCCAGAAGGAGCGGCCCATCGTGAAGTTCGCGAACGGGTCAAGGGCGTCCAGTTCCAAACTACGCTCCGCGTGGAGCCGCGCGTTGCGGGCCGCCGACGACGTATCAGGGATCAGGCGCAAGAAAGCGTCAAGAAAGCTGGTGAAGGACAGGCCGGCGTGCGCGCGGGCAAATTGCGGATCCGCTTTGACTGCCCGTTCGAAACAGGACTGCGCAAGCGCCGTATCGGCGGCTGTGAAGCGGTAGAGATGACCGAGGCCCACATGATAGCTGGCCCAGGCATCCAGGCTTTCAAGATCACGCAGCCCCGCCAGTCGCGCCTCGTTCAAGGGAATGTACGTCTCGAGCGCAGCAACGAGATGCGCCACGATACGCGCCCTCAGGTCGCCGATTTCATCGACGGGCGCCACCAGCCGGTCGGCCCAGACAATCTCGCGGGAGCTGGTGTCCGTCAGTTCCAGAGTAACTGTAACGTTTTGGTTCGCATTTTCGATGATGCCTGACAGGACATAGCGTGCCGTAAGCGCGGTTGACACCAGATCCATATCCGCGTTGTCCTGCCGGAAGCGGAAGGACGACCCGCGAGCAATAACCGCCAGCCAACGCAGCCGCGACAGCGCATCGATAATCTCGTGCGGGATCGCATCGCCCAAGATAGCAAGTTCCGGTAACATGCCGAGCGGCTTGAATGGCAGCACCGCGATTGAGGGACGCCCGCCCGGATGAACCGGCGTATGGGAGGCTGGGACATCGGATGCCACAGTTGCGGGCCGCGTGACGATGACATCGGCGACGAAGCGGAACCCACGACCATGCACGGTGCGGATCACAGCCTGGTTTTCACCGCTGTCACCTAGGGCCTGACGAGCCGAGCGGATACGGCTGGAAATACTTGCGTCCGAGACCGCCCGGCCTTGCCAAATAGCGGCAACAATCTCGTCCTTTGTCACCAGCCGATCGCGGTGCCGGACAAGGTGGATCACCAACGACAGCACCTGCGGTTCAAGCGCTACCGGCTGTCCTGACAAGCTGAGCTCAAATCGCTCAGGATCAATTTTGAAATCTCCAAATGTCCAAGTCATGGCTAGTCATACAGCAAAATTGGCGCTTTCTACAGGAATTCTTCAGATATCCGTCAAGCTTGGCCAAAAAGATTGCCTCAGGATCAAATGATCCACTTGCGCAGGTCGGCAGCTGTCGAAGCGCGAAATGAACTGAATTGCGCCAGGCGGCATCACCGCAATCGATAAAAGCAGAACGGAGAAGACAATGGATTCAATGACCAACCGGACAACGCAAGGGCGCGGCAGGCTCTACGCGTCAGTCTTAGAAACCATCGGTGATACACCTGTGATCCGCATAAATTCGCTCGCGCCAAACTGGGTCGACCTCTACGTCAAGGCAGAGGCCTTTAACCCGGCGGGATCAATCAAGGACCGCCTGGCTCTGAGTATCATTGAAGAGGCCGAGAAGGACGGAAGCCTGAAACCGGGCCAGACTGTGGTCGAGGCAACGTCGGGAAATACCGGTATCGGGTTGGCTATGGTTTGCGCGGCAAAGGGCTATCCGCTGGTGGTGACTATGGCCGACAGCTTTTCGGTTGAGCGCCGCAAGCTGATGCGGATGATGGGTGCGAAGGTCGTGCTGACCCCGCGCGGCGAGAAGGGCTTCGGCATGTATCGCAAGGCTGT
Organism: Sulfitobacter sp. JL08; assembly: GCF_003352045.1. Lineage (NCBI taxonomy): Bacteria > Pseudomonadati > Pseudomonadota > Alphaproteobacteria > Rhodobacterales > Roseobacteraceae > Sulfitobacter > Sulfitobacter sp. JL08. Next base: position 1,214,550 of record NZ_CP025815.1, read on the forward strand.
CGAACTTGCTGATGCGAACGGCTGGTTCCTCGCCCGCCAATTCGAAACCGGGGCAAATGCCCGCATCCACGAAAACACGACCGCTCGCGAGATCATTGCCGATTTTGACGGCCAGCGGTTGGACTATTGGGTCAGCGGATATGGTACAGGCGGCACCCTGACGGGCGTGGGGCGCGTTCTGCGCTGCGAACGGCCAGAGACAAAAATCGTTCTGTCTGAACCTGCCAATGCACAGCTTTTGGGCAGTGGCCAAGCGCAGGCGCGAAATTCCGACAACTCACCAGCGGCAAGCCATCCGGCATTTGAGCCACACCCAATTCAGGGATGGACTCCAGACTTCATTCCTCATGTCTTGCAAGAAGCGGTGGACGACAAGCTTTATGACGAATTGATCCCCGTGGCCGGTCCCGACGGCGTCGCATGGGCGCAGAAACTTGCGCAGCGCGAAGGTATCCTGACCGGCATCTCTGGCGGATCAACCTTCGCCGTAGCCATGCAAATCGCTGAACGGGCGGCGCCGGGCACCGTGATCCTGTGCATGCTGCCCGACACGGGCGAACGCTACATCACGACACCGCTGTTCGACGCGATCCCCGAGGACATGACAGATGAGGAGAATGCGCTATCGCGTTCGACGCCCGGTTATCAGTTGGCAGCGCAATGACATCTTTTTCAATCGTATCGCAAAAAGGAGTACTTACCATGTTTCGAATGAACCAATTTTCCATGAAAAGCGCGCTCTTGGCCGCAGTCGCCTCCGTTATGGCACCCGCCGTACAGGCAGAAACGACTGCAGACAAAATTGCGCGGGCCATGACAGCCGCGCCGACCAACATTTCCGAACAAGCCACTTTCCGGGACCTCGACGGGACACTGTTACAGGAAGGCACAAACGGCTGGGTCTGTTTTCCTGGCGTTCCACTGATCCCTGATGACACGCACCCGATGTGCAACGACGCCGTTTGGATGGCTTGGATGGATGCCGTATCGACCGGTGGAGATTTCTCCACTGACGTTGTCGGGGTGTCTTACATGCTGGCTGGAGATGCGATGGTCAACAACGATAATCCCATGGCCACGGATCAGAACGATGGCGGCATGTGGATCGAGGAAGGCCCGCACCTAATGCTGTTGTTTCCCACCAAGGAAATGGTGGCAAATCTGTCGAATGACCCCTACGCGGGTGGCCCCTACATTATGTGGGGCGACACGCCGCTGTGGCACGTCATGGCCCCAATCGAGGCACAGGATCCGATGAATTGATCTGCAATCCAAGCACACCCTAAGAAGGAGAAACGTGATGCAACTTTACATGATCCGGCGCAGCAGCGCCTGGGCCGACACCGCAGAACTTGAAAAGACCGCCGCAATCTCGGGCAAGATCGGCGACGAGGAAATGTCCGACAAGGTGCGCTGGATCCGGTCCTATGTCGTCAACGAAGCTGACGGGCGACTGGGCACCTGCTGTATCTACGAAGCGGTCGACGGCGACGCGATCCGCGAACACGCCCGGCGGGTCGGAATGCCAGGCGACGACTTCTTGCCAATTGCGGCAACCGTCGTCGTGCGACCCGATCCCAAAGCGTCCTGACAGTCATGGCTGACGGCCATTAAGTTCGGGCAATTGGACCAAGGGGACAATTGTGAAAGAAGTGAACAACCCCCGAGAGGAAACCCTCGACCCTGCCGATTGGGAAACGCTCAGGGGTCTTGCCCTGCGTATTGTTGGGGATGCGGTTGACTATACGCGTGACCTGCGCGACCGCCCATTATGGCAGGACATGCCGCCCGAGGTCCGCGCCAGGTTCCGTTGTGCTATGCCGCAAAAGGGCAGACCACTGGCGGACGTTTATCAGGACCTTGTCACCAACATGTTGCCTTATCCGATGGGCAATATCCATCCGCGCTTCTGGATGTGGTACATGGGGGCAAGCAATTTCACTGGCGCATTGGGTGATTTCCTCGCCGCAATCCTTGGCTCGAACCTTGGGGGTGGTGACCATGCCGCTGCCGAGATCGACAAACAGGTCGTCAACTGGATGAAAGAGATGATGGGCTACCCGGCGACGGCGAGTGGTACGCTCGTTTCTGGCGGGTCGATGGCAAACCTCATTGGATTGACCGTGGCGCGTAACCAGATGTCCGGCATCGACATGCGCGAGTTGGGCGTGGGGGCGCTCAAGGCCCCGATGCGGTTCTACGGCTCTGACCAGATCCATTCGTGCCACCAGATCGCGGTGGAAGCGATGGGACTGGGCAACCAAGCGTTGCGCCGCGTGCCTTCCGACGGTGCTTGCCGGATGGACATTGCGGCCCTGCGCGATGCGATCATCGCGGACAGGGCGGCGGGGTTCCAGCCCGCGTGCGTGATCGCGACGGCTGGCACGGTCAATACCGGTGCCATCGACGATCTGGAAGCCATCGCCGACCTCTGTGCCGAAGAGGGCCTGTGGCTGCATGTGGACGGCTGCATTGGCGCGCTGCTGACCATCGCGCCCAAAGGCAAGGCGCTCGTACGCGGGATCGCGCGGGCAGACTCCATCGCCCTTGATCCGCACAAGTGGCTGCATGCGCCCTTCGAGGTGGGCTGCGCTCTGGTGCGGGATGCCGACGCGCATTTCGGCAGCTTTACGGTTACACCGGAATATCTAGAAAATGCACCACGCGGCATTGCGTCAGGGGCTTGGTTGCACGACTTCGGCCTCCAGACGTCACGCGGGTTTCGAGCACTTAAGGTATGGATGGCGCTGGAGGAACATGGGGTCGCCAAGTTCGGTCGCCTTATTGAACAGGATCTCGGCCACGCTCGATATCTGACAGAGCGGATCGAGGCGACTACCAATCTAAGCATTTGCTTTCCAACAGAAATCAACATCGTCTGCTTTCGGTATGACCCAAGTGGGTTGGACGAGGCGGCACTTAAGATGTTGAACACCGAAATCATGGTGCGAATGCAGGAGTCCGGTGTCGCGGCTGTTTCGGACACGACGGTGCAAAGTCGTCACTGCCTGCGCGCTGCAATCAACAATCACCGCACCACGCGCGCGGATCTAGATATTCTCGTCGATGAGTTTGCCCGTCAGGGGGCGATGCTGATCCGGGATAGGCGCTCTTGACCGCTGCATTCTGTCAATGAAAAGCCCCGCATGCTCCAGAGACCGGAGCAGAAAGAAAGGCACCCCTAGCGCCAACGGATGGGTTGGCTCGGCACTGATCTTCATCACATTGATTATGTCTGACCTATCTCGAGCAAACTTCAAACACGACGAAAACTTGACCTCTGCATTGCGGAACTGACGGTCAAGTTCCGTTGCAGACCTAGGGACACCCGACATGGTACTGTCAGAGCAAATTAGCTTGAGCCGGGCAGGGCGGTTTCGTACCTTCCGGACATGACCAAACCTGATCCATTTCGTTACTTTAAAACTAGCCCCGAGATCATCCGCTTGGCTGTGATGATGTACGTCCGTTTTCCTCTGTCCCTTCGAAATGTGGAAGACTTGCTGCATGAACGCGGCATCGACGTGAGCCACGAAGCGGTGAGATATTGGTGGCATCGGTTCGGCCCGATGTTTGCTTCCGAGATCCGAAAACGCCGAATTGCCGGCATGAAATCAAGCAACTGGCGTTGGCATCTGGACGAGATGTTTGTGAAGATCAACGGCGAGCGGCACTACCTTTGGCGAGCCGTCGATCACGAAGGCGAAGTTCTCGAAAGCTACGTCACGAAGACCCGCGACAAGAAGGCTGCTCTGAAATTCTTAAAGAAAGCAATGCGTAAGCACGGTAGTCCCGAAGTGATCGTAACCGACAGGCTGCGATCATACGGTGCTGCACTAAAAGAAATTGGCGCAGTAGATAAGCAGGAAACGGGGCGCTGGCTGAACAACAGGGCGGAGAACTCTCATCTGCCGTTTCGACGCCGAGAACGCGCAATGCTCCGCTTTCGACAGATGCGATGTCTGCAAAAATTCGCTGCTGTTCATTCTACCGTTTACAACCATTTCAATCAGGAGCGCGCCCTCTACAGCAGAGACCATTTCAAGATCAACCGAAGCGCCGCTCTTGCCGAGTGGCGCCAGCTTTGTTCCGCATAGGTTCCGGCATTTGGCGGCAACCTGAGACTGGTTCGAATTAGTCTGACACCACCGGCTTGTGCGCAACGGGCGCGCAAACGGCGCGCGCCGCGGTTGTACCAATAGCTGCTTTGCGGACGGAGCCGCTGTTCCGCGATGAATCCGGATCGCGCTTCAACCGTCTTTTGAAGACACATGCCCAGCCACCGAATTCTGCAAAGCGATCAGGGTCATCATTGCCTGATCACACAGTTCAGCGGGTAAAAACACGTGATCGTGATGGAACGCAGCCACCATGTTGCACGGAATGCCGTTGTCTCCCAGAGCAGCAGAGACCGCCGCCGTAAGCCCGATCCCTTCCAATGAAGAGTACACATTGAGCGTAATGCATCTCATTGGGTGATCGGCATTCAGGTTTGATTTTTTTGCTAATTCAACAGGGATCACCATCGACATTCCCTCGTCTTCCTTCACCGTAGCAATGGCATGCGGAAACAGCGTCGTGACCAATGCGGGATCCTGTGTTGTGACAAAGACGAAATTGCCGGGTTGCAAAACTGGAGTCATGCCCGAGATCATTTGGTAGGCAGTTCGAGCGACCTCTGGCATCTGCGTGATCCATCATTCCATCTTTGCCAGTCGTTACAGGATGTTTTCCAAAGAGCAAGTAATTTGCGCAATCCACTCTGGGCTCGGACCGGTCATTCGCTTTGCGTTGGATGCAACGTCCGCTATGCGGGGCGGTTTCAACGGGTGATCGCAACACTTTCAAACTCAATCGATGCGCCGCTCTTTCCGAGTGGCGTCAGCTTTGCTCTGGGTAAGTTCACGTATTCCGAAGAGAACTGAGACTGGTTCGAATTGGTCTGAAAACACCCAAATGGCGCTTCAACCGGATGGTAAGACAATGTGCACCAGCAGCGTCCGGATGAGTGGGTCCGTCAGTCAAAAACAGTTTTCAGGCGTGCAAGCCGATGATCCTGACATGTCAGGCGTGATGATCAGATACGGCCTGCAACAATTCACCTGACAGATCGCGGCTTACGGCATGTGCTATATCGCCAAGGCTAAGCATCCCGACCAGCCGTTTGTTGTCGTCCAGCACGGGCAGGCGGCGCAATTTCCTTTGATCCATCAGGTGGATTGCGTCTTCGACGGTTTCTTTGGTCCGGCAATAGACAATGCCCTTGGTCATCACGTCTTGCGCCGTGGTCTTTTTCGGATCGCGCCCGGCAGCCACAACCCGCAGGGTAATATCGCGGTCCGTGACCATGCCAATCAGCTTGTCGTCCTTGCCGACGGGAACGGCGCCGATATCGCCTTTTTCCATCATTTTCGCGATTTCGCTGATCGGTGTGTCCGCATCGACCCAATCGGCGTTTACATGCATTGCGTCCGAGATTTCCATCTGTGTCTCCTTTGCTGGATGCGTCTTGCTCTGATAATAGTCCCCGGCGCGGATGCCTGATTGATCGGCGTCAATGCCCTGTTCAGCTTGTTTCAACCGAATTCAACAGCCTGACGGTTTCATCGTCTGACAACTGGTGAAAATCCCGATAGTAACCGCCGACACCCTGAAAAGATGTAACGGGATAAATGCAAATGATGTCGTCTGCCTTATCCTCAATGTCTTCCAATGCCTGTTTGGGCGCGACCGGCAAGGCCACCACGACCCGCGTCGGATCAGAGCGCTTCAACCCGATCAGTGCCGCTTTCATGGTGGCGCCGGTTGCCAGACCGTCATCGACGACGACAACAGTCCGGCCATTGGGATTCGGGCGCGTGCGGCCTTGCAGATACCGCGCCTTGCGCCGCTCAAGCTCGGCCCTCTGGTCGGCCGCGGCCCGCGCGATGTATGCTTCATCCGCACCGGACAAACGCTGGACATCTTCGTTGATCACAATCTGTTCGTCGCCGCCCTCTACCAGCGCGCCAAGAGCAACTTCGGGATTACGCGGTGCGCCGATCTTGCGGACTAACAGCAAATCAAGCGGCGCATTCATGCTTTTCGCGATCTCGACAGCCACGGGCACACCGCCCCGCGGCAGCGCATAGATCACTGGATGATCCAGTTCCATATCTGACAAGAGTTCGGCCAATCGCCGCCCTGCGTCCGCGCGATCGGCAAATATCCGTGTCACCAATTCCATGGCAGAAATTCTACTTTCGCTCTGGCGGGCAAGATTGATTTTACTCAAACGGGTTCACAATTCGTACATGTTTTTGCCGCTTCATGGCGGCAGCCTTGGCGCGCGTTCAAGGGCACGTACCCTTGCATCGTCCGGTGCGCCATTCGCGTTTTCAGGCAGGCGGGGACTGTGTGATACCTGCCTTCCGAAAAACTGTTACTGACCGCGGCGGGGGCAGATGTTATCAAAACAGAACATATCTCTTGATAGACAGAGCACGCTTTGATCGCAAAGAAGTACTCCACCTTTTATGCACTTGTGCTGAATGCCCTCGTGGCAAGCATTGTCATCCCTTGCCACGCATCAGCAGAAACCGCCCCTTCTGCCACAACGGCCTACCAGGAACCGGTCAAGGCGCGTCCTGCCGAAGCCGATCTTACCCGGCAAGGTGGTCTGTTTGTTCTTAACTATCAGGATATCGATCTGCCTGATAACGAAGCGATTGATTTGATCGGATATCATGTCCTCAAACCGATCAACGACTGGCTTTACCTGGGCGTAGGAGGCTATGCGCCGGTGTCAAAGGGCGAATATGGCGGCTTCATGGCCTTTGATGTTCTTGTACATGGCCAGCGCAAGATTTTCGGCAATCTGTTTGTAAATGGTGGTCTGTCCTTCGGGGGCGGGGGCGGCGGCAAGAGTGTTGATCAAAGCGTGCAGCTTTCCGGAACAGGTGGGTTCACACGGGGGTATCTGGGGCTTGGCTATGACTTCAAAACATTCTCGGCCGGTGCAAACATTTCGCGGATGAAGTTTTTTGAATCTTCTATCGATGACACCCAGATCAATTTCTTCCTGCAAATGCCGTTCTCTTACAGAACCGGACCTTATGCGCGTTCAGGTGAAACATTCGTTCAGTCGGGGCCATCCGGCAGCAGCGAGGCTGCCGGTCGCGCGCCTGAACACATGCTGTCGATGGGGCTGGACAATTATTCGCAGATCGATCCCGAAGGGTCTTACAAGGGCAGAATTCACGCGGTCGATCTGCAGTTTTCGCGTTTCGTGACAAAGAACAGCTATTGGTATTTTGCTTTCGGCGTAGGCTATGACGGGTTGCCGTTGTACAATCAGGTTGTCGGCGGGGTTGGCACCCGTATTGCAATCTCTCCGCGCGTGAACCTTTATGGGCAGATCGGGATCGGGTCTGGCGGCTATGCGCCTTCCCTGATCGACACTGGGTCGGGGTTGCTGGTTTATCCAAAGGCAACTGCCGAATATATGCTGAACAAAAACTGGGGCATCGGCCTGACTGCCGGATATCTGATGGCGCCTGATGGCACCTCGGAAAACCTTACTTTTGGTGCAACGCTGAATTATCATTTCCGCGCCGAGGACCAGATTGAAAACGCCAGCTATCCGGTTGAGGGCACGTATGCAGGATACCGGTTCAGTGTGTCACACGAGACAAAGTTCGACATGTCGGTCAATGGCGCGTCGCGCAGTAACCTTAACCTGATCGCAATCCAGACCGACCGGATACTGAGCGATCATTTCTATGTGCCGATCAGAGCAAGCATTTCCTATGAGGCCTACCGGGGCTATCCGGGATATGGTGAGGTGCTGGCGGGTATCGGTTTGCAAAGCAAGTATTCCAGCACAAACAGAATTCAGTTCTTTGGTGAATTGCAGGCCGGCGCCAATGTCGAGGGTGCGCTTTTGAGGGCCGGTGCGGGACTTTATTATGGGCTGAACAAGGATTATGCCCTGCGCGGCCAGATCAGCCAGACCAACGGTGCAAACGGGTTTCGTGCGACAAGCGTGGAACTGGGCCTGACCTACCGTTTTTCACTGCCCAGTTTCTGAGCAGCCTAGCCCAGGAATGCCAGCGCAAACCCCGGTTTTATGCTGCCAGTGCCGACGATGAATGCAAGGTCTCTATTCCGACGTGCGGTACGCAGATGATTGCACCACCAGCACGACAAGCAGCGGCACGGCGACGGTGATCACCCCTACAACGATCAGCAGATGACCCAACTGGGAATAGTCCGCCACAGAAATCTGCGCGCCGGTAACAGGATCAACCGAGGCGCGTGTAACGACAAAAACCTTGTTCAGATACTTGGTACCAAGGCTGGATGCAGACAATGCCATGTTGGTGAACGAGGCTATGACCGCAAAGAATGTGGCCTTCAATTCCGGTGGTGCATTTCGCGCGATCCATGCCAGCATCGGCACCATCGCGATTTGCCCCAGTGGCGATTCAATCGCGGTATCAAGGATTGCAATAAACCGGGCATCCACGACCCCGCCGGTGTGCGCTGCCGTCCATTCATGCACTCCGTAATACAGGCCAATATTCGGCAACGAAAGAACCCCCGCCGCAATCGTGAGCAACACAATGATATAGGCGATCGACCGGTCCGCCATCAGCGGTCGCAGAACCAGCAGACCCAGCAGTGCCAGCAGCGAGGTGATCAGCGACAGGATCGACAGGAACTGTTCGTCAAAACCCAACTCATCGATCTCGAACCACGTAAGCCCCGGCCCGGGCAGGGGCACGGCGCGGAACACGAAGATGATTGTGGCGGTGCCGATCAGAACACGTGCGGCATCTGGTTCGAGTTCCTTGGTCAGTTGCCTGATAAGATAAAGAATGACAGACATCGACGTCACAAAGATGGCTTCCTGCGCATAGGCAAAATCCGAAGTGCCCAGCAGAACGCTAAGAACGACAAAGGCAAGGCCACCACCAAGGATCTGCCAGTTGGCTTCGGTTTCGCCTTCGGGGCCGGCCTGAGGTAATCCGCGCGCGGCCTGTCTGTGTTGCACCAGCATATGCAGAAACATCCCGCTGACCGATATGACCGGAATCGCAAGTGCAATCAGATAGACCTTGGAATAAAGTGCCAGCCGCGCTTCGCGTGACAGGGTTTCGGTGTCCGAAAAGATCCAGATATTGACTGCCGCCACCGAAACAAAACCCGAGATGATCGCAATCCGGCCCAGTGTTTGCATCGTTGTATGCATCGCGCGCAGATGCGTTTTGGTATGTGCCTGCCCGCTGCCGTCGGTCGAAGGCACGGCCTCAACCGTCATGGCATCGGCAACAACATCCTGAATCGCATATCCTGACGGAGCCAGCAAAAGGGCGATCACAAACCATGTCTCAAGCGGAAAGACCGCGCGCATCTCGTCCGGGCGTGATACCAGCCCGAACATGATCAGCAAGGACGCCGCAATCAGCGCGGCACCAAGCAGGATCAATACCGCTTTCCAGCGCCAGAACAGGTCAACGACGTGACCCATCGGCAATTTCAGAACCCATGGCAATCCCGCCCAGAACGTCAAACCCGCGACAAAGGTCGCGGAAAGATCAAGGTATTCCTTTAGGAAAAAGGCGCCCACAACCGAGGTCAGGCCGGAAACGCCAGCGGCAAAATAGACCATCAGGGGCGGCAGAAACGACCAGCGCATTTGCAACGCCAAATCCACGAACACGCGGTGAAAGAATGTTGTCTGTTCTGACGCTGCCTTTTGGTCCTTCATTGCCTTTCACCACCTGCGCTGTCACAACGCCGGGGGCGGCGTCGGATCACTGGATCAGTAAAACCGCCGAACCGGCATGTTGTGCAACCTTGTTTGACACACTGCCAATAAGAAATTGCCTGACTTTTCCAAGGCCGCGCCGCCCGAGGACGACAAGATCTGCGCCGGTTTCGTCGATCGCGTCAAGAATGCTATCGGCATAATCGCCCCCTTCGGAAAGCGTATCGACCTTCTTTACACCTGCTTCCAAGGCGCGCTGTTTCGCCCGCTTGAGGATCAGTTCGCCAAGTTCCCCGACAATGCGTGCTTCATGCCCGGCATCCGACATATGGTTGCGCAACGCCGCGCCAAAGGGAACGGTTCCCGACGATGCCTGCGCCTCATATTCAGGAACGATATGCTCGATTTCCGCCATATGCTCCAACTCTTCAACGGGGCGCCCGTGCAGTCGTACATGCACGATGTAAAGTCGTGCATCCTGCCTGACCGCCTGATCAATGGCAGCGTCAAGCGCGCGGTTGGCCGTGTCAGAGCCGTCGGTTGCTACAAGAACAGTTTTGAACATGATGTCCTCCTCTCGTGATGCGGCAAGTTTAATCCAAACCGCGAACGGACATTTTGATGCGCATCAATACGGCGCTTGCCGTCCGTGCAACCGCCGGGGCGGCACTGTCATAGCAGGTTGGGTTGAAACGGGCAGGGGGCGGCACCCGACAGCAAAGCCGGTGTTACATGACAAAGCCCATCGCTTTGGAAGCGTCAGGTCTGGCTTGAAGGATTTTTTTGCAAACGAAACTTGCGCATGGACGCGAACAATCCCGCGCCTGCGAACAAGAACCAGAAACTTGCAGGCAAAGGCACTGGCGATACCTCGGGCTCAGGCTCTGGTGGCGCGTATACAACATCATCTAGGCGAAACACTTCGCTTCCTGTCGACTTTTGGCTTCCGAACGTGATCGATTCAAAAGGTATTGACGATGTGAACCCGAAAAAACCTGTGCCGGGCCGCGGCAGGTAAGTCGAAAGATTTACCGTCTGCCCTGCGGCGGACACCGTCAGGAAAGAACCGGTGACGGCACCGTCGAAATCGCCGCCGAACGCGAACATAGCTTCGGGAAACATGAAATAATGCAGGCCTGATGGCGTTCCGTCTGCGTTGACTTCGCCCATGAACTCGCGCGTTCCGTTGACGTCACCGTTGTTCTTGACCAGCGGTTGCCCGTTAAACGGGTCGCCGTTGCCGTCATCGGGCCCGCCCTCATACGAGAACCGAAGGGTGCCAAGCATTGGTGTTTCGCCGGAAAAGATCGTACCCAAGGGCGCAGTCGAAAAATCTTCGGTCACGGCATCCGGTCCGGCCGCAGCAAGAAAGTCAGCTTTGTTCGTGAACACCTGCAAAGCCGCCGAAACACCATAAGGTGCTGGCAGCAAACATGCACAAAATACCCAATACATCCGTTTCATATCGCCCGCCCCCACGGGTTTCGGACCACTGAACGCTATCAAGAGGTCCGGGACAATCTTAAGCAGAAAATGCAGAGTTTTTCTACTGTTATTGGAAAGATAGCAGGTCTGGATACAACGAAAGTGAATTCTCAGAAACCGTCTGGTGCATTTGATTTCCATTCAAGTATCTGTATATAAATAGAAAAATGAGATTTTGGCTGTCGAGGCGCCTCGGTAGCTCCCCTTTGCCGGAAACTGTTCGTCACGGGTTTGGAAACAAAAAACGCGATTGTTTTTCAGGCATCTCTACCTGATTCAGCCGTATTCAGGCGCGTTCCTGTAGCGGTTCAACCTGTTCGATAGCCCTGAAATCATCATACCTGCCGGGAATTTTTTGATAGAATTCGACCAGATCAACACCTGCGTTCCTGGCGTGCGACATGCAGATATCAAGGCGGTCCGCGATTGTGGCCTGATCCAGACCCGAAGATATGGCTTTCACCAATAGGTCATGGTCGGTTTTCAGCTTTTTGAAATGGTCACTCTGGGCGAAGGTGCTGTCCCCCAGAATGATGAAAATCCGGGTCAGATCGGTTTTTCCCTTCAGATCGACAATGCCGGAATAAAGGCATGCGATGTCGGGTGCCATTTGCACCGTCCGGGCCGTGGCCACGATATCAAAGCCCACATGACGGCACGTGGTTTCGACACGAGAGGCGACGTTCACGGTATCGCCAATGACCGAATAATCAAAGCGTTTGCGGGATCCGATGTTGCCGACACAAGCGTTCCCCGAGTTGATGCCGATTGCGATCCGGATGGGTGAACCGGGTTTGCTTTGATTGAAGTCCTTGATCGCGGTTCGCATCTGGATGGCCGCCCGGCACGCGCGCGCAGCGTGATCCGGCGTTTCAATCGGTGCGTTCCAGAAGGCCATCACGGAATCGCCGATGAACTTGTCGATCGTGCCTTCCTGATCGAGGATTTCAAAGCTGAGTTTGTCAAACAGGCCGTTCAGCAGCGCAACAAGGTCCGATGCCTCTACCGTTTCCGAAAGTGTTGTAAAATCACGGATATCGCAAAACATCACAGTCACCGGCTTGGTGATGCCCCCCAGTTCAAGCTGGTATCGGCTTTTTTCGATCTGCTCCAAAACGGTTGGTGCAACATATTTTGAGAAACTGAGCCTGATCTGGCGTTTGTCATAGTCCGTGATTACGAACTGGTACCCCGCAACGGTGGCAAACGCCAAGAACCCCCCAACCAGAGGAAATGTCGCGTCAAACAGAATGCCCTGCGTCGCGTAAGCGACCCAACTGGCGATCACCACAATAAAGGCGCTGAAAAAACCGGTCACAAACGACCAGATGGGCCCCGACAATGTCATGCGATAGAGAACGATCAGGCCAAGCAGGATCAGGGTGAGGATTTCGACGCCCTGAATCCAGTCGGTGCGTTTCAGATATGTGCCCAGCAGAATCTGTTCGACGATCTGCGCGTGGATCGAAACACCCGGAACACTTTGCCGAAGGGCAGTGGCGCGGATATCGAGAAGACCCGCCGCCGATGACCCGACAAAAACAATCGTATTTTGCAGTTTTTCGGCAAGAGCGGGGTCATATGTTTCATCCAGCACCTGATGTGCTGAAACATATAAGTCGGGTTGATATGGCCGGAATTTCACCCAGATCTGGCCGTCAAACAGTGTCGGAATGTCAATTTCGCCCACACCTACGGCCGAAACACTGCCCAATGTTCCTTCGGTTCCCCACAGAATATAGGAGGTTTCACCAAGCGCCACACGCAACGCTTCCAAAGCGAGGCTGGGCATCGGGCCTTGTGAGCCGTTCCAGATCAGGGGGACGGTGCGAATAACGCTGGTCTGCCCATAGCCTTCCACACTGACGCTGCCGATGCCGGCTGCGGCGTCTTTCAGAACCGGAATGATCGAAGTTGATGCGCCCATCCGCGGCAGCACATCAATCAGATTTTCGCCGAATTCGATCACCTCGGCCACTGCGGTTTCGGTTGGCTTTCCGGTTTCGGGGGTCTGCGCCGTGCCCAACACGACAGGAATGTGCGCAAAGGTTTCGGCAAACACCGCGTCAAAATCAATTTGCAGCAGGTTCTCGCGGGCCCCGTCTGGCAAGGTCAGCCCCGAAAACGCGTTCCGCTCAAGCAGATTGGACGGTGAGTACCGATCTTTTTCCACAAACAGCACGTCAAACACCACAACCGCAGCGCCGTAGGATTGAAGTTGCGTGACCAGATCGGCAAGCATATCGCGTGGCCATGGCCACTGTCCCAACTCGCGCAGGGAAGCTTCGTCGATGTCGACAATGCGCACTCCGACATCCTGATAGGCTCGGGGTTTTATCTGTTGCAGGCTGTCAAAGTAGAAATCGCGTCCGGCCTTGACCGGATAGGGATCCAGAATCCGGATGACCATCAGGCCAATCAGCAGCACGAACCCAAGGATAAACGGCGTTCTGTTCATGACCTAGAAAACGACCGAAAGAGAACCACCCGAAAGCGTCAATTTTCGTCGGCTCCCTCGTCATAACCGCCTCCTCGTTCGTCTCCGCCCCGTGTATCGCCGCGCGCATCCGGATCGCCGCCGCCTTCAAAACGGTCGCGGCTTTTTTGTGGAACGGTTGTCTGGGTGGTTACTGTTTTTCCGACCTCGCCGCAGGATTCAACGCGTACGCGGTAATCGCTGGCCAGCGATTCCTGCGAAAGAATGAACGGAAAGTTTTCCACTATCAAACTGGTTTTGTTTTCTGGCGTGTCGGGCTGGACAATGCGGCCACGATTGGCGGTTACAACCGCGCACCCGCCGGACACCCGTGCACACGAGTTGGTGCGGGTGCAAATTCTGACCTCGCCGGAAAACGTGACCAGATTGGTCAAACGGCGGCTATCAACTGCGAAATCGAACTCGGTCCCGCGAATACCCATGGTTGCGGTCGGTGTGCGCAGTTCATAAGCGGACTTGGGGCTGCGACCCGTTAGAAAACGAAATGTACCCCCCACGGCCTGAACAGCAAACCGGCTGGCCTTTTCGCCGGTGGATCGGGTGAATTCTTCGATCTGAAGTTCTGATGCGGGGCCGACGACAACGCGTGTCCGGTCTGCAAAAACGATCTGCACCTGGCCGCTGCCATCCGTTCTGATCAAATCGCCTTCCATGATGTCGGCCTTTGACACCAGCCTTTTGGTTGCGTTTGCCTGGGTAACGGTCGCGCCCTGCGAAACGCTTGTCACCTTTCCAATGGCCTGCGCCCAGACGGGTACCGCGCCCGCACTCAAGACGCCGATAAACAGCAAACCAAAAACACGCCGAAAATTCTTCATCAACAAACTCCAGTATATCTGCGCCTAAAGCAGGAAAGTGCCCAGGTTTTTTCGCAGGCGGCCGAGTTGTCAGTAGAACTGATCCCCCCAGCCCTAAAACGATATCAGGTCGAAAATAATTTGTTGTCTTATACAGATTCTGAATGATGCTCTTAAACTTCTTTATTTGCAAGAGGTTAGTAGTTTGGCGGGTATCGCGTCTTCAATTTGAACGGCGCAACTGCACCGATGACGCCGGATATCGGGCGCGCAAAAATCCGCAAAAATGCGTTCCAAACATCCTCTGGTCCCGACGATTTTCCGGTTCGCATCAAACGCGCCCGTCCCGTCTGGTGTTGCGCATGAAATCGATGATCTGTCGTCCGCGACACAGATGTCTGGGGCTTGAAACGTTGGCAAACCGGACCGCGTCAGTTCCGCCGCGCACTGGCGAGGTGACACTTGCAATTTTCATATCCGCTCCTGTGTATTGTCCGGCACGCACGGGCATTTCCCGACCGCGTCATGCGCCGCGTCAACTGCAGCAAAACCATCAGACAGGCATGGTTTTGCGTCAATGCGGCGGATTGCATCGGACATGCGCGAGTTTGCCGCCCTCTAGATCGCCTCGGCTTCGCCCAGTTCCCTTTCAAGTCGCTCTTCTTCGGCCTTGCGCGGCTTGGACAGTCCGGCCAGCAAAAGATAGGCAACCGGTGTCAGATAAAGGGTTGAAATCGTCGCCAGGCCCAGCCCACCGACGATGACCCATCCCAGCGCCTCGCGCGCTTCCGCACCCGCACCGGATGACAGGATCAACGGGACACCGCCAAAAACTGTTGATGTCATGGTCATCATCACGGGGCGAAGACGGATCGTAGAGGCATCATAGATCGCGCTGCGCACATCCTGACCCTTGTCGCGCAACTGGTTGGCAAATTCGACAATCAGGATGCCGTTCTTGGCCATGATCCCGATCAGCATGACAAGCCCGATCTGACTGTAGACATTCAGGCTAAGGCCGGTAAACAGCAGTGCAAAAGCCGCACAGGCAAGCCCGATAGGCACCGTGGCCATGACCACAACGGCTGACACAAAGCTTTCGAACTGGGCCGCCAGAACCAGCAGGACGACAAGTATGGCAAAGCCGAATGTCAGCAAAAGCCCCGAATTCGTCTGGTCCAGCGTGGCGGCTTCGGCAAGTGGCACAATCCGGTTTTCCTCGGCCAGGAGATCGTCGGCGATTTGGCGCACCTCTTCCATCGCATCGCCCAGCGACATTCGCGGCGTTAGCCCGGCAGATATTTCCACCGACCGGTTTTGCCCTTCGCGGCTTAATTCTGGGGCCACCGGACGTTCTTCCAGTTTCACAAAGCTGGACATCGGAACCATAAGGCCGCTGCCAGTCTGTACGAATATGTTCTCCAGATCATTGGGGTCGTTGACCGGTGTGCTGGTGGAAAGCATCTGCACATCAAAGCTGGCGTCATCGATAAAAACCGACCCGATGCTGTTGCCATCCAGAACCGCGCGCAACGCCTCGCCCAGGCCGGTAATGTCGATTCCCAAATCCGACGCGAGGGCGCGATTGATCTCGATGAAAATCTGCGGCTGTGTGGTTTCGTACTCAAGCCGCACCTGACCCATGGCTTCGTTCTGCTGTAATCTGCTCACCAGTTGCTGTGCCACCTCGGCCAGTTGGGCATAGCTGTCACCGGTCACCGCAAAGCTTAGGCCACGCCCGGCGCCACGGATGCCCAGACTGTTGGGCTGAATCGCGAATGTCCGCACGCCGATGATTTCGCGGAGTTTTGCATTGATGTCGGCGACAATTTCGCTTTGGGCGCGGGCACGTTCTTCCCATTTTGCGAGTGTAAACACCATGAAGCCGCGGTTTTCCGCGCCAAAACCGGTGATTGAGAACACATTGGTAATTTCACCCGAAGCGCGCAACGGCTGCACGGCGTCTTCGATTTCCTGCATCTTTCTTGTTGTGTAGTCGAGGGATACCCCCTGTGGAGCAGTCACGCGCAACAGTGCCACAGCGCGGTCTTCTGCCGGGGTAAGTTCCTGTTTGATGCCATTTGAAACCAGAACGGCAGTGGTCGCAAACAGCGCGGCAACAAGAACAATGACCAAAGGCGCTGCAAGCGCTGCGCGCAGGCTTGCCCCGTAAAGCGCAACCAGCCTGTCACCAAGCCAGACCAGTGGCCCGCGTTTTTTGGCGGCGTCCTGCGTTAACAGGCGGCTGGCCAGTACCGGGCAAAGCGACAGGGCCACAACCGAAGACAGCATGACGGCAATCGCCAGGGTAAAGCCGAATTCGCGGAACAGGCCACCGGCTTGCCCCGGAAGAAAAGATAACGGTATGAAAACCGCCGCAAGGGTCGCGGTAGTGGTGACAACCGCGAAGAACACCTGCTGTGTCCCCAATACGGCGGCGGCGCGCGGCCCCATCCCGTCTGCACGGCGACGCACGATGTTTTCGAGAACCACAATGGCATCATCCACCACCATTCCAGTGGCAAGAACCAAAGCCAGCAGGGTCAGGATGTTGATCGAGAAACCCACCAGATAGATCGCAGCGACAGTTCCGATCAGGGCCACAGGCAATGTCAGGGCAGGTATCAGCGTGGCGCGCGCATCCCGAAGAAACACAAAGATCACCGCAACCACAATCAGCACCGCAAGGCCAAGTGTTTTCAAAACCTCGTCGATGGACCCCTGGATAAACAGCGCATCATCGGATGTGACGAAGATGTTGACGTCCTCGGGCAGGGTTTCGTTCAGATCGGCAACAACCTTGCGCACCGCTGCCGAGATTTCGAGCGTGTTTGACGTTGCCTGTCTGATAACACCCATGCCCAGACCCAGATTGCCATTTGCCCGCAGCACCGTTTCATTTGGCGCAGGGCCAAGTGTGACGCGGGCAACATCCCCAATCGTGACGTCTTCGGCCAGCTTCAGCGCTTCGAATGCTTCGGCGGTGGCGACGGTGGCCGTGGTCCGCACGTTGATCGATTGCTGCGTGCTGGACAGGTCGCCGGCGGGCGCGTCATAGGATACGTCCGACAATGCATTTCGCATGTCTGCAAGGGTCAGGCCCCTGCTTGCCATTTCCAGCTGGTCGATATCGACGCGGAATATGGGCTGACGATCACCATAGACCTGAAGGTCGGCAACCCCGTTGATCGAGATCAGGCGGTCCAGCACCCGTTCTTCGACAATTTGCGTCAGTTCCTGCGGTGAGCGCCCGGACGAGGTGACGGCAATGCGCATGATCGGGTCCGCGTTGGCGTCTGCCTTTACGATCTGCGGGTTTTCCGCATTGTCGGGAAGATCGTTCACGATGCGCGAAACGGCATCGCGAATGTCGGTGGCGGCCACGTCTATTTCAACGTTTTCTTCAAACTCCACCGTAACACGGCTGCGGGCATAGCGGGAGTTTGACGAGATTGTGCGCACGCCGGACACCCGCCCGACGGCCCCTTCAATGCGGCCGGTCAGTTCCTGATCCACCGTTTCAGGCGATGCGCCGGGGAAGGGCGTTGTTATGGTTACGACGGGTCGGCCAACATTGGGAAGTTCGCGTATCTCGGCACCAAAAAGCCCGGCGACGCCGGCCAGTACAATCAGCGCGTTCAACACGAAAGCAAGGATGGGACGCCGCACAAAAAGCGCGGTTCCCGAACCAAAGGCGGTGCTTTTTCCGGTAAAGGATGCCATGGCGCGCCCCCGTTAAAGCGTTTGGGACGGCAAGGCGACACCAAGCGCAGTGCTTTGGTCGCTAACAATAATCTCGCGTCCCGGTTGCAGGCTTTGCACGCCTTCCGTCACCACCGGTTCACCGGGTGTCAGCAGGCCCTCGACCAGCACCTGATCGCTGTTACGCTGCCGGATCGTGACATTCACCGGCTGGGCCTTGCCGTCACGCACAACCCATACAAACGCGCCGTCGCTGGACCATTGCAGGGCAAGCGGATCAACGGACAACAATGTCTCTCCGGGAAAGCTCAGGCCGACCTTGAAGGCCATACCGACCCGCAACAGATCGTCCGCGTTTTCAACACGCGCCTGAACGCGCAGGGTCCGGCTGGCGCGATCTACGATTGTATCGATTGCGCTGATCTTGCCCTGCAAGACCACATCACGCAAACCCAAGGGCATGATTTTGACCGGCAACCCGATCTTGATGCCGCTGATCACACGTTCCGGGACTCTGAAGTCGATCAGGATTTCAGAGCGATCGGTGATCGATATCAGGGCTTCCTGCGCCGTGACCCGATCGCCGACTTCTATGTCGATCAGGCCGACCCAACCGGAAATTGGCGCGACGATCCGGCGTTGTTCCAGATCGAACTGGGCCTGTCTGAGGGCCAGTTCCGCCGTCCGCAAGGCCAGTTCAACCTCGCGCGCCCGAACTTCGGTGACGGCGCCGGTTCGTTGCAATTGCTTTACGCGTTCTGCTTCTGAAATCGCGTTGTCCAAAGTGATCTGGGCGCGTTCCAGCGCGATTGCCTCGGCTTCGTTTTCCAGCCTGATCATCACTGCGCCTTCCTCGACGCGATTGCCTGCCTTCAGGGCAATGTCTGTTATCTTGCCCACAGTGTCGGATCGTACCGTCACGCTGCGCAAGGCACGGCCATCCCCGATGGCCGTCACTTCATCCGCGCTGACCGTTGCCGTGACCGTCGATACCTTTACCCGAACGGGCTCCAAAGCAGGGCGCATTGCGTCAGCGGCCTGATCGCCGCGCGGCTGTTCATCTTCGATCCCAAAAAGCGAAAGCACCCCGACGCGATCCAGAAAGGGCCGGGCTTCCGGGACGTAGCTGATCCAGATGAACAGGGCGGCGCCCAGAACCAGAGCGCCCAACAAAAACTGACGTATCACCGACATTCAGATCGCCTCAAGAACCCTGTCCACAGTAATTTCATAAATAGCACACTCGGCGGGAAGTCACGCGTCAATTCGGCAATGTATGCGGTATCGGACTTATCGTTCGCTGTTCTGGAAAGCCAGCCAGTGGCGGGCAGGTCGGTAGATTGCCTCTTACTGTTTGCCAAAACACAGAGCTTTTCGGCTGCGTCAGACGCCTTGCAAACTGATCCGCCTGACACTGCGTTTTTGGTCATCAAGCCTGCCGGAACAGTCTGGCTTGGACTGGCCAGAACGGCGGCAAAATGCTCTGGTAGAAAAAATAACACTTCACATACATTATGATAGGTTGCTAACATCTCGATCAGGGAATCCAACAGGAGAAAAACAAATGAACACCAGAAAGATCATATCTGCCGCTATGGCGCTGATGCTTTCGGGAACGGCACTGTCTGCTCAGGATGCCATCCGAATAGCTTCCCCCAACAAGGTCACAGTGCTTGATCCGATTATCTCGGCAGCGGCCGGCAATATCGAAGCCTATGGCCAGCTTTATACCCGACTGCTGCGCAAGGGGGCCGATGGTACACTGCAACCCGGTCTTGCCGAAAACTGGGAAATTTCCGAAGACGGGCTGACCTATACGTTCGAGTTGCGCGATGCCAAGTTTTCGGACGGGACCGACATCACCGCGGAAGACGCGGCATTCAGCCTGAACAGTGTCAGCAAGGATGAAAACTCTGCCTATCCAGCAGGGTTTGCGCCGGTCAAGGAATTCGTCGCGCTGGACGAAGACACGCTGCAACTGACGCTGGAACATCCCAGCGCGCCGATGCTGTCGAACCTTGAAATCTTCAATGCCGGCATCGTCAGCAAGGACGACGTGGAAGCGCGTGGCGAAGAGGCGTTCACCGCCAATCCTGTCGCATCGGGGCCCTATATGGTCAAGGAATGGAAGCCGAATGACCGTCTTTCGCTGGTCGCGAACCCGAACTACTGGCGCGAAGGCCTGCCCAAGATCAAGGCCGCTGAACTGATCGAAGTCAGCGACGACAATGCGCGCGCCACCATGATCATGGCGGGCGAGATCGACGTGAACCGCTATGTGCCGTGGGCGCAGGTTGACGAAGTTGACAGTACAGACGGCGTTTCTGTTCCGCTGGAACCGTCCACCGTGCTGTATCTGGTGCTGCCCAATCACAACAAGGCGCCGTTTGACAATCTGACGGTGCGCAAGGCCGCAGCAATGGCACTGAACCGAGAGGCGATCACCAAGGCGGTTACACTGGGCAAGGCAAAAGTGGCCAACAGCACTTTGTCCAATGCGCTGAACTATTATGACCCGAACGTGCAGCCCCCTGCCTACGATCCCGCTGCAGCGCGCCA